>JBEQSW010000074.1:0-8708 GCA_040348565.1 Myxococcales bacterium | reverse complement strand
GATTTCGCGTCTGCCTGGCAGGTTCCGGTCGCAGCGGTCGAGCACTTGGCCGGGCAGCCCGGCATGCTGCAGTCCGCTTCGAACCAGCCGTTGGCCACGTTCGACAAATGCTCGATGGCGAATGGATCGCTCGGTTGCATGAACACGCGGCATTCGCAGCCGGGGGCAGCCGGAACATGGTTCGTGCATTGCGAGCCGGCGCTTGGGTTGCATGCGAGCTGCTTCTCGAGCTCAGCAGCGTATTCGGACTTCACCATGCTGCAGGTGGCGCTCGCGCTCGCCCCACTAGCCCCGCCGTTGCCGCCGTTGCCACCGATACCGGCGCTTCCACTGCCTCCGCTCACGCCACCTGAACTCGCGCCAGCCAGGGAAGAGCCGCCGTTGCTTGCATCGGCCTTGCCACCGTTGCCGCTGAGGGCGCCGGCGCTCGAGATCGCTCCGCCGCCGGTCGCGCCACCATTGCCCCCCGCCGATTGCGGCGCGCCGCTCGTTGCTGACGGGCCGCCGCCGCCTTGGCCCGCCGAACCGCCGCTGGCCGCGCCTTGCGGCTCGCCACCGCTGTTGGGCGCGGAACAGGCGATTGTCAGCGCGCTCGCGAAGAGCGCCGAACGAGCGACAAGACCACACCAGCCACGGAGCGATGAGCAACGCATCGCAAGCTCAGTGACGAACCCCCAGGCGCCACGGATCAAACTTCCCGGAATGGCCTAAAATTCCGCGCTTTTGCGCGTTCGCATTTCGCTCGCGCGTTCTCCGCGACGCGGCATAATCTCCGCACAGATGGCGGTGCAGGCGCAGATCAAGACGGTGCTCACGAGCGAAGCGCGCGAAGACGGCACGGCAACCTTGCCAATCGAGCTCGACGACATCCCGGGCGCGGTGTGGCAGGCGGAGCTGCAGTCGCTCATGCCCGCAGACATGCGCGTCAGCCTGTTCGAGCGCGGTGGGCAAAAATGCGCGCTCGTCACGTTCTCGACGGATGCCGCCGCAGCCCTGGCCGCGTTCGAGCACGCGTTGAACGGCGCCAACGAGGTGAGCCAAGAGGCCTACCTCACGGTCGCCAACGAGCGAAAAGCGCGCGAAGAAGCGGCGGCCGCCAAGCGCTAGCTCACGCTCAGCACGGCGGGTGCAAGCTCCGCCGGCAGAGCGCGTGGCAACGCCTCCAGACAGGGCCCCACGACTTCGCACAGCGCGTGAAGCCTTAGCTCGGCGCGGGCCAAATCGCTCAAAATTCCGCCTACCGAAAGGTCTTGGGTCGACGAGGCGCGTTGGGCCAATGCGGTCCGCGCTTGCTCGGCGCGCTCTCGCTCCAGCTCCCATCGCGCCCGCAAGCTCTCCACCAAGCCAGGCGACTGTGCGGAACTCCAAGCCACGAACCGCCAAGCCAGCGCCGCGTGACGCGCTTCGTCCTCGGCAATCTGCTCCAGCACTTGGCGCACCGCCGGAACCGAGGCGCCGACCAGCGCCTCGCTGGCTTCGAGCGCGGCCACGGTTTCGCCGATGCAACCTTCGAGGAAGGCGTCCAGCGCTACGTCCGCGAGTGACGAGCGAGCCAGCGCGCCTCGACAATCCAGCTTGCCGGGGCCGGCCGAGGTCGCGCCGAACGAAGCGGCGAGCCCGAAACACAGCTGTGCGTGGCGCGTTTCGTCGCTGATGGCCTGGTTGGACTCGCGCACCAGAGAGTACGGCGCGCCCAACTCCAGCAGCTGCAAAGTGAAGCGTGCGAACGCGGCCACACTGGCGTGCTCCATGAGGCCGAGCTGGTTCCAGCCTGCGGCCAGCGCCGCACGGGTCGCGCGATCGAGCTCACCGAGGTCGGTCGCAAACGTGTCCGCCCAGTCGGTATTGCTCGACAAGCAAGCCAAACGCGGCGCGCCATTGACCAAAAAGGGCCGGCCACAAGCCGCGCCCGCCACCGGCTCACAACGAAGCCGGTCCCCGACCGTAGCCGGCTGGCAGCGCTGCCCAAAACCGCCGCCAGTGCCGCAATCAGCGACGCCGCTGCAGCCGTCTTCGGGCAGCTGGCATTGAAAGGCCACCGTCGCTCCACAACCAATGCCCTGCTCCATCGTCACGAGCCGACAGAAGTAACCGTCGCCGCAGTCGGCGTCGACGGTGCAGGCAGCGGCCACACACCCACCGATTTGGGGGCCGCACAGGCAGATTTCCCCGGCTCCGCAATCCGCGTCGACGACGCAGCCCACGGCGCAGCTCGTCGCCGGCGGCGTGCCGCCTCCGGGGCTTCCGCAAGCCTCACGCTTCGTCCCGTCGCAAACGTACGTGTTGGGCTCGACGCCACAGGTCACGGGCTCCGTCGGCAGCTTGTTTTCGCACTCGCTCTGCTCGACGCGATGCACGAGGCCATTGCCGCACGTCACGAAGCCCGCGTTGGCTGGCTGAGGGTCGACGCATTCTCCGTGCGGAACCCCCGGGTCACCACCCGAGCTCACGTCACCACCCGAGCCCGCGTTGCCGCCGGCGCCGGCCGCACCGCCTACCGACCTTCCCGCGGCACCGCCGTTAGCGGCACCAGCGCGGTTCGTCTTTCCAGCGACGTTCGTTCCACCGGCCACGCCAACACCACCGCTCGCTTGCGTCCCAGCCGCTCCGTCGTCGTCCGGCGCGTTGTGAACGGTGCCTCCGCAGGCTCCGGCACTCGCAGCGCCGAGCAATAGCCATCGCAGACGAAGCAAGCGGTCGCTCGTGATCCTCATGGTTTCGGCGCAGAGCAAACTCCATGCCGCAGCCGAAGGCCAAATTGCCCGTCTATTTGCGGGCAATCACGTGTGCCATTGGCACACCGCTGGACTTCATGTCGGGGTTCAATGCGGCTTGGCGCTCGCCGCTTCCTCGAGCCGAGCCGCTATCGGCAGCTCGAGCGCGAAGATGCAGCCTTTGCCGGGCAAGTCTTGCACGCGAATCACGCCTTGGTGGGCGTCGGCGGCCTGCTTGGCAATCGCCAGGCCGAGGCCGAACCCGCTGCGATCGGAGCCGAGCTGTGCAAATGGCGCGAACGCCTGCTGGACCATGCCGGGCGGCAAGCCTCCGCAGGAATCCTCGACCTCGATCACGACGTGCTCGTCCGTGCTGCGTGCGCGCACCACGACCGCTCCCCCCGCGTGACTGAACTTGACCGCGTTCCGGACCAGGTTGGTGAGCGCCGAACGAACCAATCGTTGATCCACGTCGAGCGTCACGTCCTCGGCCGTCTCGAACGTCAAGCTGACGTGGCGCTCTTCGGCGCTGGCGGCAGCCGACATTTCCATGTCTTCGAGCAACGCTGCCAACTTTGTCGGCTCGCGCTGGAGCTGAATGGCCGTCGCCAGCTGCGCGGTGCGCAGCGTGCTGTCGATCAGCTCTTGCATGCGCGTCAAGCCGCGATGGAGCACCAAGGGGAAGCGCTCCGACATGTTCAGGACCTGCTTGCGTTCCAGCATGCTCAGCGCGGACAGCGCCGAGCCCAGCGGATTGCGCAGCTCGTGAGCGATGAACGCAAAATGCTCGTTCATGTGCCGCTGCAGCTCCGCGTCGCGCTGGCGTTGGTATTCGGACACCGCCGCCGCGATGCCGGTGATGGTGCAGTCGAACAGCACGTCATGTTCCCATTCGCGCACGCTGACGCGCTCCGTCTTGGCTACCGCCAAGATAGCGTCGCGCAGCGCGCCGTACTCACGCACCACGCCGTCCAAGCTGAAGCCCAACCCCAGCCGTTGCTCGCCGTGCTCCGCGGCAACGCGGCTGCCATCTGGACCTTCGCGATCGCGCAGCGCCTGGGCAATCTCTTCCAAGAACGCCGGCAAGTGATCGACCAGCTGCGGGTGAGGCATGGCTTCGGGGTGAAGCGAGCCGCTGACCTGCGCCGTCCACTGCGCCAAGATCTGCGCGCCGCGAGCCGCCAACATCTCCGCCAGGGTCATCCTGGTCTTGGTTACCCCTGCCTTCACGAGGGCGCAAAGCAGCGTCCAAAGCGAGTGCGAAACCGTGCCGCGTGCAACTTTGCCACATGGCATGCTGCGGCTAGGTCATGCAAACCACCATCATCGGCTTTCACCAAGATGACGCGGGTGATTGGGTCGCGGAGCTTGAGTGCGAGCACGGGCAACACATGCGGCACCGCCCACCCTGGCAGCAGCGAGAGTGGGTGACAACGCCAGAGGGTCGTCACCACAAGCTCGGCCAAGCCATCGACTGCCCGCTTTGCGATCAGATTGCGATGCCGACGGGCGCCAGCGAGTACAAGCGCACGCCGACGTTCACCGAAGACACGTTGCCGGCCGCGTTGCGCGCCGACCACCGCACGAAAGCGGGCACCTGGGCGCGCATCGTGGTCGAATCCGGCGCGCTCGAGTACCACGTGCGCGGCCGCGTTCATCGGCTCGAGCCCGGCGTGAGCGGCTTGGTCGAGCCCGAGCAATCGCACCACGTGAAGCCCCTCGGCAGCGTCCGCGTTCACGTGGAGTTTTGGCGCTGAAGCTCCGACCGCAGCGCTCGGCGCTAAGGGGACCTAGGGCAGGTGGTAAGTGAACCCGAGGGTCGGGCGCAAAGAAGCGACGGAGTAATTGGAGGAATGAACGCCCAGTGAATCCAGCGTCCCCGTTGCATTCCGAATGATGATGCCCTTGTTCGCCGATGGATTGACCAGCCAATTCTGAATCATGGCGGGACCCAGACCGTTCAGGGTGATGGTCCGAAGACCCGAAGTGCCGACGAACCTTGCAACCGGCGCGCTGGTGCGATCGGACGGTGTCGAATTGCAGCCAGGCCCCGTCCAGATGTGGGTCGCGTCCCGCTGAGTCCAGTTCACGCTCAGCTCCTCCCAAGCTCCATTTACTTGATGGATATCGAAAGTGGCGACCGACCCGTCGTGGACGTCCAACCGAACGTACGCGAAGTCGACGATGGCGTTCGCCGGAACCGAGCTTAGGTCCCACTTGATCAAGCACGAACGGGCGACTTCGCCACCGGCGCTCGCGCAGCTCGTCGTCTGTCCAAAGTTCGTCGCAGGGCTCGTGGACGAAATCTGCGCGTCCCGCGTTCCGAAGTAGCTAGCGCCGTTGGAAAACACTACTGACGCGCTAGCCGCGGAGCCGCCACCAGCTCCCACGCCCGCTACTGCTCCCGTTCCTAATCCTCCCCCGCCCAACGCCATCTGCACCTCAGCGAGGTCTTCAGCGCTGGTCGCGGTCTCCATCGAGCAGCCGAGTGGAATTGATACAACCGTGCAAATCGCCAGTATCGTGCGGTTCATCTCTCGCATGAGTGCGCTCCCTTCCCTGTTGAAGAAGCGAGGCTCGTCGATGGCGCCAACAACGTCAAGCTCGGCGACGCGTCACTCGCGAGCTTGCGATGTGACGTAGCGCGGAACCACTTGCCCTGCGCGCTCACGCGATGCGGATTAATGCGACAGTGGCACCCGCGTTCGTGCGCGCCGCATCTCATCCTCAGTGTGCACAATGGATGGACGCCTATGACTTGCGGTGCGCCCGATTGCGCCAGGCTGTGCCAATCGCCCGTGCCAACGTCGAGCACCTGATGCGGCTCTGTACTGAGCGCCGTCCGCCCTGCTACGTTCATGCGCGGTGGACATACGAGGTCGTTGGTTAGGGCAGTGGCTGGTGGTTGCGTCGACTCTGGGCCTGACGTTGCCCGGCTGCGGCAGCACTACCTCCCAGGGCTCGCTACCGGCGGCGGCTGGTTCTTCGAGCGCGGGCAGCGGAGGCTTCACCTCGGCCGCCGGTAGCGGCGGGCAGTCGACCGGCGCGCAAAGCGGCGCCGGCTCTGGTGGCGCGTCCGTGCCAGTGCCGTCGACGCCAGCCCAAGCTTGCCGCGACTATTTCACGGCCGCTTGCACGCGCATGCGCGAGTGCGGCGCGCCCAGGTTCCGGCCTTGCGAAAGCCCTATCGACGCTTGCCCCGACATCTTGTTGGCCGACGGCAGCCACTGGAGCGTCGATGAAATCGTCTCGTGCACGGCCGATTGGAAGACCCATTCGTGCGACGACTTGAAAGTCGACAAAGGTCCCGCGTGTAGCCAAGTTTGGGGCAACCGCGCGGTGGGCGACAGTTGCGCGTTCGACTCGCAGTGCCGAACCGGCCTGTGCAAGGGCGGCATCGTGCCTTCTTATCAACCCCAGTGCGGCAAGTGCGTCGACTTTGCGCCGTCGCACGGCCCCTGCTCCGACCAAAGCGCTTGTCCGCTCGGCCAGGTCTGCAGCTCTGGCACCTGCATCGATTTCGTCGACTCGTTTTACGATCCCTGCGATGCCATCACCTGCCCCAATACCCAAACCTGCAGCAAGGGCGCTTGCGTGGCACCGCCTGGCCGGGGCGCACCGTGTACGAGCAGAACGACCTGCGCGGCGGGACTGGCGTGTGAAGTCCCAATCGTCTCCGGTATGGAGAGTGAGCCGATCGAAGGGGTCTGTCAGCCTTTGCCGGCGATTGGCGAGCCGTGTTTGCCGACGTTCGGCAGCGTGGGCGCGTGCGTGCAGGGCGGCACCTGTGACGGCCGTCCCACCGGCAAATGCGTGCCGCTGGTCGAGGTAGGAGGGGCGTGCGGTTTCACGCGCTGCGTGGACGGCGCCTACTGTCAGGTGCTCGACTACGATTTTCCGCCATCGCACATTTGCTACGAGCGAGGTCGAACGGGCGCCGATTGCGATATCGACAGCACCGACCACGGCGCCGCCAGCTGCGCCGACGGCTTCCGCTGCGTTTGCACCAACCCGCCGTGTGATCAGCACGGCTCCTGTCAGCCTGCGCCCGGTGCTTGCGGACGCTCCACGGCGTTCGGCCGCGACAACAGCAACTGCGGCGCGAAACTGGAATGCCTCTGCACGACCGAGGATTGCGCCGAGCCCGTGTGCGGCGAGCCGCGAAATCTCGGACAAAGCTGCGATGAAAAGACGCAGATCTGCCGGCAAGGGCTGCGCTGCAGCAACGGCATTTGCGAGGACCTCACCACCCGCAACCTGGCCACTCAAGTCTGCGTCACCCAAGCTCCGTAACGCTCGCGGAGGAGTGCGGCCGCAAATCCCATCAGGCCGAGGTCATGGCAATCCGGGAACGTTGAGGCTCAGCTCGCGTAGCTGCTTACCGGGGCCAGCTACGAGCACTGTCTTGCGATCGGTGCCGCCGAACGCCAAGTTCGTTCCCGTTCCCCAGCTCCCGAGATTCTGCCCCGCGGACGAAAAGATCGAGCCGTTGGTGTAGACGTTACCCGCGCAATCGACGGCCATGCCGTCGCCGGTAGTGAACATCGCCTGCTTGTTGCTCGGTGCGCCCTGAGCGTCGAGATCCCACATGCCAAGCAGTAGGACGTACAGCTTCTTATCGTCGGGAGAGAGCGCAATGCCGTTGCAGTTGCCCGCGCTGATCTTGCTGACAGCGCCAGTCGGATCGACGCGGAACGCGGCGGGACCCACGCCGACGGGGCGCCCCGCGAGCTCGTTGGTGGGATTGGTAAAATAGATGCTGCCATCCGAGCGCTGAACCAAGTCATTCGGCGTATCGAGCATGGTGCCCATGAAACTATCCGCGACCGTCGTCGGCTTTTTGGTAGCCAAATCGAAGCGAACCACGGATCTGGTCTGTTGGCAGGCCGCCAGCAAATTGCCGTCATTGGAGGCAGCCAAGCCATTGCAGCCGACGTCGCGAATGTACACTTCGCAATTGCCACCTGGCGTGTACTTGACGATGTTGCCCCCGCTGGCGGAGCCCGCCACGAAGTTGGAGAAGAAAAAAGCCTTTTGGCTTTCGACCCAAGTGGGGCCCTCGTTCCAGGTGTAGTCGAAGTTGAAGTTTTGGCAGACGGCCTTGGTTGCCAAGACCATCGGGGTCGGAAACGGTCCCTCGGGACACTCCCGCTTCGACTCCGCCCCTGCGCTACCGCCCGCGCCACCGCTACCGCTCGCGCCACCGCTACCGCCGCCTCCTTGATTCGGCGCGCCACCGTTGGCGCTTCCCCCCGACGCGCCACCGCCTCCCCCGCTCGTATTCGCGCCCGCCTTGCCTGCGTCGCTCACCGTCGCGCCGCCGGCCCCCACCGCTCCGCCAAGCCCTGCGGAGCCGGGCGCGCTGCCGGCTACGGCCGCGGCTCCGCCCGTCGCTGTGCCAGCACCGCCACCCGTAGCTTGCCCCGCCGTACCTGCTCCGCCGGCGTCGTGAGGGTCCGCCTCGCTACAACCCGAGATCAGGCCCGCTCCAGCCAAGCAGGAGACGGCGGCGCCAGCCCACAGCGTCGAGCGCAAGCTCAAGGTACTCGAAGAAAAGCGACTCTTACGTTTCACAGGTGACCTCGCGAAAAACCAGGACTGCCTACTGGTAAAGGGGCGGCCATCGCAAAAATGCGCGCGTCTCTACACGGCGATGCGAAAACCACCCGACAAAGGCCGGCACGAGCCCGCCGCTAGTGTCGGCAAGCAGCGAGAGCGCGCCATTGGGTCCGTCACCCCGTGGCGACTGGATTTTTGGGAGCTGGCGGCAAGCGCCCGCGGCGAAGATGGATCCCGCGGCGCAGAAGGCCAAATCGGTCGACCCGCGCGACCGCGGCGCCCGGTAGGATTGTTATCCTACCCATGCTAAATTTCGCGGCATGAGCGCGACCGAGAAGATCAGCGTCACGATCGGCAAGACCGAGCTCAGCCAAGCCAAACGCCTGGCAGATCGCCTGGGGTTGAGTCTGTCCGGTTTCCTCACGGACGCCCTGA
>JBEQSW010000067.1:0-21526 GCA_040348565.1 Myxococcales bacterium | reverse complement strand
CTCGACGTGTTGATGCCGTACCTGCTGGTCGACCGCTTCACGCTGTTCTTCGCGTTCGTGCTGTGTTTGGGCGGCGGCCTGGCCTGCTTGCTGGCGGGTGGCTACCTGCCGGAGCACAAGCTGGAGCGCGGCGAGTTTTTCCCGCTGGTGATGTTCTCGACCGTCGGCGCCATGGCGCTGGCGGCCGCGGGTGACCTGCTCAGCTTGTTCATCGCGCTCGAGACCATGTCGCTCGGCGTGTACTGCTTGATAGGCCTGCGACGCACCAGCGCGCGCGCGGCGGAAGCGGCGCTCAAGTACTTCTTGCTCGGCAGCTTTGCCGCGGCCCTGATGCTGTTCGGCGGCGCGCTGCTGTACGGCGCCACCGGTCACACCGATCTGAAGGGCATCGGCGAGGCCGTTGGCACCATCGGTCAAGCGGGCAGCACGGTGAGCCCCACGCTGGTGCTCGTGGCGCTGGCGCTGAGCATCGCCGGCTTGGCCTTCAAGGTCAGCGCGGTGCCGTTCCACATGTGGACGCCGGACGCCTACGAGGGCGCGCCGACGCCCGCCACCACCTTCATGGCCGTGGCGGTGAAGAGCGCGGCTTTCGCGGTGTTGCTGCGGGTGCTCGTGGTTGCTTTCGGCGACTCGCGCTTGATGAGCTGGGGCGCCGGCTGGCCGCCGGTGTTGGCCCTGATGGCCATCGTCACCATGACGGCCGCCAACGTTATCGCCGGTCGGCAAGACTCGGTGAAGCGCATGTTGGCCTACTCGTCGATCGCGCACGCCGGCTACGCGCTGGTCGGCGTGGTCGCGGCCATGCGCTCGGAGACGGGCGTCGCCAGCGTGCTCTTTTACATGCTGAGCTACACCGTCTCGACGGCGGGCGCCTTCGGCGCGCTCATCCTGTGCGGCCGCCAGGGCGCCGAAGCGGTGTCGTACGAAGACCTGGCCGGCGTCGGCCGCCGCCACCCGGCTGCGGCGCTGGCGTTCTCGTTCTTCTTGTTGTCGCTGGCGGGCGTACCGCCCACGGCGGGCTTCTTTGGGAAGTTCTACGTGTTCCAGGCCGCCATCGACTCGGAGCTGTACAAGGTCACCGTCATCGGTCTTTTGAACAGCATTTTGGGCGCGTACTACTACCTGCGCGTCTTGGTGTTCATGTACATGCGCGAGCCGGAGCCGGGCGCGCCGATTGCCACGCCCATGAAGTCGGGCATGGTGGCCTCCGCGCTGGTGATTGCGGCCGCGTTCGTGATCGTCATCGGTCTGTTCCCGGACACCTTGCTCACGATGGCGCGCGCCGCCGGCCTGCGTTAAACCCCAAGGCAACATGGGTTCTCGAAAGCCGCTAGCCCGGGCGAGCCTGCTGGGTTTCGCCCTGTTTGGCCTCGTGGCTTGCCAGAAGAAGGCAGAACCGCCGAGCGCTGGCGCGGCCGCTTCCGCGAAGCCGGCGCCACCGCCCAGCGTGTTCAAGCCGGCAGCGCCAGTGGCTTCCGGGTTACCGGTTCCTCCAGAGCTGGTGAGCCGGACCGTCAACCCCGAGAATGAGCCTGCTTACGCCGGGCCAACCGGCAGCGTACGCGGCGTAGTGACGGCGACGGGCGACGCGGCTCCCGTCGCCACCGCGCACCTTGCTCAAATCAGGGGCAACTGTCCCGACGCGCGCGACGTCTACGGGCACGTGTTCCGAGAGGGCATGCTGCGCAGCCTGGCCGACGTGCTGGTGGCGGTAACCGGCTATTCCGGCTACGTGCCCGCCACGGAGCCGAAGCAAACCGTCAGCGCCCGCGGCTGCGCGTTCAGCACCCGCACGATTGCGCTCACCTTCGGGCAGACCGTCGACGTGGTGAGCAAGGATCGCGAGGGCTACGTGCCCAACCTGCTCGGCAGCCACATGCCGGCGCAGTTGTTGGCGCTTCCTGGCGGCGCGCCGTCCACGCTGTTCCCGCCCGAGCCTGGGCACTACGTGCTGACCGACGACATCAAGGTGTTCATGTTGGCCGACGTGTTCGTGCTGAAATACGCCACCCACGACGTGACGAGCCTCGACGGTCGCTACGAAATCAAAGGCATTCCGGTTGGAAAGGCGCGCATCAGCGCGCTTTTGCCCAGCACCAACGCCGTCGTCGAAAAAGACATCGAGATCAAGGCCGGAGAGGCGCTGGAAGTTCCGCTCGAGCTACCGTTCAACGCCAAGAGCTACGCTGCGGTCGCCGCTTCTGCGGCCGCCGCCGCCGCCTCTGCGCCTCCCGCGGCGCCCAAGCGCTGACCGACGCCGTCGGGCAATTGCCCAGCATCTGCCGGGCAAGGCTCGCGTTCTCAAGGTTGTGAACGAACCAGCACTGCGGCCTCGGCGGACACACGGCGCCCGAGCAGCGCCGAAAGCGCGCCGCGCAGCTCGGGGCTGACCGGCGAGCCCGATTCGGGCGCGCGCGCCAGTAGCGCGTCGAAGGCGGCGTGATCTTGTTCGAGATCGGCGACGCACAGCGCGATCAAGAGCGCGTCCCCGTTGGACGGATCGGCGCCGAGTAGGATCTCGGCCTCACGCTTGGCGAGGGTAATGTCGCCACGCTCGAGCGCGGCGATGGCGCGGCGGGCGCCGTGGGCAGAGGCGTTGCCGCCGCCGCGGGCGTTCAGCGCGCTGAGCGCGGCTCGAGCTCGCGCCGCGCGCGCGCGGTCGTGATTGTGCTCGGCCGCGGCCAACAGGCTGCGCTGCACGGCGGGGGCGTCGGAGGCGTGGGTGGCGAGCCCATCGCGCAGTTGCCACGCCAGGGTGCGACTGCCCCGGAGCTCCGCCAAATCCGCGGCTAAAAGGCTGGTTTCGTAGCGCTCGGGGTCGAGCCGAACGGCTTCCAGCGCCGCCCGCAAGGCGCCGGCCAGGTCGCCGCGCGCTTGGCGGCAGCGAGCCAGCTCGAACCAGAGCGGACCGTAGTCGGCGGCAGCGCGTGCGGCCGCCGCGAACGCGCGATCGGCCTGCTTGTCTTGGTGCAGCTTGCAGGCCACGGCGCCGATGCGCGTGCGCAGCTCCGGGCCGCGCCCGTCGATGTCCAGCGCGTTTTCGTACAGCTGGAGCGCCTCGCGCCACTGGCCGCTCGCTTCACGCAGGCTGGCCACGGCGTACAGGGCGTAGGCGTCGGGCTCGATGAAGCGCCCTTCACTGGTCACGCCGTTCACGCGGCGGGCTACCGTCGGCTGGAGGGCGCTGCAACCCAACATCCCGACGAGCCCGAGCGCCGCCGCCGCGCGACCCATGCGTGCCAAGACCGATCTCAAGTGAGCTCTGTTAGCGCTTGGCACAGCGCGTCGTTCTCGTCGGGCGTGCCGATGGTCACCCGCAGCTGATGGGCGAGGCGCCCGCCGCGAGCGTGAAAGCTACGCACCAAGATGCTGCGCTGCTTCAGCGCTTCATACAGCTCGCCCGCGGGCTTGTCGGTGCGCAACCACAGGAAATTGGCTTGGCTGGGCGTCACGCTGACGCCCGGCAACGCCGAAAGCCGCTCCGCCACCCGAGCGCGCTCGGCCACCACCTCACGCGCAATGCGCTGAACTTCGGGTGCGAGCTCGGTGAAGGCGAGCTCGGCTACCAGCTGGGTCGGCGTCGGTACGTTGTACGGCAGCCGCACCTTGTCCAGCTCGGCCACGACCTCGGGGCGGCCAATCAAGAAGCCGAGCCGAAACGCCGCAAAGCCAACCTTCGACAGCGTACGCAGCATGGCCACGTTCTCGAATCGACGATACAGGTCCAGTTGGTCGCGGTCCGAGTAGGCGATGTACGCTTCGTCGATCACGAACAACGCCTGGGGCGCGAGCGCGATCAGCTCGGCCAAGCGGTCCGGTGACATCAGGTTGCCGGTAGGGTTGTTGGGGCTGGCGATGAAGACGATGCTGGGCGCCGCCAGCTTGAAGGCGCTCTTCAGCGCATCCAAAGGCAGATCCCAATTGGCGTCGAGCGGCACTTCCAACACGCGCAGGCCGCGACAGCGCGCGCTCAGCCGGTACATGACGAACGACGGCGTGGTGGTCAACACCGTGGCCACGTCGGCTGGCGGCAGCGGGCGCACGAACGCGGTGAGCAACAAGCTGATGACCTCGTCGCTGCCGACACCGGGCAACACCTCGGCCGGCGTGACGCCCAGGCTTTGGGCGATGGCTTCGCGCAGCTTTTTGAGCGACGGATCCGGGTAGCGCTCCCACGCCCCTTCGCCGAGCGCCTGCGCGATGCGGCTCTTGGCCGCCGCGCTCATGATGGGCGGCGCCTCGTTGGCGTCGAGCCGCACCCGGTAGCTCGCGAGGTCGGGCAGGTAAGCGGAGAGCTCGGCGAGCTCGGGGCGAGAAAGCGCGGCGATCGAGAAAGCGGACATGAGAGGAAGGAGAGGCGAGGGGCAGAAGGCCGCGAAAGCGCGGCGAGAAAGCCGGCCGGAAAGCTACCACGGCCCCGTCGGCTCTGGCATGCTCGGCGCCCCGTCGAGAGTCACGCGAAAACCATGTCGTTCGATGCCGTTTTAGGCCAAGAGCCAGCGATTCAGACGCTGGTACAGGCGCTTCGAGCGGGCAAGGTGCACCACGCCTACCGTTTCGAAGGCCCCCCCGGCGTCGGCAAGGGCCTGGCCGCCTTCGCCCTGGCGCGCGCGCTTTTGTGCGAGCAGCCGACGCCGCTCGCCTGCGAAACTTGCGTCGCTTGCAAGCGCGCCTCCACCTTCGGTGAAGAAGAGCCGCACCTGCCGGCCCACTCCGATTTGTTGATCGTGGAGCGAGGCCTCTATCGCGGCGTGCTGCAGGCGAACGAAACGAGCGGCATCAGCATCGAGCAGATTCGGCGCATCGTGCTGTCCCGCGTCGGCTTTCCGCCGCACGAAGGGCGCGCCGTGGTTTGCATCGTTCGCGGTGCGGACGAGCTTACGGTTTCGGCCGCCAACGCGCTGTTGAAGACGCTCGAGGAGCCGCCGGGTCGCACCTTCTTCTTGCTGCTCACCAGCCGCCCCAGCCGCTTGCTAGACACCATTCGCTCGCGCACGCTCCCGGTGCGGTTTGGCCCCTTGCCCGAGCCGGTGGTGGCCCAGCTGCTAGCGGCGCGCGGGCTCGACCCGAAGCTGGCACCGTTGGCCCAAGGCAGCATGGAACAAGCGCTGGCGGTGGCCGACGCCGAGGCGCTGGCGGAAAAGGAGGCGTTCTCGAGCCAACTGCTCGCCGGCCTCGACGCCCCGGATCTAGCCGGCGCGTTGCAGTTTGCGGAAAAGCAGAAGCTCGAGCGCGCAGAGCTGTCGGGCCTGCTGGAGCACGTGGCGCAGGTGCTCTCGCTGCGCGCGCGCGAGGTGGTGGCGGCCGCCCCGGACGAAGCCCGCCGGCTCGCGCGTCGCTATCAGCTGGTGCGCGGCGCGCTCGCCGATCTGGAGCGCAACGTCGGACCGCAGCTGGCGTTCGAGGCGATGGTGGCCAAGCTGCGTCGCGTTTGAGCGTCGGCGTTCACGACGCGCCGAGCTGGGCCTGCCAAGCGCTGGCGCGGGCCGCGATGGCGTCGGCGTCGTCACCATCGGCGAGCAGGTCCGAAATCACGGCCGGCACCACGCCGAGGGCGGCAAGCGCAGGGGCGTGCTGGAGCGTGAGGCCGCCGATGGCCACCAGCGGAATCGCGACGGCTTGGGCGAGAGCGGCGGCGTGGCGCAGCGCTTCTAGCCCGAGCTCGGCGTCGGCCTTGGCCTTCGATTGGGTCGGAAAAATGGGACCAAAAGCGACGTAGTCGGGGCGCTCGGCCAGCGCCGCCGCCAGTTGCGCGTGATCGTGCGTCGAGACGCCGACACGCAGCTGCCCCGGCAGGCGCCGCACGGCTGCCAGCGGCAGATCGTCTTGTCCTACGTGCACCCCCGCGACGCCGGCAAGCAGAGCCAAATCGGGCCGGTCATTGGCGAACAACAGCGTGCCCGCCCGCGCGCACAGCGGCTGCATCTGCGTGAGCAGCTCCAGCACCGCGCGCGGCGTTTGTTGTTTGGCCCGCAGCTGCAAGATTGGCGGCCGCGCGGTCAGGACCGCCTCTGCCACCAGCAAGGGCGACAGGTTCCGTCTTGCCAGCGTGTCGAGGTCGACAATCGGGTATAGGCCGCGCATCCGGGCCATGGTACCGGCGATGCATGCGCGTTGGCACTCTCATCGGGCTCGGCCTGGTCGTTGCGCTCTCGGGCTGCTCGGGCCGTCAAACGACCATTGGCTCGAGCGTCGGCGAGCCCCCGGCCGAGGCGTCGGCGTCGGCGCCCGCTCCGGTTGCCAGCACCGCCACGTCGGCTACCACGAAGCCCGCAACGGCACCTGCCGCCCCCACCAGCGACGAGCCGGAGCCGCCGCCGCCCCCCGATCCAGCGCTGGTCAAGGCGCTGGTCGAGAAGACGGGTGAGGCGCCCAGCGTCGACAATCCACTGCATTTACGGCTCGAGGTCACGCCGCGCCCTTCGGGTGAGCTGTGGCTGGTGGCGGTCGTCAATCGCGGGACCGAGCCCGCCAGCGTGCTGTTCGACCTGCGGCGGCTCACCCTGTCTTTGGAAGGCGTCGAGGATCCGAAGAAGCCGCGCGCCAAATGGCAGAAGAAGCCGGCGCCGCTCGTGTGCAAGCTACCGGACGGCTTTGGGGGCACGGCGATGGACGAGCCGACCCGCGTTCTGCAGCCCGGTGAAGGCTTGCTGCAGACCTTCGATCCGCGCCTGTACTGCATCTCGAGCAACGGTGACTCACTGCTGGCCACCGGTCAGCGCGCGACGGTAAAGCTGGGCTTCGCACCCAAGCCGGCGCGAGTGGTGTGGCGTCAGGGCAAGCGCACCGAGGTGCCGGCGCTGCAGAGCGCCCCGTTCATCGCCGAGCCTGCTACGAGCGCGCCGGCCGCGGTCAAGCCCGACCCCGAGCACGATCCGCGCGTGAAGCAGCTGGAGGCGAGCCCGCTCACGTTGACGCCCGACCTCTTAGCGGGCGAAGCCGAGGAAGATCCGACCCTGCCGTTGCAGCTGCGGCTCGTGCGCGGCTCCGATTCCGTCAACGAGCTGACGACCACCGCCGTCGTGGAGGTGAAGGCCAAGCGAAAGTCGCTGTTGTATTTCCGGCGCGAGCTCGTGAGCTTCACCGTGCACGGACCCGACGGCATCCACGAGTGCGATCCGCAGCCCGACGATCGCGCGCCCGATCGCCAGGCGTATTCCACGATCGGGGCCGGGCAGAGCGTGTCCGCCACCAGCCTGTTGACCGAGCTTTGCCCGAAGTACACGTTCGGTAGGCCCGGGCTGTACTTGGTGAGCGCGCGCCTCGACGCCGAGCGCGACGGAGCCGAGTTCGGCCTTGCGGCCTTCACGGGGCGGCTCGAAAGCCGCCGTGAGGCGTTGGTGCGCATTCGGACCGGGGATTTTCCGGCCTTGCCGCCGCCGGAGCCGTTGCTCGTCAAGGTAGGGCAGTAGGCTCGCGGCCAAGTAAGGTACATTGGCAGCGTGTCTCTCGACATCGGCACGACCGTTGATCGCCGCTACCTGCTGAAGCGCGAGATCGCCAGGGGCGGCGCGGGGGCGGTGTTCGAGGCCGAGCACGTCTACACCAAGCGCTCGGTGGCGCTGAAGTTGCTGCTGCCGGAGCAGCGCTCCGCGGCCGAGCCGCGCGCGCGGCTGTTGCGGGAGGCTTTGGCCTTGAGCGCGGCACGTCACCCGGGCGTCGTGGCGGCGCTCGACGCCGGCGAGACCGACGACGGCACGCCGTATTTGGTGCTCGAGTTGCTGGAAGGCCGAAGCCTGGAAGGCATTTTGGCGGTGCGTCGCCGCATCGGCGCCGCCGAGGTGGCGTGGGTCGGGGCGGCGGTGTGCGACGCGCTGGCGGCCGCGCACGCCCGCGGCATCATTCATCGCGACATCAAGCCGAGCAACGTGTTCGTGGCCCGTGACGAGCAGGGGCGCGAGGTCGTCAAGGTGTTCGATTTCGGCGTGGCGCGCGTGCCCAGCGAGAAGAACAAGCTCACCCAGGACGGAGCCTTGCTCGGTACGCCCGAGTACATGGCGCCCGAGCAGCTGCTCGCCGGGGAGATCGACGGCCGCACCGATCTGTATGCGGTCGGAGTGACGCTGTACGAGTGCTTGGCGGGCGTGGTGCCGTTCGAGGGGAGCTTTGGCGAGGTGTTGCTCAAGGCCGCCACCCAGCCGGTACCGCCGCTGCGCCAAAAAGTGCCCGAGCTCACCCCCGAATTTGCAGCGGTGATCGAGCGCGCGCTGTCGCGTGAGCCCGACGCTCGCTTCCCCGATGCCCAGACGCTGGCTCAGGCGCTGCGCAAAGCGGCGCCGGCCCTGACGCCTGGCTCGCTCCTGGGCATCCGCCAGGGGCCACCGCCGGTACCGCCACGACCGCTGGCTACGGCTGCGGCCGCCGACCCCGCCGGGCGAGCCTCGTTGCCGGGAGCCGCGCGTCCGGTCCCCGTTCCTCCGCCGTTGCCGCCCACGCGCCGCCGGTTTCCACGCGCGCCCTACGTCACGCCGGTGCGAATTTCCCACGGAAAAACCGTGCTCGAAGGACGGAGCGAAGACGTCTCCGTCGGTGGCCTGCTGGTGTTGGCCCCGCAGGCCTTCGAACAGGCCGAGCTGGTCGAGGTGCGCTTTGCGCTGCCCATGACCGGTCAGGTGATCGAAATCGGAGCGACGGCGCGTTGGGTCAAGGCGGCGGGCGTGCGCGGCGCCGTCGGCCTTCAGTTTTCGTCGCTGCCCGCCGACGCTCACGAAGTCATCGATCGCTACGTCACGATGATGGGCGGCGAGTAGCGCGCCCTCATTCGGTTTGCACTTCGAGGTGCTTGACCCAGGTGGTGCCGCTGCCGCCGCTGACTTCGTTGCCGAACTCGACGCTGGCGATGTAATGGCGCGGATCGACCAAACCTTTTTCGACGAGGACGCGCATGAACGCGGGAATGTCGATGGCACCTTTCAGTAGCGGGGTCGGACGCTTGAAGGAGATCAGCCGCCAGCGGGCGCCAGTGGAGGCGTCGCCAGCGGCGCCGTCCTGCTGCCACAGCTCGTACGGCTCGCCGCTCACGGTGGTCTGCGCCACCATCGAGCCGCCCGGCTGAGCGACGCCGCCGCAGTCCATCCAGAACATGATTTCGGCGGTAATGGAGCTCGGTGAGGCTGGCCCGCTCTGCACGTTGCGGTTCACGATCCAGACTTCGGGCGCCAAGTTGTAGCTGCCCGTGATTTGACTCTCGACGTCGTAAACCAGCGTCAGCTTCTTGTAGTCCCCGACTCGCGTCGGCAGGTGAGGGTCGGTGGTCTTGCCGCCCGTCCACGGCTTCCAGCCGAAAACGACCTCGGGGTAAGAGAACACCGAAGAGTCGGTGCCGGGGAAGTTCCAGGTCCAACCGCGCTGCTGCTTGCCGTCGACGGTGCGCTTGAGCAGGCACTGCTCGAAGGGGCCCTGAGCCTTGCCGCTACCCCACTGATTGTTCTCGTAGCGGTAGGGGCCGTCGGCGATGGCGTAGCTGCCGTTGCACGAGCTGTCGACGCCCGCTTGGTACTTGCCCGGCGCGTTGTGGGCGTCGTGACGCAGCCGACATGCCGAAATGCCGACCGCGCTGACGGCGAGCAACGCTGGCAGCAAGCAACGGTATGGGTCAGTCATCCTCATCCGCCGAAGCTACCAGCGGTTCGGGCGGGCGCGGCGCGCGGACGACAGCATTCCGCTACTTTCGCCTCGCACAATTTCACTTTCTCCCCAGGTCTCGGCGCGCCCTAGCCGTGAGCGTCGGCGCGTTTCAGGCGCTAACACCCTGGCATTCGGGACAGAAGTAGGTGGAGCGCTGCAGCGTGCCTTGACGGAGCATGCGGATCTTCGTGTCGCACTTCAAGCAATGCTGACCGCTGCGCTCGTACACGAAATAGTTCGAGCCAGCGAAGGTGCCGAAGGTGGTGCGCCGCGCACCCGGGGCTAGATTGCGGCGCATCAGCTGCCGCGCCCGCGTGAGCACGCGCCCGAGCGTTGCGTCGTCCAGCGACCCGACGCTGGCAAAGGGCGATACCTTCTCGAGGAACAGCACCTCCGACTTGTAGACGTTGCCGATGCCCGCCACGATGGACTGGCGCAGCAGCGCTTCGGCGATGGTCAGCTCGGGATTATCGTGCAGCCGCAACAGCACCTCGGCTTGGTCGTAGTCGGGAGCCAGCAAGTCGGGGCCCAGCCCCGAAAGCCGTGCTTCGATTTTGGCCAGCGGGGCGAGTTGTGCCAACGCCGCGCGCGTCAGGATGGCGACGGTGCTTTCGGTTTCGATGATCAGCGTCGTCTCTTCGTCGTCCCAGGTCGGCTCACGCGCCGTCTTCCGCACCAAGCCGGGTCGAAGGTTGGATTTCTCGAAAGCGCTCCATTTGCCCTGCATGCGCAGAAAGCTGAGCAAGGCGCGCCCGTCGCCCAGCTCGATGATCACGTGCTTGCCGTGCGCTCGCACCGCCGTGACGCGCTGGCCTTCGACGCCCTGTTCTTTGAGCTCGGGCAGCGGAGACGCAAATCGGGTGATGGTGCGCCCGGTCAGAATCGCGTCCAGCTTCTTGGCCGCGATGAGTAAAGTGTCACCCTCGGGCATCGTGCGCCCTCAGGCGTCCTCCAGGACGTCCACGTCGTCGACCGGCAGCGCCCCGCGACGCAAGCTCAGACCCGACGCACCGCCGTTGAAACCAGCCGCCAGAAACGCGGCGGCGTGGGGTGAGCGCGCCGCCTCAACGCGATCGATTGCCTGGATCAACAGCACGCGACGCCGACCGGGGCCGACCAGCGTCTTGAGCGCGGCCAGCAGTGCCGACAATTGATGTGAGCGAGCCGGCTCCTGCTCGTTCAGAAACAGGGACAGCGAACGATCGCTCTTGCTCAGGTAGGCGATCAGCCGGCCTTCGTGCAGGACGACCAAGGCGCCCGGTGTCCGTTGCAGGCGCAGCTCCCCCGGGGGCCAGGGCAAGGCCGCCCCGTAGGGATTGGCGGGATCGGTAGCAGCGAGCACGACCGCCGGGCTTTCTGCGGGTTTTAGCCGCAGGCGCTCGTCCGCGCCCGGCAGCGCGAACTGCGCGCCGCCCAGCCCGGCGATGAAATAGCCACGTCGCACCTTGCCCGCGTCCTCCATCGCTTTTAGCACCGGGTACAGCTCGGCAAAGCTGCCAAGCCCGTCGGCGTTCACGATCTCGCGGCTCACGATGCCGTGTCGGTCGAGCAACAGACGGGCGCGCGCCGTACGCTGCTCCGCGACGCTGTGCACGGCATCGCGCCGCACCAAAGACCAGCGACCTTCGCTGCCTGGCATGACCGCGCGGCGGGCGCGCGGATCGGGGCGGCCCCGCGCAGGTTTGGCGTGTGCTTGCAGCGAACGCAAGGGTGCGAGCGTGTCGTTGGTGACTTCGCCTGCCCAAACCAAGTCCCAGAGCGCGCTCAACAGATCGCGCGGAAACCCTCCCAGCCGCCGCGCCAGGTCGGAGAAGAACAGCGCGCCGCCCTGCTGCAGCTCGGCGCGCAGCTTGGCTTGGGCTTCGCCGGGCGCCGGAATCGGGGGAGGCGCGAGTAGTCCGAGCTTGTCGCTGCGATAGAGCGCGACTTTGCCGTCGCTCGAGCCGTGCGGCTCGACCCCGACCCACACCAGCTCTCCGCTTGCCAATAGGCCGTCCAAATCGGAGGCAGAAAAGCCGCGAACCCGCGCCGGTAGCACTTCTTCCACCAGCACCGAAGCCGCGATGGGGGTGCCCTGCAGTTGGTCGAGCGCGCGCTCGAGCGCATCCGGCGAACGCGACGGTTCCTGGGCGCCCTGCCAAGCCAGGGCCAGGCGCGCAAAGGCTTCGGGCGGCGCGGGCTCGATCGCGTGGCGCAGCTTGGCCAAGCTGCGCTGCTTGATCATCCTGAGCACGTTCTTCTCGCACCACTCGCGTTCGTGGCCGCCCGGCAAAAATTCCCCGCGCACCACGCGGCCAACTTCTTCCAGCTGGAGCAAGGCCGACTCGACCACGCCGCGGCCGAGGCCGTAGCGGCGCGCGGGCGCTTCGCTGGTGAACGGGGCGTGGGTGCGGGCATAACGAGACACCAGCTCGCGCAGCGCGTCGGTCGTCGGTGCCAAGAAGGTGCTGGGCAAGCCGGGCGGCGGCATCACCCCCAGCGCGTCGCGCAGCTTGCCGGCGTCTTCGGCCGCGAAATAGCGAGGCTCTCCGGCAATTTGCGCACGCGCGACACGCCGGGCCGACTGCAGTTGGTCCAAAATAGCGGGCATGGCCTCGGGCTCGTGCGCCCGCGCTTGCAGGTCTTCGAGCGTCAAATCGCCCAATAAAAGCAACAAATCGTGCACGTCGTCGGCGTGGCGCAAGCTCGGCTCGCGCAGCCGAAGCAGATCTCGCTCGACGCTGGCGATGGTCTCGGCGTCGAACAGCTCGCGCAGCTCGGCTTCACCCATCAGCCCGCGCAGCTCGGCTTGGTCCAAGATCAGCGCTTGGGCGCGCCGCTCGGCCAACGGTGCATCGCCGTCGTAGATGAAGTTGCCGACGTACGAGAACAAGAGCGTGCTGGCGAACGGCGACGGGCTCTGCGAGTCGACCGGCACGAGCGCGATCTCACGCCGGCGAATTGCCGACAAGAGCTCGATCAACGCCGGCAAATCGAAGACGTCGCGCAAGCACTCGCGGTACGTCTCCAAAATCATCGGGAACGACGGATACTGGCTGGCTACACGCAGCAGATCCGAAGCGCGGCGGCGTTGGGCCCAGAGCGGCGTCCGGCGCTTCGGGTCACGCTTGGGTAGAAGCAACGCGCGGCCCGCGTTTTCGCGAAAATGTGCGGCAAAAAGCGAGCTTTTGGCCAAGCTTTGCACGACCAGCGCTTCCACCGTATCCGGGTCGGGGGCAAACTCTTCGGCCGAAAGCTGCTCCTCGGTGTCGGGCAGGCGGAGCACGATGCCGTCGTCCGACCAAACCGCGTCGAGCTCGGCCCCGGAGCGGTTACGAAAACCTTCGGCCAGGGCCATCGCCCAGGGCGCGTGCACGCGCCGTCCGAACGGGCTCAAGATGCAGACGCGAAAATCTCCCACTTCGTCCTTGAAGCGCTCGACCACGATCGCGCGATCGTTCGGAACCACGGCGGTCGCGGCGCGTTGCTCGTAGAAATATTCGAGCAAGGTCTCGCAAGCGCCGCTGTCGAAGCCGTGCGACTCCTTCAAAGTTTCGGTGGCGCGCAGCAGCGGCACGTTCATCAGCTCGCGCGTCAAGACGCCGATCTTGCGGCCGAGCTCGACGGGGCGACCAGGCCCGCCGCCGCGCCAAAACGGCATTTTTCCGGGCTGTCCGGGGGCAGGGCTGACCAGCACCCGGTCGTGGGTGATGTCGTCGATGTGCCAGGAGCTGGCGCCGAGCAGGAAGACATCGCCGGCTCGGGACTCGTACACCATCTCCTCGTCCAGCTCGCCCACCCGCACTGGCTTCTCGCTGTTCGAAAGAAAGACGCCGTACAGCCCGTGGTCGGGGATGGTGCCGCCGCTCACGATGGCGATGCGCTTGGCGCCGGCGCGCGCGCTGATTTCGCCTCCCACCCGATCCCAGGTGATGCGCGGGCGCAGCTCCGAGAATTCATCGGAAGGGTAACGGCCCGCCAATAGCTCGAGCACGCCGTCGAACGACGCACGCGGCAGCTCGGCGAACGGCGCCGCCTGGCGGCAGCGATCGAAAATGGCGTCTGCACCGAGCGACTCGTTGGCGACCATGGCCACGATCTGCTGGGCCAGCACGTCGAGCGGATTGCGCGGATAGCGCGTGGCTTCCACCGCCCCTTCGTGCATGCCGCGTGCGACCACCGCCGCCGCCGCCAGCTCACCCTTGTGCTTTGGAAACACGATGCCGTGCGAGGTTTCACCCACGCTGTGCCCGGCGCGCCCAATCCGCTGCAAGCCCGAAGCGACGCTGGGTGGCGCCTCGACCTGGACGACCAAGTCGATGGCGCCCATGTCGATGCCGAGCTCGAGCGACGACGTAGCGACCAACGCGCGCAGCTTGCCGAGCTTGAGCTGATCTTCGACGGACGCGCGCTGATCTTTGGCCAACGAGCCATGATGGGCGAGCGCGATCTCGCTGCCGGCGAGCTCGTTCAAGCTCTGAGCGAGCCGCTCCGCCAGGCGCCGGCTGTTGACGAAGACCAACGTCGAACGATGCTCCTGAATCAGCTGCAGCAGCGGCGCGTGGATCTCGGGCCAGTTGGACTTGGGCGAGGCGGCGGCGGCCGGTGCGCTGGGGGTGGCGTCCGGCACCGAGAGCGTGGCGCCGGTGGCGCGCGCGGCCGCCCGCACCTCGACGTGAAGGCGCGGAGGCATGCGAGCGTCGACGATCTCGACCGGGCGCTGCTGCAGTGAATCACTCCCGGGGATGATGGAGCTGCCGGCCAGCAAGCGAGCGGCTTCGTCGAGCGGCCGCTGAGTCGCCGAAAGGCCGATGCGCTGCAAGGGCTGGGGAGCCGTCCGCATGGCTTCCAGTCGCTCCAACGACAAGAACAAGTGCGCGCCGCGTTTGGTCGGCAACAGCGCATGAATTTCGTCGATGATGACGGTTTGCAACGAGGCAAAATGCCGCCCGGCCTGGGACGTGAGCAGTAGATACAGCGACTCGGGCGTCGTGATCAGCAGGTCTGCCCCGGCGCGTTGGAACCGCGCGCGCTCTTTGACCGCGGTATCACCGGAGCGGGTGGCGACGTCGGGCTCCCGCACCGGTACCGACAGTTCGGCGGCGGCGGCGCGAATGCCGGCGATGGGGGCGCGCAGGTTGCGGTCGATGTCGACGGCGAGCGCCTTCAGCGGCGAGACGTACAGCACCTTCACCCCGCCGTCAGAAGCGGGCTCGGTCATCAACCGATCCAAGGCACACAAAAACGCAGCCAACGTTTTGCCAGAGCCGGTGGGCGCCAACAGCAACGTCGACTTGCCTTCACGAATTGGCGCCCAGCCCAGGCTTTGCGCCCGCGTCGGGGCCTGAAAGCTGCGCGAAAACCAGTGCCGAACCGGCGCCGAAAAGTCGTCCAACGCGCTCGCCGGGCCCGCCTTCGGCTTCATGTCAGGCTGGCTCGCAAAGCCCTCGTCCTGAGGCGATTTGGCATCGAATCAGTATAGTACCAACGTCTCCGACGTCGACGGTCGCCCGCCGTTGACGCGCCCGTCGATCGAGGGGATGCCTGGGCCGAGATGAGCTGCACCACGAGCCCAATCCGGCACCAGCGTCCTCGGCTCTAACGCCTGCCGATGCCGGAGCTGCCTGAAGTCGAGACGGTTTGTCGCGTGATGCGGCGTGCCTTGGTGGGCAAGCGGATCACGCGCGTGGAGGTAGTTCGCGACACCATCGTGTTCTCCGGTTTTGCGCCGGCAACGATCGAGAAGGCACTCCTCGGCCGAACCGTGCGAGAGGTCGGTCGGCACGGCAAATTCTTTTGGCTCACGCTCGACGGCGCGGGCCCTACCGTGTTCGGTCACTTGGGAATGAGCGGCTGGATTCGGGCGGTCGGAAAGGAGGGCACGCGCCTCCACGGCCACGGCGACGCCCCGTTCGACGACGAGAGAGGTCGTCCTCGTTTCCTCAAGCTCGGGATCCACGTCCGCGACGGCAGCGGCATCGTGCACACCGATCCGCGTCGACTTGGCCGCGTATGGCTGGGGTCGTCCCCCGCCACCGAGCCGCGCTTGAAGCGTTTGGGGCCAGACGCCTTCGACGAGCTGCCGTCAGCCGCGGACCTTGGCGCCTTGTTCGGGCGGCGGCGTATACCGATCAAGGCAGTGTTGCTCGACCAAAGCGCGCTGGCCGGTATCGGCAATTGGATCGCCGACGAAGTCCTGTATCAATCCCGGATTGCGCCCAAGCGCAGAGCGGACTCGCTCACGCCGGCTGAGGTCGCAGCCCTGCGCCGAGCCATCCGCTCGGTGCTCGCCCACGCCGTGAAGGTCGAGGCCGAGCACCAGCGCTTTCCGAAGTCGTGGCTGTTCGAGCATCGCTGGGGTGGGGCGCGCGGCTCGGCTCGAATCGCCGGCCAGGCCATCGTCCGGGAGGAGGTGGGCGGCCGTACTACAGCGTGGGTGCCAACGCGGCAGAAGTAGCGCGCGAAAACTCCGGCAACTCGGCCCGCGCTCGCCTTCGCGCGCTGCCGCCGGCCCACGCATCGACGCTTCCGCTCTCGTGTTACGCTCGCGGAGAGGCAAGGGAGTCATGAGACTATCGAGGCATCCGTGGCGGGCGCTTTGGCTGATGAGTGGTGTGCTGGTGCTCGCGGGTTGCGGCAGCAGTGACAACGACGGCGGGGGCGCTGGAAGCGGAAACGGCACCGCTACCGCTCAATGGGCAGGCTTCTGCACGGCAACGTTTACGGATAACACCCCCATCGTGGACCCCTTCGGCGAAGCCATGTTCACGGCTCGCGCCGGCGACGAGTTTCTGTTGTCGGACTTCAGTGACACGTTCGGTGGCCGTGCCGAGCTCCTGTACTTGACCCACACGGGGCCGGACTCGTTCGAAGTGAAGCCCAGTGCCGACGGCTCTTGGCCGTTCACGAGCAACTGCACCATCGGCCAGGGCGTGCCGTATTATGCCGTCTTCAAGAGCGTCAGCGTCTTCGCCGAGAAAGAGCGGACGACCAAGATCTGCGACCTCAGCGAGGGCGCGGTACTGCCGGCCGGTACGAGCGGACGAGGCTACTCGTTCGCGGGCTCGCTCGGCGAATCCGCCCTCTACCAGATCATCCTGGGCCCGTTCGGTGCGCAGTGTCAGGGGATGACCGAGGGCTACATCAGCGTGCCGCAGACCCAATCGTTTGGCTCCACCACCTGGCTCGTGCCGATCGCGAGCATCATCGGTCCGGAATAGCTGGCACGGTCGAGCTACCGGCGATGCGCGCGGTAGAGCGCGTACTTACCGTCGCGGTCGGAGGCAAAGTACAGGTCGCACAGATCAGCCGAGAAGCTGGGCTCGACGTCGTTGGTGGGGCCGTTGACGTCGTTCATCGGCAAAGCCGGCGCCGTCGGCTCGCCCGTGTCCGATTGCAGGAGTGCGGTGTAGATGTCCTTGCCTTGGCTGGTGCCCTTGCAGTTGGCGTCAACGCGGGTGTGGCTCACGAGCAGCGTCTTGCCGTCGCTGGTCACCCACGGCGCCAAATCGGCGTCGCTGGCGGCGCAGTCCTTTTGCCCTAGCGCGAGCCCAACCGGCACCGGCGGCGCGTCCGCCACGGCCAGAGCCGTGACCAGCCGCGGGGTTCCCATAGCGTCGGGTTGGTCGCGATCGGTCATCCAGAACGCGCGCGGAATGCCGTCGGCCGTGGGTTTGAGCGCGACGGCGATGCTGTAGTCGTTCTTGGTCTCGTTGTAGGGAGCGGGCGCGGGTGTCGAGCTGACGAGCCCGTTGTTCCATTGGCCAACGTAGATGGAGCGCCGGCCCTCCTCGGTGCGGTCGAATAGGAAATTGAAACCCGTCATCGTCGTCGCTCCGACGTTGGGCACTTGCCCTGTCAGCAAAAGGGGGCCGCTATCGGTCGCGGCGGTGCCTTTCACGTTGGCGCCGGGGCTGGTCGACGAGTCGGCGGTGTAGCGCAGCCCCGTGCCTTCGAGGCGATACAACAGATCGGTGCTGTTGGGAGTCGCACCCACGCGCGGGAAATGCGCGGCTTGCCCGCTGTCTGAAACCGTCGCCAGCCTTTCGGGAGTCGCAAAATGCAACCGATTGAGCTCGGCGCAAGCGAAACAATCGAGCGACCCGTCACGACAGTAATAGCCAGCCTTGCATTCACAAGCACCGGACAGGGTGCCGCCGGTACCGGTGCTGCCGCCTTTGTCAGGCGCGCCCGCGCTCGAATCGCCGGCGCTGTCGGAACCGCCCGTCGCTCCGTTCGAGCTGCCGCCGGCGTGCGCACCCGCGGTTGCGCTACCGCCGGTGTTGCCGTTCGCTCCGCCGTCCGTGCCGTTACTCGTGAAGGCGGCACCGCTGCAGCTGCTCAAGCTCACGAGCCAGGTGCTACCGGTTAGCAACCAGCGGCGCCCGAGCGCCTTCTGCGTTCCAAGCATGCGCCGGAGAAGATAGCGCGGCCTTGGCTTACGGTGAGGTAGATTTCTTTCGTCGCAGCTCGCCGAGCTCTTCCAGGTTGGCTTTTACCCGCGGATCTTCGGGATCCAGCGCCTGGGCGCGCTTGAACGCGGCCTCCGCCAAGTCGAGCTCTCCGCGCTTGGCCCGAGCCGTTCCTAGGTTCAGCCACGCGCTACCCAGCTTTGGATCCAGCTGCGTTGCTCGCTCTGCCGTCGTCACGGCGCGGTCGAGATTCGCTGCCAGCTGCAGGGCGTAGGACAGGTTGGCCAGGTAGCTGGCGCGTTGCGGATCGAGCGCAACCGCGCGCTCCAAGGCCGGTAGGGCGCGATCGAGTCGATTCTCCGCCAGGTGGGCCGTGCCCAGATCGCTCTGATAGCGGGCGTTGTTGGGGGCGAGCTGGGCGGCCTTCTCGAAAGCCTTCACCGCGTCGGTCGTGCGCCCCTGCATCAGGTAAGCGGCGCCCAAGTTGCCGAGCCGGTCGGGGTTGTCGCGCTCCAGCGCGGCGGCGTGCTCGAAGTACGGCAGCGACTCTTTGACTTTGCCGACGGCCATCAACGCCACGCCCACGGCCGATTGCGCTTCGGGATGGCGCGGCAACAGCTGGGCGGCCCGCTCGAGATCGCTCGCGGCGAGCTCGGCCTTGCCTTGAATCAAGAGCAAGTGCCCGCGCTCGAGCAGGGCGGGACCGAAGCCCGGGTCCAGTTTGATCGCTGCGTCGAGCTGTTTCAGCAGCCCGGGGATGCGCGGATCTCGCGGGGCGGCGGCGTAGTCGAGCGGCAGGTCGGCTTCGGCGACGCTGACCAACACCAGGCCTACCTTGGGCGCCGGATCCTTGGGCGCCAGCTTTTCGGCTTTGCGAAAATGCGTGCGCGCTTCTTTGTATTTTTCGGCTTCGTAGGCGGCGTCGCCCAGAGCCAGCTCCTGGTCGGCGGGCTCGCCCGTGCCGCGCGCCAGACCGTCGCCGGTAGCTGGCCCATCGGCGGCGGCCGGAGCGGCTTCTGTGGCTGCGGCAGGGGCAGGGGCAGGCGCGGGCGCGAGCGCGGAACCACTAGCGGCAGGCGCGGGCGCCGCCGCGGGCACGGCCGGCGCTGCGGGCGGAGCGCTGGCTGCACTGAGGGGAGAGGGGCTTACGGCGGTGACGGGGGCTTGCGGCGGCGCGCTCGGCGAGCACGCCAGCGTGGCCAACAGCGTGCCGAACACGGCTCCGCACGGCGCGAGTCGCATCAGCGCGCCCGCCCCACGCTGCCGTGCACGATCGCGTAGGCGTGCGCCATCACGGTCTTGGCGGCTTCGAGCCAGCGCGCGCTCTCACTGGGTGGAGTCAGGCGCACGACGTTGGGTTGCTGGTCGATTTGCACGTCGTTCAGTAGCCGCGCTGCCGCGCGCACCGCGTCCGGTGCTTCCTCGTCGTCGACGATCGCGCGCAGGTGCTCGACATAGGTTCGGCCCCAAGCTCGCCAGCGCACCGACAGCGCACCGTTCAAGGCCATGCCGGCGGCGCGCCGCAGACCCAACACGGCCGCGCTGCGGTCGTGCGCGCCGAGGCGCGCTTCGGCGCGGGCCAGCTCGGCCAGCGCCTGCCGAATCCACTCTTCGGGCGATTGGCGCGTGAGCCAAGCCGGCAGCACGCCGAAGCTACCGCTGTCACGGAGCATCGTGCTTCAACGAGTGGTCTTTGCCGTCGTAGCGCAAGAGCACTTTTTTGCCATCGGTTTGCGTGGCAATGCAAACGGGGCGGCGCCACACCCGCACCAGGCTATTCAACGTCTCTTTGGCGTAGTCGGCGCGTAGATCGACGCCGCGGTGGTCGTGGGTCAGCAAGAGCTCGCCGCGGTTTTCGTAGTTGCCGTCCTCGACGTAGATGAACGGATTGCCGAAGTTGGTCAGCTGCGCGAGCAGCTTCTCCTTCACGGCGCGGAACTCGCGCGTATCGATCTCGAAGCGATCGTTGCGGTTCGACCAGTTGAAGGTGAACATTTTGTGCTCGATCGCGAACTCGGGCGTCAAAAACTCGTCGATGAAGGTGACGTCGTTGTAGAGCGCGCGGACCTCGAACACTTTTTCTCGCCCGAGGCCCAGCCGAAGATCCCAGTTCTTCTTCACGTCCAAGTCCGAGCACTCTTCC
The DNA here is from genome assembly GCA_040348565.1 of Myxococcales bacterium. Taxonomy (GTDB): domain Bacteria; phylum Myxococcota_A; class Polyangia; order Polyangiales; family Polyangiaceae; genus PMG-095. The sequence continues at coordinate 1,366 of JBEQSW010000067.1, read as the reverse complement.
CACTCGCGGCCGAATTGACCCTTGTTCCAGCGCTCTTCGACGCTGCGGTACAGCTCGACGCCCAGCTTGTACGGGTTCAAGCGCCCGCCGCTGGTGGCCATCACGCCGGCGTTGTTTTCGGCGTAGTCGACGATCTCGCTCCAGTCGCACACGTCCTGCGTCATCATGCGCGAGTGCCAGTAGCTGGCCCAGCCCTCGTTCATGATTTTGGTCTGCATCTGGGGGACGAAGTAGTAGCCCTCGTCGCGAATGATGCTGAGGATGGCGCGCTCCCAGCGCTCGAGCGGGGCGTTTTCCAGCAAGAAAGCCAGCACGTCTTGCTCGCGCTGAGCCGGAAAACGGCCGCGGTCTTTGTCGCGCTCGGCCTCGAGCTTCTTCTTCTGCTCTTCGATGTATTCAGAGGGGTTGATGAACTCCTCCATGTAGTCTTTGGCGCGCATGCGCGGCACGACGATTTGCGCGGGGTCTTCGTCGGGCTGTGATTCGCGCCGGCGCACCACGAAGCGGGACCACGGGTCGATCAGGTTTTCCAGCGACAGGCAGGTGTCGATGAACTCTTCGACCTTGGGTACGCCGTAGCGATCGACGATGCGCCGTACGGCCGAGCCGTGGTTGGCCATTTTGTCGACCCACTTGCGGTTCGGCATGTACTGGTCGCCGCTGCGCCGCATCGGATCCGTGACCGTTTCGCCCGCGTCCAGGTCGGTGGCGCGGAAGGCGAAGTTGTTCTTGAAGAAATCGACGTGCCCCATCACGTGGCACATCACCAGCTTCTGGTCGGTGAGGCTGTTACCCTCGAGCAGGTAGGCGTACGAGGGGTTGGAGTTGATGACCATCTCGTAGATCTTCGAGAGGCCGTACTCGTAGCTCTTGCTCAGCCGCTCGTACTCCATGCCGAAGCGCCAGTGCGGGTAGCGGTTCGGGAAACCGCCGTACGCGGCGATTTCGTTCATCATGTCGTAGCTGAGCATCTCGAACACGATCGGGAAGAAATCCAGCCCGTAGCCCCGGGCAATCTTCTCGATCTTCTCTTGCTCGACCCTCAGGTACCGCGGCAGCGACGTGTTCGTTGCAAACTGCGCCATCTACAGCGAATTGTTGCACACCCTTGGGACGGCTCGAGATTTTTTCACAGGGAGGACGGGAGGACGCTGACCATTCATCGCATTTTCTTCGAAGCCTGGATTGCCTCGAGGACTTCGACCGCGGTGGCGAGTTTGGCCATGCCGCGACCGATGGTGATCGACCCGGGTGGACCGGCATTGGAGTTGCCGGAGTATCCTCCGAGATCGGCTAGCCAACGGACCGCCATGGCAATGCTGGGCATCCCGGCGGGGATTACTTCGACGCGCGATTTCTGCCGCTG
>JBEQSW010000023.1:0-4655 GCA_040348565.1 Myxococcales bacterium | reverse complement strand
GCTCGTGCCGGGTCTGGCGCGACCAAGCGAAGGAAAGCAGGCCGGGCGACGCGGGCGCGAACACGGTGCCGCTCAATAGCGTCGCTTTGCCTCGGAACGCGGCCCGACTGCGACGCTCGACCAGCAGGCGCTGTTCCTCGGCTCGGATGCGCGCGATAGCTCGACGAAATTCAGCCATCAGTCGCACCCCGACGCCCTGCTCCAGGACGGCGAGCGCTTCGTCTCGATGCCCCTCACGCACGCGGGTCATTTGGCGTTCCAAATGCGCCAAAACCGCGGTGGCCTTCCCGCCGGCGGCAGCCACGTTCGCCGTTTGGATCGGGTTGTCGGCAACCAGTCGCTGGAGCGCGGCCGTGTTCGCGTGCATGTGATCGAGCGTCGGCCCGTGGCGCTCGACGAACATCTGCTGGTTGGTGGCAATGTAACCGCGGACGTCGTTTTGCACGTCGGCTACCGTCAGCTCCCACCCATCCAAGTTGCGCTGCACCTCGTTGGCGTGATCGATCCAACGGAGCGCCGACGTGTAGGAAGTGGCGGCTGAGATTGCCAGGGCCAGAATGCCCAGCAGCGCCAAAGCGCCAGCCAGCAAGAAGCGGCTGGACTGCGGAGGGGCGGGGACCGAGCCGGGCATCCAGGCCGAAAGTTATACGCGCCCCTGAGCCATGTATAGCCGCAGCTGACGCTACCCCGCAGGGTAAGGCTGTCTAACGTTTCGAGGGAGACAACCCGTGGCTGCTGGGGCATTTGGCAACGGGCCCGCCTGCAGCAATGCGGGAACGCCCCCCCGCTTCACTCGTCCAGGTCGTCGTCCGACAAGTAGTCGGAGTCGTCGGCGTGGAACAACTCGGCCGCGCGCTGTCGCTGGGCGTGCGCGTCTTGCCATTGAAGCTCCTGTTCGGCGGGGTTGGGGGACGAATCGTGTTGGGTGTTTGCTTGGGATGGTTCGGTCATCGTTCACTCTCTTCATCTCCCGCGTCGACCACGATGGGCGGCGGGGGGGCAGGCTCGTCGACGCCCATGATCGCTCGGTGAATGACGTCGAGCGGCAGCTTGGGTGTACGGTCGGCGTAAAGCAGGCCATTGGCTTCTTGATAAGTGTCCGTAAATTGCGTGTAGCAAAACCCCGATAGCGCTTCGAGGCGACGTACCGTCTTCAGCAACCGCAAGAGCGCGCCCTTGAAGGCTTCGACGTCGGCGGCGCGCGTGTAACCCCAACTGTCTCGCTCCGAGCTGAGGGCGATGCCGCCGAATTCGGACAGCACGATGGGGTGCTCGCGGCGGGAGTGGCCTTCCAACAACAACGCGCGGCCCGCCGGGCGCTCGCGCTTGAACAGCTTGGGCACCACGTCGTGGGCGAAATAGCGGCGAGCCATGCGCTCGTAGTCGGCGTCGTAGTCGTGAATGCCGATGATGTCGGTCGCCACGCTCTCCCAACCATCGTTGCCCACCACCGGTCGCGACGGGTCATGGGTTTTGGTCAGGTAGTACAGCGCCCGCACGTAGTTTCGCTCGGGCGCGCTGTCGGGCAGATTGGGCACGCCCCACGATTCGTTGAAAGGCACCCATGCCATGATGCACGGGTGGCTCACGTCGCGGCGCAGGATCTCCATCCACTGCTGAGTGAGCCGCTCCACCGAACGCTTCGAAAACCGGTAGGCGCTCGGCATCTCTTCCCACACCAAAAGGCCCAATCGATCGGCCCAATACAGGTAGCGCGGCGCCTCGATCTTTTGATGCTTGCGCACTCCGTTGAAGCCCATGGCCTTGGCCAACTCCACGTCGCGCTTCATGGCCGCGTCGCTCGGCGCGGTGAGCCCACTTTCGGGCCAGTAGCCTTGGTCCAACACCATGCGCAGCACGTACGGCCGCCCGTTGACCAGCAGGCGATCGCGGTGGACGGAGATGGTGCGCAGCGCAGTGTAGCTGCGCACGCAATCGATGCGGCGGCCCGCCATGTCCGTTAGCTCCAGCTCCGCTTCGATCAACCTGGGCGTGGCCGGGCTCCACAATAGCTCGTTTCGAAAATCGTCGATGCCGGGGTCGGACAGGGCGATGCGGCGGTGCACTTCACCGGCAACGACCAGATACTCGTCGTGGGCGAGCACCAAGCCTTCCACCCAGAGCTTGACCCCCAAGCGCAGCTTGCTGTTGAGCGGCGCCTCGATCGACGCGTCGAGGCCGATCTCCCAACGTTCCACGTTCGACGTCCAGGTGAGCTGCGCCAGGCGCATGGCCGGCACACGCTCGAGCCACACTGTCTGCCAAATGCCCGTGGTGCGCGGGTACCAGATGGAGTGCGGGTTCAACTGCCAGTCTTGCTTGCCGCGCGGTTTCTCGAGGTCCGTCGGGTCGTCCTCGACGCGCACGACCAGCTCCTGCTCGGAGACGTCGTTCAAGAAATCTGTCACGTCGAACCAGAAGGGCGCGTAGCCGCCTTCGTGCACGCCCAGGCGCACGCCGTTCAACCATACCGAGGCGTGATAGTCGACCGCGCCGAAGTGCAAGATCAGCCGTTGCCCGTCGTCCAACGCGGGGGCCGCGAACGTGCGCCGATACCAACAGGCGCGAAATAGGCCCGTATCGCCGATGCCGCTCTGGCGCGTCTCGGGAGCAAACGGAACCTGAATCTTCAGCGGCCACGTGACCTCGTTCGGTCGCGTCAGCTCGGCGTCGGGATCGATTTGAAAGTCCCACACCCCGTTGAGTGAGAGCCAGTCTTCACGACGCAGCTGCGGGCGTGGGTACCCCATGGCGTCTTGTTCGACGGACTCGGGCAATACGGCGGACGGCGGCGACGACTGCAGCAGCCCGATGCGTGATTGATAACGGCGCGGCAAGGTCCGTCGAAGATACTCCGCGTGATGCGTTTGTCGAACGGCGTTTCGTGCGTCGCGCGGCGAAGAATGCGCATGCGCAGCTGTCTCGTCCATCGCGCCTCACTTCGACAAACTTGTCGCAAGCCCGGCGCGCCGACACGCAAGCTCGGCTCACGTCGCGACGGATCGGAGCGCTCGCGCGGCGGCACGGGCCTTGCTCTGGCGCTGCTCTGCGGACCATCCCATGAGCCAACCTGCCAACGAACAACGAGCCGACTATGACCTGATTTGCTTCTCTCATTTGCGTTGGAACTTCGTCTTCCAACGGCCCCAGCATTTACTCAGTCGCTGCGCGAAAAAGCGCCGGGTCTTTTATGTCGAAGAGCCCATGACTGCCGCAGGCGCGCCGCGGCTGGAGATGACGCTCGATCCCGCAACGAACGTGCACGTCGTGGTGCCGTATTTACCGGCCGAGCTCGACGACGCCGAGCGCGAGCAACGGCAGGGCGAGCTGTTGGCAAAGCTGTGTGAAGAGCAGTCGATCATCGACCCGGTCGCCTGGTTTTACACGCCGATGGCGTTGCCCATCGCCGCCAGCTTGAAGCTGCGGGCGCACGTCTACGATTGCATGGACGAGCTTTCTGCGTTCAAGGGCGCGCCGGCCGAGCTGCTCGTCCGTGAACGTCAGCTGTTGGAGATTGCCGACCTCGTCTTCACCGGTGGGCACGCCTTGTTCGAGGCCAAGAAACATTTGCATCCCAACATCCATCCGTTCCCCAGCAGCGTGGACACGGCGCACTTTGGCCAGGCACGAAAGGGGCCGGCCGCCCCGGCCGACCAAGCCGGTATCCCGACTCCCCGGCTGGGCTTCTTCGGCGTCATCGACGAGCGAATGGATCTCGCGCTGCTCGAAAGCGTCGCGCGCAGCCGCCCGGATTGGCAACTGGTCATGCTCGGTCCCGTGGTGAAGGTCGACCCCGCGGAGCTGCCGCGCTTGCCGAACATCCATTACTTGGGAGCGAAAGCCTACGCCGTCCTGCCCAGCTACGTTGCCGGTTGGGATGTCGCCCTGATGCCGTTTGCGAAGAACGAGGCCACCCGCTTCATCAGCCCGACCAAGACCCCCGAGTACTTGGCGGCCGGAAAGCCCGTCGTCTCGACCTCCATCCGCGACGTGGTGCGACCGTACTCCGTGCAGGGCCTGGCTCGCATTGCCGACACACCGAGCGATTTCATCGTCGCCTGCGAAGCGGCCATGAACGAGTCGAACGAAAAGCTGTTGCGCCGCGCGGATCCGTTCTTGGCGAAGACGTCTTGGGACGCCACTTGGGCGGCCATGGAGTCGCTGATGGATCGGGCGGTGCTTGGCCGCATCAGCTCCGAAACCGGCTACGCCGACGAGCGTGAGGTGGGTTGATGTTCGACTACTTGATCGTGGGCGCGGGGTTTGCCGGCAGTGTGATGGCAGAGCGACTCGCGGCCGGGCTCGACAAGAAGGTGTTACTGGTCGAAAAGCGTTCGCACATCGGCGGCAATGCCTACGACCACTACGACGACTACGGCATCCTCGTTCATCGCTACGGGCCCCACAGTTTTCACACCAACAGCGCGGACATCTTCCGCTAACTGTCGCGCTTCACCGATTGGCGCCCGTACGAGCACCGGGTTTTGGCCAGCGTCGACGGGCAGTTGGTGCCGATGCCGATCAACCTGGATACGGTCAATCGGCTGTATGGCACGTCGATGACCGCGCAAGAGCTGCCGAAATTCTTCGCGGCTGCCGCCGAAAAACGCCCCCTCAAGACCGCCGAGGACGTGGTCGTTTCGGCGGTCGGCCGC
>JBEQSW010000020.1:0-4463 GCA_040348565.1 Myxococcales bacterium | reverse complement strand
ACGAGCTGGGGCACGTCTTCATGGCCATGCCCGGCCATCCCGACGATTTCGGCGTCGACCAGCCGTGGTCGTTGATGGACGCCGACGTCGCCGACGGCACCATCTTCGGCCCCCGCCACCTCTCACTCGCCGACTGCGAACGCGCCGCCACCCAAAGCGGTCCAGGCAGCCCGGTGCCGGTGCTCGCTCCGCTCACAACGGCACGATGAAGCTCAACTGCGTGCCCGCCGCGTAACCGTAGCTCACGAAATAATCGAAGCCGTCGACGACTACGCCCACCGGCTGGTTGGCGAGGATGCGATGCACGCCGTCGTTTTGCAGGCCTGGCGCCAGGTTGTCGGGGCGCGGCTTACTCATGTCGATCTTCGGGAAGCTGAGCTGACAGCTGTAGACCACCAACGCCGGCGGGCCGCCGCGCGCCATGTCGCTCAAGCCATCCGCGGCTTCTACTTCGCACGTGGGCAAGCTGGAGACCAACTGCCCGTCGAGCGCGACGCCCGTGCTCGGCGTGGCGATGATGCGCACGAAGTCGAAGTTGTACTTGTCGGGGGTGAGAAATACGTAATTGTCGCGAAATTGCTCGGTTGGCGGCACGATGATCAAGCTAGGGTCGCCGCCCGGTAACTCGTTGGGAATGTTCGCGTCTTCTTGGCTGGGCGAGACGGACGAGAGCGCGACCGGGGCGTCACTGTCGAGGGTGAAATGGTGCGCGCTGGTCAGGTTGGCGAAGTCGCCCAAACCGTTCAAGGTGAGCGTTTTCTGCTCGCCGTCGAGGCTGGTCGTGATGTGCGCGCCGCGTTCGGTCGTGGCGATCACCCGAAAATATTCGTTTTGATCTTGGACCCCGATGTCGGCGCCGGCGGCCTTGAGCGCGCGAGCGCGATTGGGGGAGACGGTCGCGACGAAGTGCTGCCCGGCGGTGCGCACGTGGTCGAGCTGCTCTTCCAAATGATCGGCGCAGCAGCTGCGGTCCCGGAGCGTGCTGTAAAACGGAGCGTCGCTGGCCTCACTGCCGCTGAAGGCGACGACGGGGCCGTCGGCGGAGACGATGCTGCCGGTGAAGTCCTCGTTGAAGTCACCGGTCTCGAGGTTGGCCACGTCGAAAGCGTCGAGCGTCAGCGTGAGCTCGCCTCCGGCCTCGGTGGGTGGCACCGGACCACCGCCCACGATGTCGGCCGCGGTTTTGACGGTGACGTGGGTGTTGTCTCGGGTGCCGACCAGAGTAAGAAATGCTCGTAAATTCGTGGGGTTATCGCTGCTGAAATTGGTGTCCGGGTCGCTCGTGGCGGCGATGGTTTGCGGCCAACCGAGCACCACGTACATCAAGGCTTGGTCGTTGCCGCCCGGATCCAAGGCCTCGACCGGTTTGAGCAGCGAAGCATCGTTCGAGAACACGTTGACGTTTTCGAGCGGGTTGAACTGGTACGCCACGACCGGGAACGACGATTTTACGCGATAGGCGTGGCGCGTGACGGCAGTGTGAGTGCCGGTGTTGAAAGTTCCGTCGGCAGAGCCGTCGACCTCGCGCGGGCCGAGCTTGAACACGCGCAAGCTGAAGGGCGGAATCCGCGCGCGCGCGACCTCCGCCAGCTGCGGGGGCTCGCCGGGTAGGGCGTCGTCTTGCTCGATCACCACCTCGGTCGTGATGTCCGGCTCGGGATTGGAGATCACGACCGCGAACTGCTGAGCGGCCGCGTTCAGCGTGTCGTCGACCCGCGCGTTGTCGAGATCGACCGGCCAGTACTCGCATCCGACGTTGCTGCGGTTGCGGCGCGCCTCGTTGCACAGGTTCAGGCATTTGCCGGCGCGGCAGCCTTCGAGCTTTTCTGGGTCGCAGGTACCTTGCAGCACCCGCTCAGTGCCGGTTTCGTCGCAAATGTAGGCGTCCAGCCCGTCGCAGCTGCCGGTGCCCGGAATGCACGGCGTGCAAGTAAACGTCTCAGGATTGCATTCTTGGCCGCGTGCCCCGCAGTCGTCCTCCAGCTCGAACACCGGACCGCCGATGGCGCTCACACAACGCTGCAGCCGCGAACCGGAGCAGCGCTGCTGCTCGAGCTGGCACTCGGGCGGCGGCGGCTCGGCGCCCTTCAGCCAACGGTCGGTGCGATCGTAGCTGCAAGCGCTCAGCAGGCCGGCGACGCCGACGGCGAGCGTAATCTTGCGGGACCAACGACCTTGGGACAACTCAGTGCTGCGTGAGGAAGGTATCGGTGGCGTAGGCGTTCCACCCACGCTCCGCCAACTGCCGGTAGCGCAAGCTGCCGTAGTTGAAGTCATTGATGCGCGCCAGCGTGGTCTCGATGCTCATCGACCCTGCGGGCAGCGCGGCGTCCGGCGCCAGCTTGGCCAAGTTGGGTAGCTTCAGCTCGCTTTGCGGGCCGGGGGCGACCAGCGTCCAGGTGTATAGGCCGTCGCCAGCGTTGACGTGCACCACGGTAAGATCGACGTTTTGCCCGCCTTTGGTCTGGCTCAGGCTGAGCGAACCGAGATCCCACTTGGTGTTCTTGGCTGGCGCTGTCAGCACCGGCAGGGGGACGAAACCGCCCAGATCCAACGGCTCGCTGGTGCTGGTGGCCGAAAACGTGCCGATCACGGATAGCGGCGGCTTTTCGGCGCTGCCGGTTACGGCGCGCGCGCCCAGCACGTACTTGGTTCCGGCTAAGGTGCCGACCAGCGGTGGCACCCCGACGAACGAGAAGCTGTTGTCGCCCGGCAGAGAATGCTCGGAGTTGCCGCCGGGTAACAGCGCAAAGCCTTGGTCTTGGATCTGCACGGAGACCGACGCGCGGATGCGATCGGGACCGCGCGGCCCCGGCGTCGGCGGATCGAGCGTCAACGTGAGGGCGTGATCGAGCGGCACGTCGACTTGGATGTAGACGTCGTCGGACGTTTTGCCCGGCTTGACGGCCACCCCACGGAGAATGCCCATCGCGTAAGCAGTGAAGGTGCGGGGCGTCTTGCTGTCGTCTTCCAGCCCCGCCAGCGTGTACATCGTGAAGTTGCCGGGTGAGGTCGACTGGTAAAATTTGTAGCCGACCGCGCCCTCCGAATCGCGTGTGATGGCGCTACTGGGCGAAGGCAACCGGAACTGAGCGTCGGGCGTGTCGGACAGCCGAAACACGTAAGCTACGTCTTTTTCCGTCTCTACCGCGGGCTGCGGCACGTTGGTCCAGCCGCGGCGCTTCAGCTCTTCGTCGGGCGCCCAGACCACCTCGCCCGAGATGCCGGAGCCCACGCCGGGCGTGCCGCCACCGGGCGGAAGCTCTCCGAATTTGCCACACGCCGGCGACAAAACCGGATCCAAGTAGGCCGTCAGGTGATCGACCGGCACGTCGTAAAACGTGATCGGCTGAAAGCACTTGATGGCCAACGTGACGGTGCGCTTCGGCCCCAGATCGCCGGAGAAGCTGGCCACGCCGTTGCGATCGGTGTGCTGAACCTCGCCGGTTTCCAGATCGTCGCCTAGCAGCACCGTGACGCCCGGAATGGCCATGCCTTCGGCGTTGTCGAAAGCCAGCACCGTGAGCTGGCTCGAGAGCGGCTGTCCGGAGAGCCCACCGCGAAAGCCGTTGTCGCTGTTGCCGTAGGTGAAGCCGTCCAGCACGTCCTCGCGCGTGTCGCCCGAAATCACGCTCAGCACCTTGGCGCCGGCGTCGCTGGGCGGCGTGGTGCAAGCCAGCTTGGTCGGGCTCAAAATGCCGAGGTTGGTGCAGGGCTGGCGGTCGATCTCGACCTGGGTGTTCTCGTCCCAGCTCGTGTTGTCACCCTGCAGAGTGATAATAGTGCCGCCCGAGGTGGGCCCGCTGTCGGGCGAGGCAAAGAAGCGATCGTAGGTATAGCCGCCGGTCAAGGTGGCAGCGGTGGAAGCGGCTTTGCCGTTCTGCACCGTGATGTCCACCGCGCCGGTCGCGCCGGGCGGCGTCACCACCTGAATGCGTTGGGGATCGACGGGCGTTACGCTGCCTTGCGGCACTTCGACGTCGCCGAACCAGACGCGTGCGTTGCTCTCGAAGCCATTGCCGCGGATCATCACCAGCGTGCCGCCCGCGAACGGGCCGTGGGGCGGGTCGATGCCCAAGACCGCGTGGGGCGCGATCTCGAGCGCGTCGGGCGACACGTCGGGCACGGCGCCGTCGAGCGCCACCGAGTTCGGCGGCCCCGCGTCGTCGTCGGTCTGGCGCGTGAACGGCTTGTCGCGCCGCGCCAGGCAGCTGGCGAAGAAGACTCCGCTGAGCAGGCCTACCCAAACCAGCGCGTGCAAGCGGCGACGCATCCAGGGCCAAGGCTACGAGCCGCGCCGCCTCCGAGCAAACGCCTTTCGCTCAGCTTGCCAAATTCGCGCTGCCGCGCCCCGCCGACACGTCTTGGGCCGTCAGCCCCAGCGCGCCCAACAGCTCGAGCGCCACGCGCTTGCGGGGGTTTTGTTCGGAGGCGGGGCCGACACAGGCGGGGCAGCCGCCGGG
>JBEQSW010000623.1:0-3811 GCA_040348565.1 Myxococcales bacterium | reverse complement strand
ACAGCTGCCAGCTCAGCTTTCCGAAGATCGACATGAGTAAGCCGCGCCCCGACAACCTGGCGCCGGGCCTCCAAAACGACGGGGTGCATCGCATCCTCGCCAACCAGCCGGTGGGCGTGGTCGTCGACGGCTTCGATTATTTCGTGAGCTACGGTTACGCGGCAGGCACGCAGTTGTCGTTTATCGTGCCGTTGTGAGCGGGGCGAGCACGGGGACGGGGCTGCTTGGACCGCTTTGGGTGGTGGCGCGTTCGCAGTCGGCGAGCGAGAGGTGGCGGGGGCCGAAGATGGTGCCGTCGGCGACGTCGGCGTCCATCAGCGACCACGGCTGGTCGACGCCGAAATCGTCGGGATGGCCGGGCATGGCCATGAAGACGTGACCCAGCTCGTGAGCCAACGCGAAGGAGCGCGCGCCGGCTCCGATCGCTGAACGATCGATGAGCACACTGCTCGACAGGCTCGAGCCCGTGCTGACGATGAACGATTCGCCAATGCGCTGGCCACCATCGAGCTCGGGAACGACCAGCACCTCGACGCTGCGAGGATCGCCGTCGTCGAAGCTGCGCAAAATCGCGCGCTCTTCTTGCGTGCCCAAGAACGCGTCGTTGTCGCCAAAGTGGGTCACGCCGTCGCTCAAATCGACTTGGCCTAGACAGAGCGGCAACGTCGGATCGCTGGAGAGCGGCGCCGCAGCCGGAGCTTGCCAACGACGCGGACCGTCCAGCAGCAAATCGGCGCTGGGCACCGCGTCCGCCACCGCGCGCTGGTTTTCGAACACGCGCGGCGCGGGCCCGAACCCCGACAGCGCGCTCGCCAAGCGCAGCGCGACGCTCACCGGACTTTCGCCGGCCTGCGTGGTCACGGTGACGCTGCGGCGGCCGCTCTGCACCGTCAGGCTGCCACCGGACGCCGGCTGGCCGAGACCGCACCCCACCGTGAGCAGCTGCGTCGAGGGTGGATCCACGACGGCGACAGAGGCGGACTGAAGCGGCCCGAAATCGATGCCGCACTGGCCCCAAAGCGCCGCGGCACCGGCCAATTCTTGCAGGATCTGCCGGCGCGCCCCCGCCTCGGTGCCGCCGACGGCAGGCGCGCCCCCCAGTCGCGAGCGAAGCACGAGCACCCGCAAGCGAGCACGCAAGCGCAAAAGCCGCGTACCGTCGAGCCGGCGCGGCGCGCCTACCGGAATTTCTGCGAGCTTCTGGCCACCGAGCGCGACGCGCACGCTGCCGCCCAGCTCTGCGCGCAGCGAACGCAACTTCACGCTCGGATGGCTGCGTTCGAGCGCGTCTCCGACCAAACGCAGCGGCAGCGTCTGGCGGCACACCAGCTCGGGCGCGACGCCGTCGGGGCAGGTCACCGGCTCGGTGCGAAAGTTGACGTTCACGTCGATCGGGCGGCCCTCGGCGCTCAGGGTCAGCACCTGCAACACCTCGAGCGATGCGTCCGGGGGCCCCACGAGCAGGAACCTCAGCGCGTCGCGATCGGGGCCCGGTAGCCCGCCGAGCTCGTCGGGCAAGGTGCGCGACAAGGACGCCTGCGCCGTCGCCAAATCTAGCTGTTGGCCCGCAAAATCGATGATTCTGAGCTCGCTCGCGGCTTCGGCGCGAGCCGGTGCGCCGGCCAGCAAACCCGAGCTCAGTAGCGTCCAGGCCAGCGTTCGCTTCATTCGCAGCACCCTTGCTGAACGCGCCGGAAATTCTGTTCGGAGACCAAGCAGCCGGCATGGCTGCCAGCGACGGCCGCCCGCACCAGCGAGGCCCAGCCGACGGCCGGGAGTTGTCGCGTGCCCTCCAGCTCATCGGCGATCCGAAGCGCTTCCGTCGACTGCCCGCAGTCGTACAGCGCCGCGGCTGCCAAGCCGCGCAGCAAGTCTTTGCGCGGCGACCGGCCGGCTTTCGCCAACGAGTCGGCGTGGTGCGGCTGCCCGTAGTCGCGACATAGATGCAGCGCTGCGCGCACGGAGAGGTCGTCGTCCAGGCCGCTGCCGCGCACCATGCCTTCGAGCATAGCTCGCGCGCCGCCCACCTGCGCCGCCGCCATTCGGAACAAGAACGTCACGTCGCGCTCCGCGCTCGGCCGATCGCTGAGCCGGGCGATCAGCTCGACCGTCGGCCGTTGCGTCGGAGCCTTCGCTTGCGGATCGAGCGCCCACGCTACGAGGGTCCAGGCCGCCCGCGCGCTGTCCGGCCCGGTGCGGGCGCGCAACGAAGCCTCGGCCAACGGCGCGGGGTCGCCGGCGCGCGTCGCGACCTCGCCGAGCAACAGCCAGCGGCCCAGATGGCGCTCGGCGTCGCGCAACACCGCGAGCGCCGGCGCGATTTCGATCGGCAATGCCGGCGCGGCGGGCATGGCCGCGAAAAATTCGGCACACAAGAGGATGCGGTGGGCCTCTTTGATCTTCGGCGCCAGTGACGCCAAACGTGGTCCGCGCGCTTCACCGCGTGACAGCCGTGCGACCTCGGCCGCGAAGGCCAACACCGGGTGGCGACTCAGCGACGCGCGGGCCAGCGGCTCGCTGAGCCGAGGGTAGCTCGTGAAGCACGCCGCAGAGAGCGAAGCCAAGCCGCCCGCCTCGTCGTTGCCCAGCACTTTGGCTAACGTCGGCAGCAGGCGTTCGTCCCCCTGCTCACTCAGCGAACGCACGGCGGCGCTGTACAACGGTCGTTCGAACGAGCCGCGGCGCGCCACCGTCTCCACCGCGACCAAGAGCTCGCTTGAGAGCTCCGGCGAATGCGCCGAAACGGCGCGCAGCGTTCCCGAGAGCTTGGCTTCGTGTGCCGGGCGGCGCCGCAGGGCAGCTCGTACCTCGCCGACTAGGCGCTCGACGGCGGCGGCGCCGATCACTTTGAGCTCGGCCTCGTTGCCATGGGCGAGCTGCCCAATATAACACCGAGTCGATCACCCGCGCTTGGTCACCACGCGTCACACGCATGATTCGCCTCGAGCGAGGCGCCGGTCAGCAAGCCCGTACACATTGACCACATTGACCCCTGCAAACGGGGCTTGTAGGACGCATAGGCGGAGGCTTTCTCTATGAAGCTCAAGAAGTTGGCAGCGATCGGTTTCAGCGTCGGCGTCGGCGCGCTCTTCACTTTGGCGTGTAAGAGCGAAGAGCCTGCTCAGCAGGGTGGTTACCCACAACAGACTCAACCCGCGGGTGTTGGCCAGCCTCCGGCTCAACCCGGGTATGCACAACCCGCGCCCGCTGCACCGGCGCCCGCCGCGCCGGCGCCGGCTGCTGCTGCGCCCGCCGCCGCTCCTGCCGCCGCAGGGCCGCTCTCGGCGCCCGGCCCGCTGGCACCACCGTGCACGGCTGACGGTCAGTGCGGCACCGCTCACTGCAACGTCGCGGCCGGCAAATGCGTCTTCCCGTGTGTGACGGCAAACGACTGCATCGCGCCCAATCAATGCCAGGTGGGCGTGTGCCTGCCGGCGTTGCAACAGTAGCGCGACGGCTCATCCACGGTCACACTCGCCCGCCATGTCCATCAGCGAAGAAGACTACGAGGCGCGCGCGCTCCCCGAGCTGCGCGCCCTCGTGGATGCGCTCGACCAGCTCGAGCTTTCCGGCGTCGAGTGCGAGCTGTCGAGCGACATTCTCACGATCGAGCTCGGTTCCGGCAGTCGCTACGTCGTGAACAGCCACCGCGCCGCTCGCCAAATCTGGATGGCGGCCGAGCGCAACGCCTGGCACTTCGACTGGGACGGACAGCGCTCGGCGTGGATCGCGAAGAAGACCGGCGATGAGCTGTGGAGCACGCTCTCGCGCGTGATCAGCAGCAAGCTCGGCCAACCCGTCGCCCTGCAGC
>JBEQSW010000557.1:0-18922 GCA_040348565.1 Myxococcales bacterium | reverse complement strand
GAAGCCGCCCCCGAGCACCAAAGCTCGCGCATCGTCGCCGCGTAAGGGGTGGGCTGCCAAACCGCGGCCCAAATCGCAGAAGCTGCCGTAGCGCCTCAGGTGTAGCCGGTCGCATCTCGAGCCGGCCAGCGCCGTATCAAGGTGAGCTCGCGCAAAGCGCGAGCCAGCACGGGGTCACCCGACCTTGGCGACGGCCCCCTCTACCCGCGAGCTGTCCGAGGCCGACCTCGAAGCCGCCCCCGAGCACCAAAGCTCGCGCATCGTCGCCGCGTAAGTTTCGTCGCTCTCGCTCTCCCCCACCGCGCAGAGCTCTGCCCAAGGTGAGCTCGCGCGTCGTCGCGGCGTGAGGGGTGGGCTCCCAAACTGCGGCCCAAATCGCAGAAGCTGCCGTAGCGCCCCAGGTGTAGCCGGTCGCATCTCGAGCCGCCCAGCGCCGTATCAAGGTGAGCTCGCGCACAGCGCGAGCCAGCACGCGGTCACCCAACCTTGGCGAAATCAGATCACGATCGGCACCAGCAGACCGTAGTGAAGGAAACTCGGCGAGGCCGAGCGCCGATCCCACCTCAGGTCGAGTGGATCGCCACCCGCTCTGCGCGTAGCGCGGAGGAGAACGAGAACCTAAATCGCATAATCATCGACGAAGACTTTCGAGCTCGTGACGTCGACGGCGACGCGGTCGCCGAGCGTGATGCCGAGCTTGTCCAGCTCGAGCTTGGTAACTTGGACGCTCATGGGCTCGCCGTTCGGCAGCGTGACCGTGAGCTTGACGTTGCCGCCGATGCGCGCGAGCCGATCCACGGTGCCAAGCTCCAGGTTGCTGTCGTTCACCGGCGGTTTGGCGAGGCGAACGTCGTGCGGGCGCACGAACGTGGATAGCTGACGCCCGTCTTGGGCGCGGCTGTGCAGCACGTTCGCGCCCCCCAGGAAAGAAGCCACGAAAGGGCTGGCGGGATGGTCGTACAGCTCGTGCGGCGCGCCTGCTTGCGCGACCTGTCCGGCGTTGAGCAGGACGACGTGCTGCGACAGCTCGAGGGCTTCTTCTTGGTCGTGAGTGACGAGCAAGGTGGTGACGCGCGTCTTCTCGTGAAACTCCACCAGCCACTCGCGTAGCTCGATCCGCACTTGCGCGTCGAGCGCGCCGAACGGCTCGTCCAAGAGCAGCACCTTCGGCTCGGTGGCGAGCGCGCGCGCCAGCGCAATCCGCTGGCGTTGGCCACCCGAGAGCTGAGCGGGGAAGCGGTTTTCGTAGCCTTCGAGCTGGATCAGCGCCAGCAGCTCCGCCACCCGCCCGTCGATGGTCTTTTTGGGCGCCTTGCGGATTTCCATCCCGAACGCGATGTTGTCGCGCACCGTCATGTGGCGGAACAGCGCGTAGCTCTGAAAGACGAAGCCCACCTCGCGCTCCTTCACGGGCACGCGCGTGACGTCTTTGCCTGCGATGCGAATCGAGCCTGAGTCGGGCTCTTCCAAGCCCGCGATCATGCGTAAAAGCGTCGATTTCCCCGAGCCGGAGGGGCCGAGCAAAGCCGTGACCTTGCCCTCCGGGGCCGTGAACGACACACCGCCGACGGCGGCGACGTCTGCGCCGGCGCCGAAGGTCTTGACTAGGTTGGTTGCTTCGACGGTCATGCTTTCTCGAAACTCGATTCGGCGGTCACCGAGACCGGCGCTCGAGGACTGGTGGGTTGCGAGACGGGGCGCGCGCTGAGCGAGGCACCGCGGCGCAGTGACGCGGGCGGCAGCGAGCGTCGGTCCAACTCGGCGCGGCGGGCGAGCCGGCGAGCCTTGAGCGCGGCGTTCAGCTCGACCGTCTTTTTGACGAGCAGGGTGGCGAGCGCCAGCGAAGCGAGCAGCGCCGCGACCGCGAAGGCGCCGACGAAGTTGTACTCGTTGTACAAGATCTCGACGTGGAGCGGCAGCGTGTTGGTTTGCCCGCGAATGTGGCCAGAAACCACGGAAACAGCGCCGAATTCGCCCATCGCGCGCGCGTTGCACAAGATGACGCCGTAGATCACGCCCCAGCGGACCTTGGGCAAGGTGATGCGCGTCAGAATCTGCAGGCCGCTGGCGCCCATGGTCAGCGCCGCTTCTTCTTCGTCACTGCCCTGGGCTTGCATGACGGCCAACACTTCGCGCGCCACGAGCGGGAACGTCACGAAGGTGGTTGCGATCACGATGCCCGGCACCGCGAAGATGATCTTGATGTCGTGGTCCGACAGCCACTGACCCCAAAACCCTTGGGCTCCGAACAACAGCACGAAGATCAAGCCGGAGATGACCGGCGAGACGCTGAACGGGAGATCGATCAACGTGACCAGCGCGCTCTTGCCCCAAAAATCGTAGCGCGAGACCAGCCACGCCGCGGCCACCCCGAAGACGGCATTCAGCGGTACGGCGATGCCGGCGGTGAGCAAGGTGAGCCAGATGGCCGACACCGTCTCGGGTTGGCTCAAGGCCGCCCAAAATGGCCCAATGCCTTTGGAAAAGGCCGAGCCGAACACGACCGAAAGCGGCAGCAGCACCGCCACGCCCAGAAAGAGGGCGGCGGTGCCAATCAAAAGCGCGCGCACCCAAGGGGCTTCGGCCGCGACGTCGCTCTGGCGGCGGCCGGCGGTGCGCTGCCGGCTGGCGATGATGCCGCTCATGCTTCGGCCCTCCGCGCCCAGCGCTGCAGCAGGTTGATGCCGAACAGCAGTAAGAACGAGGCGCCCAGCATGACGGTGGCGATGGCGGTCGCGCCCGCGTAGTCGTACTGCTCGAGCTTGGTCACGATCAGGAGCGGCGCGATCTCCGTCTTCATCGGCATGTTGCCGGAGATGAAGACGACCGAGCCGTATTCGCCCAGCGCGCGCGCGAAGGCCAGCGCGAAGCCGGTCAGAATCGCCGGCACCAAGCTGGGCAAAATCACGCGCCGGAAAGTGGCCCAGCGGCCCGCGCCCAGCAGCGCCGCCGCTTCCTCCACGTCGGTGTCCAGCTCTTCCAGCACGGGCTGCACCGTGCGCACGACGAACGGAATACCAATGAAGGTCAGGGCGAAAATGATGCCCAGTTGGGTGAACGCCACCTTCACCCCCATGCTCATCAGCGCGCCGCCAACCAGGGCATTTTCGCTATAAACCGCGGTGAGGGCGATGCCCGCCACCGCCGTCGGCAGTGCGAACGGCAAGTCGACCAGCGCGTCCAGCAGGCTCTTGCCCGGAAACGTGTAGCGCGACAGCACCCACGCCACCACGACTCCGAACACCGCGTTGATGCCGGCCCCCGCCAACGCGGTCGTGAAGCTGAGCCAGTACGCGGCCAGCGCCCGCTCGTCGCTGACCGCGTGCCAGAAGGCTCCGAGTCCCTGCGTGCTGGCCTTCAGCACCATCGCGAACAGCGGCAACAGCACCAGCAGCCCGACGTAGAAGACGGTGTAGCCGAGCGTGAGGCCGAAGCCTGGCAGCACGCCGCGCCGGCGGATCGAAAATGAGCGGTGGGGCGACGACATCGGCGTTGCCTCTACTTGGTCGGCTTGTAGATTTTGTCGAACAGGCCGCCGTCGTTGAAATGCGTCGGCTGCGCTTTGGCCCAGCCACCGAACAGCTCGTCGACCGTGAACAACGAGATGGTGGGGAACTGGTCTTTGTACTTGGCGGCGACGTCCGCGTTGCGAGGCCGGTAGAAGTTCTTGGCGGCGATTTCCTGGCCTTCCGGGCTGTACAGCTCCTTCAGGTAGGCTTCGGCGATCTGGCGGGTGTGATGTTTGTCGACGACCTTGTCGACCACCGTCACCGGCGGCTCGGTCAAGATGCTGACGGACGGGACGACGATCTCGAGCTTGCCCTTGCCCAGCTCTTTGACGCTCAGCAAGGCTTCGTTCTCCCAGGTCACCAGCACGTCGCCGATGCCGCGCTCCACGAAGGTGGTCGTCGAGCCGCGCGCGCCCGAGTCGAGCACCGGTACGTTCTTGTAGATCTTCTCCACGAAGGCTTGCGCTTTGGCGTCGTCGCCGCCCGGCTGCTTGAGCGCGTAGCCCCAAGCCGCCAAGTAGTTCCAACGCGCGCCACCCGAGGTCTTGGGGTTGGGGGTGATGACCTTCACGCCGTCGCGCGCCAAGTCGTTCCAGTCTTTGATCTTCTGCGGGTTGCCCGCGCGCACCACGAACACGATGGTCGAGACGTAGGGCGAGCTGTTCTGCTCGAGACGCGACTGCCAGTTTTCGGGGATGAGCTTGGCCTTGTCGTGCAGCTGGTTCACGTCGTAGGCCACGGCTAGCGTCACGACGTCTGCTTCCAGCCCGTCGATCACCGCGCGGGCTTGTTTTCCGCCGCCGCCGTGCGATTGGTTGATGGTCACCTTCTGGTGGTGCTCGGCTTCCCACTTCTTGGCAAAGTGCGCGTTGAACGCCGTGTACAGCTCGCGCGTCGGATCGTACGACACGTTGAGCAGCGTTACCGGCTCGGTCGAAGGCGCGGCGGCCGATGCCGAGCCGGCGGCGGGCGACGGCGCGGCGTTGCTCGACTTGTTGCAGTTGGACAGACCCAACGCGACCGTCAGCAACAGCAGAGAGCGGCGGGCGAGGGAGGGAACGGAAAATGAAGACGGGGTCATTGATTCGAAGCTTCCAGTTGGGGAACGATCAGATCGGCGAGGGTCATGTTTTGCAGGACGCGCTGCGAGGCGATGCCCATTTGGTTGAGCACGACCTGCGCGGCACAGGTGCCGGGGCCCGGACACTCTTGGCAGCGCGTCGGGTGAATCGGGTCGAGGCAGGCGAACTGAGACGCGTGGCCGTCGACCACGTCGATGACGTGAGCGATGCTCAGCTGGTCGGGGGTTTTGCGGAGCGAGTAGCCACCACCGCGACCGCGCTTGACCGACAGCACGCCATGGCGCGCTAGCTCCCGGAGGATGGCTTCCAAGAACCGTTGAGGAATGCCTTCCTCTTGGGCAATGCGCGAAGTGAGCGTGAGCTCGCCTCCGCGCGCCGCGAGGTGTTTGAGCGCCCGGAGCGCGTAGGTGGTCTTGCGGGTGATAATCACTCTATCTAGCCGATAGGGAATATTCGCTAGAGCTACGGTCTGTCAACCTCTGATGTTAAATAACTGAAATTATTAATAGAAATTGGCGGGCTGCGCGCTCACGCGTCAACGAGCGCGGCAACCCGCCAAGCGTAAAGTCCCTCAGCGTCGCGTCCGACGGCGCTGCCAGACGACCCCGGCTGCTCCCAGGATCAGGAGCAATCCGGCGTGATTACTTCCGGACGGCGCGCTCACCGAGCATCCCGAGTCGTCGTCGCTGTCGTCCGAAGACGAAGCCGAGCCGCCTTTTCCTCCGCTGCTGCTCCCGCCGCTGGTCGTGGGCGCGCCGCCTTCTTCGGCAGGTGCGCCCGCTTCGACGGGCTGGCTCGATTTGCCGGCGCTGCCGGCGGCTGTGCCGGCATCACCGGTGCCGCCTTTGCCACCAGTCCCAGCGGTGCCGCCCGTCGCGGTGGCGGGCTCACCGCCCGCGCTTTCGCCGCCCGCGCTCGCGCCTGCGCTGCTTTCGCCGCCGCCCGCGCCACCTTCGCCGCCTGTTACCTGGCTCGCGGCCAGTTGCGTCGTGATGACGTGCTCGGCAACCTTGTAGCCCAGCGCGATGCCCGCTTCGTTGGCATAGCGGAAGTGAATGCCGCCGTAGATTCGGCTATTCGCGTTCTCCTGCGCCGCTTCGCTGAAGCTCGTAAACGAGCGCGTGTACCCGAGGTAAGAGTCGGAGCCCACGGTGAAGGAGGTTTCGTCCCCGAACCAGGTGGCGAGCACGCCGGCAGCCGCGGCGCCGGTGCCGCTGTGACCGCTCGGGTACTCAGGGTGGTTGGGCGTTTCCAAGAGCGGAATCCAGCTGGGATCCGTGGGGTTTACGGGCGCTGGGAACGGAACGGTATCGCTGTTGCCGTCGTCCCCCTGGTAATTGATGGCGGTGATGGGACGCCAGGCTTGGTACTCGTACTTGGCGTTCCAAATCGCAATGCGCGAGTCGGCGATCGCCAGGTTCAGCTGCGCGAACAAGCGAGCGTTCTGGTCGACGGTGAGCTTTTCGCGCAGCGACAGCGAGCGCGCGATGGCGTTGAACGGTACGTGCGTTTGCTGCGCCCAGAACTTGGCGATCGCCGTTTGATCGGCGCTGCGCACCGAGCCGGTCTTGGCACCGTATTGCTTCACCTCGAGGTAGTCGGCCGCGTAGCGCGCGGAGCTCAGCGCCGGCGGTGGGCCGGGGTCGAAGACGTCGGCGGTGTCGATCGCAAACGGAGCGAGATCTTTCCACCAAGGCGTGTTGCCCGGCAGCGGGGCGTTGGCGGTATTGTCCCGCGGGGTGGGACGCCACTTGCCGAGCGTGTCCTCGCCCAAGAAGTCTGCGGGGGCCGGCTCGAGGTACCACCACTCGTCGGCCTGGCGGGCTTCCAGTAGTGCCGCGGCTGCCGCCGAACCCACCGCCAGACCTTTGGTCTTGGAGGCGCCGTCGGGAATGGCGCCGACAGAGGTGGCCAAGGCGTCGTCCAGGGCGGCTTTTTGGGCGGGGATCGTAGCGACGAGCACGTCGTGGAACGCCTGTGCGGCGGCGGCGTCCACGGACGCTTCGGGCGTCGCCGATAGCGCCGCCGTGCTCGACAGGTACGGGGTGCCGGTGGGGTGGATGGCGTTGACGGCGTCGTACGCCGCCAGGTGGGCCAGCACGATGGCGTAGGTGGCGGGGTTCGGGTTCGCGAACGAACGCGCGGCCTCTACCGCGGTGCCGTTCCAGTCGGTGATGACGTCGGCCGAGGCCGAAAGCGAAAGGGTTGCCGCGATGCTGAAGGCGGCCAGAGTGTGAAAGCGACGCATACGAGACTCCTCGTTGCGGGGAAATGGCCCGAGCCGAGGTCTGGCCTCGGCGTCAGTCCGGCCCGCAACAGTGCTCGATTTCCGCGCTATTTGCGGGAAACACGCGACGTCGGCGGAAGACGGTTCTCATGGGGTGACTTGGAAGTGGAAGGTTTTCCAAGACTGACCACCGCGCGTGTCGCGGATGACCAGCCAGATGGTGGCGGCGCCCGGTTCGCTACCCACGCTCCACGTGTCGTGGGTTTCGGTCGTGTCGGCCGCCTCCTCTTCGCTCAACCCCGTCTGCTCATCGTGGAAGTGACCACGCGACGCAAACCAGGCGACCGTAATGCCCTCGCGCCGGCCGACGACGGTGCGCTTTTCGGGGTCGTAGGAGACGTAGCGCTCGGAGCCGGTGCAGCCGTGGGGCGTCGTGCAGTCCTCGGCGCAGGACGTGGGATCTTCGTTCGCGGTGCAGAAGCCGTCGCCGCAGCTCGATTGGGTGGGGCACGCTTCCCAAGAGGCGTCGAGCCCGAGGCTGGTTCCGGCCTTGACGGACGCGGTAGCGGTTTCGTCCAGGGGGTCACCGCCGCTGGGCGCGACGCGGAGCAAGACGGGGTTCTCGTTGCTGCGGTATTGTTGACGGTACTGGACGGATTCGTCGCGTCCCGCGCTGCTGAGGTCGCAGTCGATGCGGATGCCGCCGACCGCAGCGGCCTCTCCCAGCCGCGCGACGAAGGGTTGATAAAACCCGCCGGTGACGTCCGGATCGACAGGGCGACCGCTCGGCTTGCCGGCTTCTTGGGTGGGACGGAGCGGCCCGAACAGGCGGCAAGCGTCTTCGGGTAGCTTGGCGGTGACGGTCGTTCCGGCGCCGAGCGGCTGGAGCACGTCGTCTGGTGCGTTGGGCGATAGGCAATCTTGATTGAGAGGGCCGAGCTGCGTCAGCGGCTTTCGCGCCAGGCACAGGCCAAAGCGCACGCTGGGAATTGTCTGACCGTCCGGCACCGCGACCAACGCTTCGAGCTCGGTGGAGGTGTTTTCTTTGGCTTCCGGCGGCGTCGAGCGCAGCGCCAGGAGGCGCGGCTCGGTCAGGCGCGACAGATCATCGTCGAAATCCGGCACGCAAGCGCTGGCACTGATGGCGAGCAAGCATGAGAGGAGGACGGTATGGTGCTGCATCTTCATAGCTCCCAGCGCGCCCCGAGCACCGGCAGGATGGGTAAACCGCGGATGTTGCGGCGTTGGGAGTAGGTTTGATTGTAGACGAGCTCCTCGGCGTTCTCGCGATCGGTGACGTTTTGCACGTCCGCGTACAGCTCTAGCTTGCTCGCGCCGAGCTTGATGCTCTTGGAGACGCGCACGTCCAACTGCGCGAACTCGGGGATGCGAATCGAGTTCTTCGCGCCGAGCACCGGCTCGTACAAGTTGCGCCGGGCGTCGAAGTACGCGCCAACGATGGGGGTGCGCGGATAGCCGGTGGCGTAGCGAAAGCGCACCCCCACGTCCACGCCCCAGCCGACTTCGTACGAGGCGAGCGCGGTAAAGACGTGCGTTTGATCGAAGTCGAAGATGCGCCAGGCCGCGGCGGCGCTGTCTCGGCGCTCACTACGCATCAAGGTGTAGGCGACCCAACCGAAGAAGCGGTCGCTCAGCTCTCGGCGCAGCAGAAACTGCGCGCCGTAGGCTCGGCCTTCGCCGTTGCCGAGCAGGGCTTGGCCCGCCAGCGGCGAAAGCGCGGGGTTTCTCACGGCCAGACCCTGCGAGCGCGAGTAAAATACCGTCGTTTCCGCGCTCAGCTTGGGAATGACAGTGACCTGGTTGCTGGCCAGGTAGTGAGTGCCGTTGGCAACGGTGAGCAGGGGATTGCCGAAGACCGGTGACTGGTCATCCGCTTGTGGGGCTTGATAGTAGCGGCCCCAGGCGAGCTTGAAGCTGGCGCGCGGACTCGGCGCGTAGCGCACCGAAAGCCGAGGCTGAACGGCGAGGTCCGAGGTGTATGCTCCCGCGGACGGGATGTCGCCTTCTTGCGGGCTGCGTTGGTCGATGGCGATGAAGTACGGATCGAGGCGCAAGCCCGGTACGATGTGCAGTGAATCGTGGAGCGCGGCGAAGTCGAGCTGGGCGAAGGGCGCGGCGCTACCGTTGATCGCCTTCCAGGTGCTGCCGTTGATCTGATCGGATGGAGGCTGGCCGAAGATGCGTGCGTCACCTTCGCGCGGGGGCGTGCTGACCGAGCCCGCGCGGCGAGCCTTGGTGCTGACCGCCTCCAGATCCAGGCCGACGTTGCCGGTGAGGTCCGGGGTGAGTCGAGCCACGTAGTCGATGCGCAGGCCGTACTGGCGCGAGCGAAGCGACAGCGCGGTGGGAGTGCCGCCGAAGCGCGCCGTCAGCTTGCTGCGATCGCGCCCAAACCAAGGTGTAATTCGCAGCTCCGAGCCCTTCTCGTCCGTCGAAACGTAGCGCGCGTACAGGCGGTCGAAGGAGAGATCGCGCGTCTCTTGCTTGCGTTCGGCGGGGTCGGTGCTGCCCACCGTCCGCGCCACGTGATCTGACGACAGCAGCCCGCCGATCTCGACGTAGCGCTTGTCTCCGAGCTGGCGGCGTAGGCGCGCTTGCCCGTCGTAGTACTGTGGGATGGGAAAGTATTCGCCCACGTCCCGGTCGGTCACTGCCGACAGCGTCGAGTCGAGGTGACTTCGTCGGCCGGCGACGGCAAAGGTCCAGCCCTTGGCGATCGGGCCGCTGCCGGAAACGGAGGCGTCGAGCACGTCGATCTGCGCACTGAGGTGTCTACGCTTGAGGTCTGAGTCTCGCGTCATCACGGTGATCAAGCCGCCCAGCCCACGCCCGTACGTGGCGCCGTAGCCACCGGGAATGAGCTCGACCGCTTGCACCAAATCGGTGTGTACGACCGAGCGTAACCCCCCGAAGTGATACAGGAGCGGAATGTGCACGTCGTCGACGTACACGCGGGTGTCTTCCGGCGACGCGCCCCAGACCACGATTTGGCCGGACCCTGCGCTGGCGCGCGCAACCCCCGGCATATTTTCGACGATTTTCAGCACGTCGCCTTGGGTGCCGGCGACGCGACGAGCTTGGTCGGCTTCGACCTTGGTCGAGACCACTTGTTTGGTCAGCGTTGGGGCGACAATCACGATTTCGAGGTCGTCGGCGTCGTCGCCCGTCGGTGGGTTGGCGGGCGCAAGGTCCACCTCGTAAGTTGCGTCGAGCTTTTGGCCGGCTTCGATCTGCTCTTGGGTCTGCAACGGCTTGAGGTCGGCGCGTGAGAGCGTGACCCGCCGTTGACCGGGCTCGAGCTCCTCGAAGTGAAAGTGACCTTGAGCGTCGGTTTCGGTCGCTTGTCCGTTGTCCAGCTCGACCTTCACGCCGACCAGCGGCTCCTTGCTGCCGCGCACCGTGACGACACCTTCGAGGATGCCCGTGGTCGGCGCCGCTTCTTTGAGCACGAAGTCGTAGCGATACTGCAGCTTGATGGCCGACGGCTTGTCGTCGATCTCGGCTGGCTCGAACACGAACTGTTTCACCGCCTCGACGGCGGCGCGATCGAAGGCTTCGCCGGCCGACTGCACCACCGCTGCCTGCTCCACCAACCCCGCGCTCGAGATGGCGATCTGCAGCACGACTGACGCCTGTTTTCCCGCGGCTTTTTCGCTTTCGGGGTAGGGCGCCTCCACGAACTTCACCAGCTTGGGTGGGCGAGTGAGCCTGGGGCGCTTGGCTTCTTCACCGAGCGGAGGCGCGGCGGCTTGCTGTGCGGACGCGGGCAGGGCTCCACTGAGCACAGCCGCGAGCACGAGCCAGGCGGAGCGCCGCGGGCGACGCGATGGAACGGAAGCGAAACGAAGCAAAGACGGATCTTTCGTGGGCGGGTCGAGCCGGGAGCGACGAACGGCGCTCATCGGCGTTCTAGGTCAGGCTGAAACGCATCGAGATGTTGAAGGTCGCGCTGGTTGGCTTGCCGCAACGCACGGCCGGCTCGAACTCGGCTTGCCGCGCCGCCGCCAGCGCGGCTTCGTCCAGGCCGTAGCCGAGCCCCTGCAGCAGCTTCACGCTGACGACGTGCCCCGTCTCGTCGACGGTGAGCTGGACGCGAACCTTCCCTTCGACCGCGGCGGCGCGCGCCGCGTCGGTGTAGCCGGGTTGAGGCACCGAGCGGGGCTTGGGCTTGGCCGGAGGCTCCTCGCAACCGTCCACGACGGCGGGAGCGGCGGCCGCCGAAAGCTGCTTCGGCGCGGCTTTGGTCGGCGTTTGAGCGGCACGCGGACCCGGTCGGGTGCTGCCGCCGCTGGGCATGGCGAAGCCAGTGCCGTCGACCCCACCGGTGAGGGACACACCGAAATCGGGCATGTCGGCGAGGGGTGCCGCAGCCGGGGGCGGGGCTGCTTCTGGCGGAGGAGCTTCAGCGGGCTTGGGCGCGCTGGCGCGCTTTTCGCGCGCCGGGGGCTCCGGCTTCTTGGGCGGCGGCTCCACCTTGGCTTCCGGTTTTTTGGCCGGCTTCTTGCTCTGCGCGATCTGGATCGCCGTGGCCTCGCGCGACTTCTTCACGTCGATCTGATCGATGCCGAACACCATGAAGCCGTGCGCCACCAGGCTGAAGCCGATGAACGCCGTGCGACCGCTGATCAGAGACGCCACGTTACTGCTTCGCTTCGACGTTGATGGCGAACTTGGTGATGCCTTCGACCTTGGCGGCGTCGATGACGCCCACCACGTTGCCGTGGTGCGCCAGCTCGTCGGCGGTGATGACCAAGCTCAAGTCTTTGCTTTCGGCTTTGGCGCCGCGCAAAATCGCCGGAAGCTCGGCTTTGCCGACGGGCTTGTCGTTGAACAGGTAATGCCCGTCTTTAGTGATGGTGACGACGTACGTCTTGCTGACGGTGTCGTCGGAGGACGCCGTCTTCGGCAGCTCCACCTTCAAGCTCTGCGACACGATGTACGTCGCGGAGACCATCATGATGATGAGGAGCACGAGCACGATGTCGACCATCGGCGTGACGTTGATGCCGACGATGCCGCCGCGGGTCCGTGACGATGCGCTAGTACCGGCCATGGCTTTGCTCCTTCACGCGACGCCGGCGACTTCGAGGCGACTGGTCGAGTCGGCGCGGTCGTGCGCGCTGTCCGGCTCCGCGTCGTGCTCGGCGCCACGGCTGGTCGCGGCGCCCGCCGTCAGCAAGCCGCGATCGGCCTTCAGGTAGGCGCTGATCAGCTTGGTCAGGGCTAGAGATTCGGTTTCGATTTCGCCGATGCGCTTCTGGATCACGTTGTAGGCGACGACCGCCGGCAACGCGACGAACAGACCCACCCCGGTGGCCACCAGCGCCTCGGCGATGGCGGCCATCACGCCGCCCATCGCGGAGGTGTTTTGGCCGCTGCTGCCGAGGGCGCTGAAGGCCATGATCACGCCGAGAACCGTGCCCAACAGGCCGACGAAAGGGGCATTGTTACCCAAGGTGCCGAGCAGGTTCAGCCCACGCTCGAGCTCGCCTTTGGTGCGACCGAGCTCGGAGTCGACCGCGTCGTTCATCGACTCGGGACCGCTGGCCGCCCAGCGCAACGCCTCGCGCGCCACCTTGGCCTCGATGGATGGATTCTTCTCCAGGTATTTGGCGGCGCCGTCCAGGTCGTCCGCGTCCAGGTACTTGGCGAGTTGACGGTGAAGCTCGTGGTTGTTGACCCGGCGCTTTCGGAAGTAGAGCCAGCGCTCCACCATCGTCGCGATCGACACCACCGACAGGAACAGCAGCAGGTACAGCACCCAAGCGCTGCCGAGCAACGCGACTTTGAGCAATCGTTCAATCAACATGGAAGGCCTCTTGGAGTTACTCGATCGAAAATTGGGTCAAAAACGTGCCGAGCGCAGCGCCGCCGTTGGCGTGAATCGCCTGCAACGCGCCAGACTTGCGCAGCGTCTCGATTTGCGTGAAATGGTCGTCGCTCGGAATCGATGAATGCAGCGTCAACGTGAACTCGACTGACGCCTGCTCGCAGGCCTCGTACAAATTCGCGTAAACGAGGTACGTCCCCGCGGGCGGCCGCGTCTGGTACACGAGGCTTTCGCGCTGCTGGCCGTCGATTTGGCAGCCGGCGTTGGAATCGGTCAACAGTTGCCCCGTGCCGTCCGCGGTCGGGTCGAGCTTGCCGTCCTCGTCCTTGACCGCGCTCGTTGGATGTTTGGCGTCGACGATCTTGCCGTCGGGTGTGACGACGCGCAGATCGAGATCGACGGGGCTGTTCCAGCCGAGACTGATGACGAGCTTGGGTGGGTTCTTGTTCGAATCGCAGGCGTTGCCGTTGTCCGGCACCTCCGGCAGCAGGCACACGTCGATACCGGCTTGCACCCCGGCCCGGCCCTGGTCATCGATGGCGACGCCCAAGAACCGGTGTTTGCCCGGCCTGGGCTGGCGCGCGTAGCTGGCGAGCCCACCCCAGGCCAGCTCGTTCTCGCTGAACAAGTCGGCGTTGGTCGTCGGCAGCACCCAATAGCCAGTGCCGAGGTCGGCGAAGCGCACGCCCACGGAAGACGTCCCGCGCGTCGCCGTGCCGGAGATCGTGCGATCGACGGCTCCAGGTGGCACGACCGTGAGCGGCAAGAAGCCGACCAGGCTTGGCAGGCTCGCTACCGATTCGGCCTGGGCCGCCGGTGAATCTGCCGGGATTCCGGGGAGCTCGCCTTCCTGGAACTGAGCCCCGTCGATGCGAAACGGCTCGGTCAGGCCGCGCGTGAGCGTCTCGCCCGAGCAGCCGAGCGCCCCGAGCGCGACCGGAAACAGCAGCCAGCCCCGCGCGCTCATAGATCCACTCCGAGCCTCAGCGTCCAACGATTGTTGCGCGCGTCCGACGGCACGCCGAGCGAGTCGCGCGCCAGGTAGTCCTTGATCCAATCGTATTGAAAGCTCAGCCGCGCGCGGCCCGGCAAAACCGCGGCGCCCAAAGCCGAGAACGTCCTCACGGTTTGGGTCTTCGGCACGGTCTTGTCCGCGTGCACCTCGAAGACGTCGGAGTTCGGATCGTAAATCGACGCGCGCAGCCCGACGAGGGCGTACTTCGTCAACTCTTGAGCGAAGGCCACATAGCCACCCGCCTCGCGCACCGCGACCCCCGAAGCGGCCGGATCCGCCGGTACGTAGCCGCGGTCGTAGCTCGAAGCCACGAACGCTTCTCCGTACAACATCGTGCGGCCCAGCCGCGTCGTCAGCGACGTTTCCAGATCGAGACCGAGCACCCAGCGATCGAAGTTCTTCGACGGCGTCGCGGCCGTGCCAGGTGTGGCGATGATCTCGTTTGCTTGCAGCACTCCGTCTTCGTTGTCGTCACGCCAGCGGATCACGCTCTTTCGCGCCGCCTGGCCGCGATGAAAGCCGGTGCCGGTGATGAACGAGGTGCCGCCAGCCAACGTGAAGCCGCGCGCGGGCTCGCCCTCGGCGCCGAAGCGCCCGGTCACGTCCTTGGCGGAGTTGGGGTCGTGCGGCAGGCCATTGCGGTCGAGCGGCTCACCGTTGCTGATCGCGACCGCGTAACGCAAAACCGAATAGGCGCCGAAGAGCTTGGCGCCCGCGTCGGCCTCGCTGGGAAACAGCGCGGTCGACCCCAAGGTGCGTTCCATGAAGATGCGATCTCGGGTGGATTCGGGCAGCTCGAATCCGAACGGCAAATCCGTGATGCCGGCCGCGAGCCCCAGCAGCGGCGGCAAGTGGGGGGCGTTGGGGCCGCGATAGAAAATCGCGGCTTCTGCCCGGCGAATTCCCACCGTCATGCCGCGAACGGTATTGGCATCCAGCTCCAAGTTGGCGGCCGCGTAGTCCCAAGTCCTGTCGAAGCGCAGGCGAGCCCGCCGCAGCACGAACTCGTTTTCGTTGAGAGGAGCTCCGCTTGGATTGAGCTGATCCTCCGAGGCGGCGCTGTGCTGGTACTGTGCGTGCAGGTAGCCGCTGATACGGAGACCGCCGAGCGATGAGGGCTCGGCTTTGGGGACGTCGCCCTCGCCGGCCTGGAGCCGCGTCGCTGCGCCGGCTGGAGCCGCGGTTGGGGCCGCGGTAGGAGCGGTCGCCGCTGCCGTGTTCGCTTCAGGGGAGGCCGCCAACGCCGCAGGGGGCGCCGGCGCCGGTACAGTGGCACTCGGAGTCGGCGCTGCGGGCGCTGCGGTTGCGGGCACCTCCATGTCGTCGTCGGGGGCCGCCGCCGGAGCAGGCTGCGCCAGCGCGGGCGGCGAGACGAGAAGGACGGCTGCGAGAGGCAACAAGCTGAGCTCTGCGAAATGCATACTGACTGTGAGCAAAGGGAAGTCCGATGAAGGCTCGAACGAGAGCCGCCGTGCGTTCGCTGCCCGCGAGGCCCAAACGGCATTTCGCAGGTAAAGCGAGGAGAATTTGCACGGCGGAGCTCTCGTTCAAGGCGGTGGGGTTTGCTGGGAGGGGCCTAGTGTCCGTTGGCAAAATCGAGCTTGCCGTCTGCGGGCAGCAGCGGAACGCGCGTCGCGTTGTCGAAGTCGTTCGTGTACTTCACGCCGGCGACGCAGCGATTCAGCCACTCCACCGTCTCGTTGTCGGTTGGGCAGTTGAAGCAACCGTTGGTGCCCAGCTCCGGCAACGTGCATTTGGGGGGCACCACGACACCGGTGCCGCCTTCGTTGCCGGTGCCGCCGTCGGTGGGACCAGCGCCGGTGGCGCCCGTGCCGCCTTCGCTGGTGGCGCCAGCATCGGTGGAGTCGCCGCTGCCGGCGGTGGCGCCGGTGTTCACGGCCTTGCCGCCGTTGCTGTTGGCCTTGCCGCCGCTGGCTTTACCGCCGGTATCGATGGGAATGTTCGTGTCGGGCTTGTCGTTGCTGTCGTCGTCACCGCAGCCCTGGACCAACGCCAGCGCCGCGAGCGTGAACAGGCACGCGAGCTTGATAGAGGAGTGGTGGTGTTTCATCCTTCAGACTCCCCCGCGGCGCGATAGGCTTCGCAGTAGCCGTAGTTGCATTTCTGTCCGTCTCCCGGGCACTCCGCGTCGCTGGCGCAAGCCACGCACGCGGCCGGCTGAGCGCCGGTGGCAATGGTTTCGAAGTAGCAGCCGCAAGGCTTCTTCGGCGCGTAGGAGTAGACGGGGCCAGTGGCCGTATCGCGGTACGCCTCCATGGCGCACTCCGGAATGTCGCCCGCCGTGATGATGGAGCGCGTCACGTCGACGTTGCCGGGCGGCACCTCCGTGCCCGCGAACCAACCGAGCAGCTTGGCGACCTTGGGGTCTACGAGCTTCTTCTTGTTGTCGATCTTCCCGTAGAAGTGCCCGGGGGCCCACAGCGCGTAGTTGCCCTTGCGAACGTTGATCTTATCGAGCGCGTTCTCGTTCTTGTCGGGGTACACCGCCCAGCGCTGGCCGATGGCTTGGAAGGCGAGGGTCTTGATGCCATCCTTGCGCGCCGTGTCCGCGTTGCTGCCCGAGATGTAACCCAGCGTTTCGTCGGGTTTACCGCTGGCCTTCGCGTACGCGATGATCGCGTCGAACGTCTTCTGGTTCGTGGTGACGTGATTGTCCTCGAACAGGGCCTTGGGATCGGCGGCCCCACCATGGTCGGCGGGATTGTAGCCGGCGGTCTTGTCCCACCAAAAAGAGGTTCGCGGCAGCTGGATGAAGTCGGCGAGGAAGTTGTGAACGAAAGACGTGTCATCGCGTTGAATGACCCCGTCGCCCGCCGTCCACGGCGTCACCTGACCGTTTTGGCCATAGCCGTAGATGAAGTGCAGCGCTTCGGCGCTGATCTTGTCCTGGGAGGAGGTGTTGTACGTGATGACGTTCACGCTCTGGATCGGGGCGGGGAAGTCACCGATGTCGGCCGGCCTCGTCTCGCCGGTGCAGAACTCCACCTCGCTGCCCATGTGCGAAAACGCGAGCGGGAGGCTCGTGCCGTTGCACTTCTTCTCCGCCAAGGCCTTGGTGGCGCCCTTGACGTAGTACGTGAACGACTGAGCCGTCGCCGGGGAAACGCCGTCCTTGAACGCGCGGTATCCCGGGCAAGCGCTCGGGGCCCAATAGAAGATGGTGAACTTCTCTTCTTCGGGCGCGTCGCTGTTGGCAATCGCCCGAGCCACCTCCGACAACGTCGGGCTAACGGCGCTGCCGCCGCCGCCGATCAGCGCGTTGGCGAATTCGGGCACGGTGGCGCAGTCGGGGACTGTCTGTGCCAGCGCCGGTAGGGACGCGCCCAGCGTCGCGGCCCCGCAGGCGAATGCTAATTTCCATCTAGAAAGCATGAGTAACTCTCCGGTCAGTGGCCGGCGCATGATTGGGGCGCTGGCTCACGGTGCTCCTCCCAGGAATCGAACCTGGCGCGCGTGGCTTTGCAGGCCTGCGCCGTCCCAGACGGCAAGGAGCGGAAAACTTCAGCCGCTGACACGCTTCCAAGCCGCTCCCGGCGACGAGAGCTCGCCCAGCAGCGAGCCGAACTTCGAAACGCCGCAGCGCGAGAGCAGCAGAAGCTGCTTGCGGCGTAGCTTGGCGAGCTTGCGCGCGCGCCACACCGCTCCGTGGCTGTTCACCGCCGTCACCACGATCACCAAGTCCGAGCGCTTCACGAGCGACTCCAAGGTGCCGGCGCCGCGCCCAGCGAGATCCCCCGTGTGCCACTCGATCGTATGGCCAGCACGTTCCGCGAGCTGCCGATATTGGGCTTCGCTCCGGTCCAGGCCGCCTACGAGGCCGATGTGCATGCTGCGTCTCCATGTACTACAGTTAGTAGATCGATAAAGTAGAGTGATAGGGCAAATGAAAGTCGGCAGCGTGGCCGACAGGGCAAATAGGGCTTAGAAAAGGCTGTTCAGCGTCAACAGCGCGCGTAAATAGCGGCAGTCCCGGAGCTCGGGTGCCGTCGGCAGCGTGTTTTGGCTTGAATCAGCATCGTCGATAACCCTACTTGTCCGGTATAGTGGAGGACCGGCTGCTGCCTGTCAAGCAAGATTCTGCCGGCTGGGACCAAAATGCGCGTCCTTCGCACGCCTAGTCCTGAGGCCGAGCGAACGGCACGGGCGACAGCCAGGCACGGGCTTCAGCGGCCGCGAATCCAAGGCGCGCAACGACCGCGGAAGCGTACGCGCGAGCGTGCGTGGCGACGCCCGAGCGCTCCCGAGTCCGGACGCGCCCGAATCGCGCGCCCGAACGCCTCGTCGGTCGGGGCCTCAGCCGCCGGTTTTGGTGATGGAGCGCAGCGCTTCGAGTCGCATCATCACGTCGCCGCGCTGCACGACCTTGAGCTTGGCGGCGCCGACGCCTTCGACGCAGAACGATGCCACCGCGCTGGCCAAACGCAGGCCGCGACGCAAACACGGCCCATCGAGAGTGCCGCTGGCGGCCAGGTAACCGAGCAGAGCGCCGGCGAAGCTGTCACCGGCTCCGGTCGGGTCGACCTCGTCTTCGAGCGGGTACGCAGGCGTGAAGAACACGCCGTCTTGGTCGAACAGCATGGCGCCGTACTCACCGCGTTTCACGATCAGGCGCTTCGGGCCGAGCTTGAGCACGGCTGCGGCCGCGCGCCGGATGTTGTGAATCTCGGCGAGCTCGCGCAATTCTTCGTCGTTGATCATCAAGGTATCGATCTTCGACAGCACCTCGCCGAGCTTCTTGCGCTCGCCCGAGATCCAGAAATTCATGGTGTCGGCGGCGACGAAGCGCGGCGCCTTCATCTGCGCAAGCACGTCCAGCTGCAGCTGCGGCTGGATGTTGCCGAGCAAGACGAACGGCGAATCCACGAAGCTTGGCGGCAGCTTGGGCCGGAAATCGGCGAAGACGTTGAGCTGCGTGTCGAGCGTCTCGCGGCTGGCGAGGTTGGCGGCGTAGCGGCCGGCCCAGCGAAAGGTCTTACCTTTGGCGCGCTCCACGCCAGCCACGTCGACGTCGCGACCGCTCAGCTCTTCCAGCACGCTACTCGGGAAGTCTTCGCCGACCACGGCCACGATGCGCACCGGCGAGAACAGGCTGGCGGCGTAGGCGGCGTAGGTGGCCGCTCCGCCCACGACGTCCTTGGCGTTGACGCTCGGTAGCTCGAGGTCGTCGAAGGCCATCGACCCCACGATCAAGACGTGGTCGGCGGTTTCTTTGCTGCG
>JBEQSW010000556.1:0-10329 GCA_040348565.1 Myxococcales bacterium | reverse complement strand
ACGCGGCTGCCCCGGCTGCCCCGGCCGAAGAGAAGAAGTGATTCTTCTCTCACTCTAACGAGTGGGAAATCTGGCGATGGGCCGGGTCCTAACGGACTCGGCCTTTTGCTTTTTGTGGTTGGCAGGCCCTGCCCCAGCGCCCAGCTGGGCTTCGCACGGACCCGTTGCCCCAGCGCCCGTTACGGCTCGGATTTTTTCACAGGGAGGACGGGAGATCGGGAGGACGAGCAGAGGCGAGAATTTTTTGGGTTCGAGACGAGCGGCGTCGCGCGGCGACTGCGCAGTCGCCGGTGAGCTGCGGGCAGTTCGAAACCCAACAGACCTCCCGTCCTCCCGTCCTCCCTGTGAAAAATCTCGAGCCGCTCTACGCCGCGCTGCGCGCCAAATCGACGACTAGACGCGTGCGGCCGATGAGGAGCTCGTCGCCGTGGGCTAGCTCTTGCTCGCCGCGGATGCGCACGAAGACGCCGGTGCGGGTGCCGAGATCGGTGAGGACCATGGCGCCGGCTTGCTCTTCGATCAGGCAGTGCTGCTCGGCCACCAGCGGGTCGTCGGGGAACACCAGGTCGCCCACCGCGGAGCCGATTTGCAAGGTGTTGCCGCGGGCGACGACGCAGCAGCCGTCGGCGCCGCCTTCGAAAACCTGCGTGACCCGGAACGACGACGGCCACTTGGGCGACGAGTAGAAATAGGTCGGATCCGGATCGGGGCCGTCGTCCGGGATGGGATTTTTCTGGATGCGCAGCAGCTGATCGCCGACCACGAACTCGTCCAGCATCTCGAGCTCGACCGGCGTGCGGATGCGCAAGAACACGCCGTTGCCACCCTCCAAGTCTTCGAGCCACAGCCGGCCGTCGCGGAAGCTGAGCAGTGCTTCTTCGGGGTGGCAAAAGCGCTCCCCGGGCAGGCCGATGCCGCCGGCGGCGCCGACCAACACTTCGGTGCCGGGCGGGTCGTAGCGCTCCGGGCCACCGGTCAAGCTACGCAGCACGTGCAGCGTGAAATGCACCTTCGGCGGCGCGGGCGCAGGCGCGGCGGCAGCGGCGGGCTGAACGATGGCGGGGGCGGGCGACGGGGGAGCGACGGGAGTGACCGGCGGCGCAGTAGACGAAGCGGGTGAGGCCTCTGCCCGTTGCTTCTTCTGGCTGGCCAGCTTCTTGATGTTGTCGACGTTCGGCGGCTCGGTCAGAAGCTGTAAGCCTCCCACCTCGCGGCCGGCAATCACGTTGTCGAAGCGGCCTTCGCGCAGCAGAAGCACCATTTCCAGGTGCTGCGATTTCATCAACCCGCGCACGTACTCGGCCACGTCGTGGCGAGCCACCGCATCGGCGTAAGAACGCTTGTGGCTCTTGATGACGCGGCCACCGTCGGCAAACAGGTGCGTGATGATGTGCGGCTGGTCGAGGCCGCTGTCTTCCGTTTGAACGTGGAAGGTCTGCTCGTGGAACTTGATGTTGTTGTTGAAGCCCATCTGCGCGCGCCGAAAGCTCGGGCGCTTCATCTCGGCTTCGAGGCGGGCTAGCTCCTGGGGACCAAAATGGGCGATGGCCTGGTCGAGCGCGCCGTGCTCCCCGGCCACGCCCTCCATACGCTCGAACGCCATCTGGGCGATCTTGGCGCCCGGGTCGATGCGCAGGGCTTCGGCCAGCAGGTGCTGGCCTTCACTGTCGTTGACGGTGGCGGCCCACGCCGCCAACAGGCCCACGGCCTCGTCGGGGCGGCCCTTGTCCACCAGCCACTGGGCTACACGAGCTGCGGATTCGCGCTGTTGAGTGAGGCTCGGTGCGGCGGACATGAGGCGGGGCTCGGGAGCCCTGCAGCATACTTGAGAATGCCCGCCGTAAAAGGGCCGTTTTTTAGGGGGCTGGAATCGGCGTGCCGGGCGCACCGAGCGGGAGCGGCAGCCCCCCGCCCGCCACCTGGCATTCCTCGGGGCACAGGAACAGGTCGGTGAGCTGACACGTGTTGTCGCCGCAGCTGGTGCCGCAATCTGGCACGCACCAGAAGCGCTCGAGGCGACCGCAGGTGCCGTCACCGCAGCAGTCGGCGGCGCAGGTTTGCTCCTCACCCGGGTCACACTTGCCGTTGCCGCACGTCGACATGACCGGGCAGTCGCTCGGGCACGTGGCGGACGTCTCGCCAGCGTCACACACGCCGTTCGGGCAGGTAGGCGGGTTCATGCCACAGTCCGACGGGCAGCCCTGAGCCGTCTCGGTCCGGCTGCACACGCCGTCACCGCACCAGCAGTCCTGGCACGAGCTCGGGTCTTCCTGGGCGTCGCAGATGTCGCCGTTGCAGCTGGCGCACTCGTTGAAGCAGCTGCTCCAGTCGGCCAGATCGCAGCGGTTGTTGTTGCAGGTCAGACCGCACTCTTTGGGGCAGCCTGCGCTTTGGTCGTAGCCGTCGTCGCAGTAGCCGTTGCCGCAAGTCGCGCACTCGTTGCCGCAGCCGTTGGAATCGTCGAGGCCCGGGTCGCACTGGCCATTGCCGCACGTGTCGCACTCGTAGGAGCAGCCGTTGTTGCTGTCCCAGAAGCCGTCGCACACGCCGTTGCCGCACGTGCACTGCCAGCCGCAGTTGTTGAAAACGTCGTAGGCGCCGTCACACCAGCTGTTGTTGCAGGTCTCGCACTCCCAGCCACAACCGTTGACGTAGTCTTCCTTCTCGCACCGGTTATTGCCGCAGGTACTAAGGGGGTTGCACTGCCAGGCGCAGCCATTATTTTGGTCGTAGCTCCCCTGGCAGGTGGGATCGTTGCAGGTCTGGCACTCCCAACCGCAGCCATTCATGTCGTCGAGGCCCGCCGAGCAGAGGCCGTCGCCGCAGGTGTACGGGCATTGCCAAGCGCAGTTGTTGGAAATGTCGTACCCAGGGTTACAGTTCGGGTCGTTGCAAGTCTGACACTCGGCGGGGCAGCCGTTGATGGCGTCGTACTGCGGGTCGCACGTGTTGTTGCCGCAAGTCTGCGGATAGCCGCACTCGAGGGGGCAGCCGTTGGCCGCGTCCCAATCCCAATCGCAAACACCGTTGCCGCAGCTGCACTCCCAGGGGCACCCGATGTAGTCGTCTTTGTCGCAGACACCGTTGCCGCAGTTGCAGCTCGTACCCTTCACGCAGCCGCAGTCGAAACAATTGCCGACCTCGCCGGGGTCACAAATGCCGTCACCGCAGCCGCAGTCGACGCAGGTGCCGATCTTCTCGCCCAAACCGGGCTCACACACGCCGTTGCCACAGGTCTTCAGTTGGCAATCCGGGGAGCAGGTTTGGTTCTCGTTGCCTTGGCAGACGCCGTCGCCGCACACGGGACCGGGGTTGCAGTCAGGGCAGCCCTGAGCCTTTTCGTTGCCGTTGCATACGCCGTCGCCACAGAAGCAGTCCTTGGGACAATTGTTGGGGGTCTCTTTGCCGTCGCACTTTCCGTTGCCGCATTTTCCGGGCTGCGCCCCCATGCCGGCGCTCCCGCCAAATCCGGTTCCAGCGTGGGAGCCGCCGAAGCTCGAGCCCGCGACGCTGCTGCTGCCGCCCTCGTCGTTACTGCCACCGTAGACGGGCAGCTCCGCGCGGCCACAAGCCGTCGGCAGCAAACCGAAGAGCGCAACGACAGCCAACGAATAGACGAGGGACCAGAATTTCATGCGAGTTTACCGCCCCAACCAGAGCAAGCTCCGGGCCAGTGGGCCCAGCACCCAACCACTCCAAAACCACCGACACATTGTGACCGAGGAAAGGGGTGCTGTGCCAGTTTTGTTGAGAACGCTGGCACAGAGGCTGACAGCAGCAGCACCGAAACGCGCCGCGTCATGCCTGAACGGATGTGCGCTTCAGTAAGCCGCGCACCCCGCATCGGCGCACGCACGAGGCGCGCACTGAGCATGGTCAGCCTTCCGAACCAACCGGCGCGCGCAGCCTCAACTCTGACCGTAGCTGGTGTTTTCCAGCAGAATCACGTTCGTCTTGGAGCGCGTCTCACCCGCGTTGGTGACGTATACCGCGGGCTTGTCGACGATAGGGCAGACCTTCTCGCAGGCGCCACAGCCGATGCACAGCGAAGGATCGACGTGGGGGCGTTGCACCTTGATGGTCTCCATCGCCAACGCTTCGCCCTTCGCCACGTACTTGCTGGCGCGCTTGGGGATCTCCACTTCCTCGGCCCAGATCGCCTTGGGCGAGGTCGGACAAAACTCTTCGCACACGATGCAGGGCGTGGCCATGGCCCACGGCAAGCAGCGCCCGTGATCGTACATGGCGGTGCCCATGCTGATGGGCTTCTGCTCTTTGCCGGTCTTGTCGTCGCGGCCCGTCTTCTGAAATTCGGTGATCTTCTGGATCGCGCCGGTGGGGCAAACCTGGCCGCACAGCACGCAGCTGTATTCGCAGTAGCCGATGCGCGGAATCAAGATCGGCGTCCACAAGCCTTCTAGGCCCGCTTCGAAGAAGGCCGGGTGGAGCGCGTTGTTCGGGCACACCTTCATGCACTCGGCGCAGCGAATGCAGCGCTCGAGAAACTCGCGCTCTTCCACCGAGCCCGGCGGGCGAATCACCTTCTCGCTGTAAGCCTTGTCGGGCCAGTTCGCGATGCGCATGGCCGGAATCGCCACCGCGCCGGCCGCCGCCGACGCCATCACGGTGCGGCGCTGCAGGTCGGGTTTCTGCACCGTGCCCTTACGGTTCGGCAGGAAGCGGAACTTGATCACGTCCTCGGGGCAAGCGGTCTCGCAGTTCAGGCACATGTGGCACTCGTCCTGGCGATGCTTGACGCCACCCTGGGGGCTGTCGGCGCCTTGGCAATTGACGAGGCACAGGTTGCAGTCCGTGCACTTGCTGTGATCCTTCTCCATCCCGAACAGCGCGAAGCGGCTCATCACGCCCAAGAAGGCGCCGAGCGGGCACAGCGCGCGACACCAGAAGCGTGGGATGAAGCGATTCATGAACAGAATCGCCACCAGGAAGAAAACGATGAACCACGTCTGGTGGTAGTAGCTCTGGTTCGCGGTCCAGATCTGCTGAGCCAGCACGTCCTGCGCGCCGTCGGCGGCCATTTGTAGCGGACGCAGGTTGCTGGTCGCGATCACGTTGCTGCCGTGAATGCCCAGGTATTGCAGCGCCGGAATCACGCCCAAGCCGATGGCGCGCACGGCCACACAGATGGGATCGAGCAAGCCACCGATGGCGCTGCCCGCCACCGCCGCCGCCAGGAAGCCCCACATCAAGTAGTATTTGGCCGCTTGCCAACCGTGGGTCTTGTTCGCGTCGACGCGCGAGCTGCCCTTCAGGTAGCGGCTCGGAAAAATCCAAGCGAAGAAGTGGTGCAGCGTACCGAACGGGCAAATCCAGCCGCAGAACACGCGCCCGAACACCAAAGTCAGCGCCACGATCACCAGCGACCAGGCCAGCCCCCGGTACACGGCGTGGGTGCTGAGCAACGTCATCGCCGCCACGAATGGATCGGCGAGCAGGAAGCCTTCGACCGGCAACGGCAGCCGCACCGGCTCCCCCGACTGGGCGGCGAACGTGCCGCGAAACGCAGTGTGGGTCAGAAAATAGAAGAACAGCCCGAAGAAGCCGATCTGCGACGCGCGGCGCAACCACACCAGGTTCGTGATGATCTTGCGCGCCGGGATGCCGGAGCCGGGCCGCTTCTTCTTGGGCTTGGCTTGCGGCACCACCTTGGCCGGCGCTCCCGGTACGGTCGCGGCCGCCGCCTGCGCGACAGGCGCTGCCGACACGGGCGCAGCGGCCGGGCCTTGGGCGACCACGGGCAAACGACGCTTGCCGCTCGCGACGTCGGCCACGGGTGCGGGTGCGGGTGCGTCCAGGCTACCGACGCGGCCAGGCTTGCCGGCTTGGAGCCAGGGAATGACCTCAGGAAATTGTTCGCCGGGACGGGGTGAGCCCGAGTGTTGCGAGGTGGCCACCTAGACCTCGATTTGAGGCACTTCGTGCCAATGCATGTTGCCGATGCCGCGCTCGTGACCAAGCTTGAGGTAACGCACGTTCTCCGGCTTTTCACCGATCAAACCGCAGCCGTAAGCGTCGGCGGCCACTTGGTCGAGGCTGGCGATGACTTGGTGCATGTCGCGCGCGTCGTCGATATTGCCGCCCTGCGGACCATTGCGCAGAAGCACGCGCGTCGCGTCGACGATGGTCAACGTGGGGCGCATGAAGGTCGCCAGGTCGGCGATCGAGACGTCGATGTTTTGGTGCAGGCGGTTGCGACGGCCGCCCAGCATGCCGTACCAATTCTTCATCGCGGCGGTGTACTTCGACAGATTGTGGTGCTTGGCGATCGGCACGTTGATCACCTTGTCGGCGTTGACCAGCGGCGTGTACACCGGCCAGAGATCGAGCACGTCGCCCTTCATGCGCAGCTCGCGAAAGCGGTGCGCGGAAGGCAAAATCACGGTAGCGCCCAGGGCGTAGGTCGCCCGCCAAATCCCGGACTTCTGAAAGCAGCGGTTCGGCTCGTTGCACGAAGCGTCGGTGACGATGACCTGCTTGGCCCCGGCGTCGAAGCACAGCTTCACGACCTCGGCCACGACGCGCGGGTTGGTGTTGGCGGCGTGCACCGGCATGCGGTCCCAACCGATGTTCGGCTTGACGGCCACGATATCGCCCCGCGAAATGAACTTCTTCATTCCGCCCAGCGCATCGACCGCGCGGCGCACGAGCTCCTCTGGCTCTTGCGAGCTCTTGGCGATCGCCAGCTGCAGCTTGGGGTCGCCCTTGATCCGAAAATCACGAACTTGCCGCTCGCCCGACGGCGCCGCCAAGCCGTAGCCGCCGTGGTCGTAAAGCAGGCGCGCACCGAGCGCAGAAGCGCCTAGAACGGCTCCGGTAAGGCCGATTCGCTCTAGCGCCTCACGCCGAGACGACTTTTCGCCAGCCACGGGGTGCAACCTGTCTGAAAGGGATAGGGACGTCAAGTTTCGACCGGTCGCGGGGTCGGCAACTCAATACACGGTATTTGCTCAACATTTCGGCAGCGGGGCCGCAACATCCCGCCCAGAGCTTGTGCAACCTGCAAGGGGGCGCTACAAACGCCGCCCCCTCGAGGCCCCCGCCTCATCCCCCTCGGCCCCCCAGCGCCTTTTTGCGCATGAGGCAGGAAGAAACGAAAAATGAAAGACGGCATCCACCCCGAGTACCAGGTCGTTAACGTGAGCTGCGCGTGCGGCAACAAGTTCGAGACGCGCTCGACCCGGAACGAGCTCCAGGTCGATGTCTGTGCTGCCTGCCACCCGTTCTACACGGGCAAGCATCGCCTCATGGACACGCAAGGTCGCGTCGATCGCTTCCGCCGCAAGTACGCCGGCAACGCCGCCGCTGCTGCCGCCAAGAAGTAATCGGACTAACCCGAGCGTCCGCAAGAAGGCGGGACGGCGGGAAGGGTCATGTGGCGGGGCGCGTATGAGCGCCTCCCGACCCTTCCGCTATCCCGCCTTTT
The DNA here is from genome assembly GCA_040348565.1 of Myxococcales bacterium. Classification (GTDB taxonomy): domain Bacteria; phylum Myxococcota_A; class Polyangia; order Polyangiales; family Polyangiaceae; genus PMG-095. Next base: position 2,885 of record JBEQSW010000556.1, on the reverse strand, counting down.
TTCTGCCCGAAACCTGGGGCGTTTCTGAGTCTCGCCCCGTGTCCGACCCGTACGAGGGTCGACGAAAAATCTTCCGGCCCGTGCTGGCTTGCGGCGGTCTCGCCCGGACAGCAACGGAGGCAGTGGCTATAGTAGGTAGAGAGATGTCGAATCAGCCTGCCGTGCTGGGTCCGGACGGAGTCGCGAGGCCATACATTGGCGGGCAAGCCCTGCTCGAGGGCGTGATGATGCGGTCGCCCCATGCCTTCTCGGCGGTCGTGCGTCGGCGCGACGGCTCGCTGGTGGTGCGAGAACGCCCCATGGTCGATCTGCGAAAGGGCGCCCGCGCTTGGCCCATCGTTCGCGGCATGATGGCGCTAGTGGAAGCGCTGAAGCTGGGCAGCCAAGCCCTGCGCTTTTCCGCGGAGATTTACGAGCGCGACCTGGAAGAGAGCGAGCAGGCCGAAGCGGCCAAGGCCAAGACCGCGGGCAGCACCCTGCTCTCGGCGTTGGCGCTGCCGATCGTGCATTTGATGACGGCCGAGCCGGAGCTAGCGGCGGGCAAGCCTTCGGACGAGCCCAAGGGCAAAGGCTGGATGGGCCTCGTGAGTGTCGCCTTCGCGATTGGGCTTTTCGTGGCGCTGCCCCAGGCCTTCGCGGCCGGTGCCTCGAGTCTGTTCAAGCTGAACCTGGACGTGCGCTCGCCGCTGTTTCAGCTGCTCACCGCCTCGGCCAAGCTCACCATCTTGGTCGGCTACATGCTTTTGATTCGCCGGCTGCCCGAGATCTACCGAGTATTTCAGTATCACGGGGCCGAGCACAAATCGATTTACACCTACGAGTCGGGCGCCGAGCTCACGGTGGAAAACGCCCGCAGCCGCACCACGCTGCACCCGCGCTGCGGCACCACTTTCATCGTGATGGTGGCGCTGGTCTCGATCGCGGTGTTCAGCGGCTTGGGGCCGTTCTTGCCGCAACTGGGCCTGGGCAAGCTGGCCGACAACCTGCTGTTCTTCGTGCTGAAGCTGCCGTTCTTGCCGCTGATCGCCGCGATCACGTTCGAGCTGCAGCGCCTGCTCGCCAAGTACTGCTCGACGGGGCCGTTGTCGGTGCTGCTGTGGCCGGGCTTCTTGGTGCAAAAAATTACGACCATCGAGCCGGACGATCAGCAGCTGGAGGTGGCGTTGTCAGCGCTGCTGGTGACGTTGCGCGTGGAAAAGGGTGAGGCCGCCGTGCGCGAGGCCGACGCTTCGTTTCCCAGCTATGCGGCGTTGCAACAGGTTCCCACTCCGCTGCAGGATGCGCTGGCGTGATCCCCGCCGCCAAGCTCGAATCCCTCTCTCGCCGTTTCGCCGAAGTCGAACAGCTGTTGTGCGATCCGAAGACGCTGTCGGATCCGCAGGCGATCACGACCCTCAACCGCGAGCGCGCGCAGCTCTTGCCGGTGGTGGAGTCGTTCGGCAAGTGGACGCACCTGACCAAGCAGATTGCCGACGACAAAGAGGCCCTGTCCGATCCGGAGCTGGGCCCGCTGGCGGAGCAAGAGCTGCCCGAGCTCACCGCGCGGCTGGAAACGCTGGAGCGTGAGATTCAGATCCAGCTATTGCCGCGGGATCCGAACGACGAGCGCAACACCATCCTGGAAATTCGCGCCGGCACCGGCGGCGAAGAAGCCGCGTTGTTCGCGGGCGATTTGTTCCGCATGTACACCCGCTACGCCGAGACGCGCGGTTGGCGGGTGGAGATCATGAACACCAGCGACGCCGCGGCGGGCGGCCTGAAAGAGGTGATCGCGCTGATCACCGGCAACCGCGTGTTCTCCAGCCTGAAGTACGAGGGCGGCGTGCACCGCGTACAGCGCGTACCCGCCACGGAAGCCCAAGGCCGCATCCATACGTCTACCGCCACGGTCGCGGTGCTGCCCGAGGCCGAAGAGGTCGACGTGGCCATCGACGAAAAGGATTTGAAGGTGGACATCGCCGCGTCCGGCGGCCCCGGCGGCCAGGGCGTCAACACCACCAACAGCGCCGTCCAAATCACGCACCTGCCCACCGGCATGATCGTGAAATGCCAAGACGAGCGCAGCCAGCTGAAGAACCGGGCCAAGGCCATGAAGGTGCTGCGCAGCCGCCTCTTGGACATCGAGCTGCAAAAGCAGGCCGACTCCATCCGTGACGAGCGCCGCGGCATGGTCGGCGGCGGTGATCGCTCGGAGAAGATCCGCACCTACAATTTCCCGCAGAACCGCCTAACGGATCATCGCATCGGGCTCACGCTATACAAGCTCGACCGAGTGATGGAGGGTGACTTGTCCGAGATGCTGGACGCGGTGGTGGCTCATTACCAGGCCGCGCTGTTGCAAGCTCAAACGCCGCACGGGGACAGCGCGTGAAACCAGAGGTGGATCTGGACGCGCTGCTCGCGGCCCTGATCCTGGCGCCTCGCACGTTCGCGCGTAACCGCTTCTTCACCCTGTTTCAAAACCCCGACGCAGCGCGGATCCGACGGCGCGCCGCGCGCGTGCGCGGCATCTTGCGGCAGCTGGCCGGCACGCCACGTCCCGCCGCCGAGATCGTCGGCGAGCGCGTGATGAGCGACGGCCAAGTGCTCCTGCGCTATCGGGTGGAAGAGCTCAACTACACGCGCACGGCCGCCCTGTCGTCGCTCGAAGCAGCCACGCTGCGCTACGCCTTGCACCGTTCGGGCAAGGCCTCGCTTTCGCACGAAGAGCAAGCGGCGGTCGAAGCCGCGCTGTCACGGCTCAGCGAAACGCTCGGCATCGGCGGCGAGCTGCTGGAACGGCCTTCTTCGTCGTCGCCGTCCTGAGCGACAGCCTCCAGGCGAAGCCGCCGCGTGGAGGGGAGGCTCGAAAAGCTTTGCTTTTCGAGGGGAGGAGGCGCGTGCCT
>JBEQSW010000543.1:0-11573 GCA_040348565.1 Myxococcales bacterium | reverse complement strand
TGCAAGATATTCTTGTCGTTGTTGGCGTTGAGCTTGATGGTCTTGCCTTCGAGCGAAAACTGCGCGTTCTTGATGCGATTGGCGACGCGGCCGATCACGGCGCCGAAGTACGGCGTGGCCTTCACGTAGTCGTCGACCTTGTCGTAGCCGAGCACGATGTCGGCCATCTTTCCGGCTTTGTCGGGCGTGTGCAGCTCGGTCACGATGCCGCCGTAGTTGGTGACCTTGAGCACGAGGCCGTTCTTGTTCGTGAGCGTGTAGAGCTTCACTTCCTTGCCACCGACGGTGCCGTAGGGCGCCTCGGTGATGGCCTTGTCTTTCTTCGCCTCTTTGCTGCCATCGGCAGTGGGCGCGGCGGCGCTGGCCGGCGCCGCGGAGGAGGCGGCCGCGGCCGGCTCACCCGTAGCGGCCACCGGTTCGGCCGGCTGAGAGCCGGAGCACGCGGTGATCAGGACGCCAAGCAGGGCGCCGAACAAGGGGGTAGCGGCGGACGAGAGAGCTCTACGATTTGCCATGTGGATTCATCACCTGAGAGGGGTCGACTGGTCGGGTTTAGTGACGCTAAGGCACCGATTAGAGTCAAAATTCTCAGGCCTGGACGCGGGCAACACCGCGCGTGCCTGCTACAATTCCCTGATCGGCAACTGGGCCGGAGCGTCACTTGGTGAGTGCGTGAGCACAAGCTCGTCCTTCGATCAGAAGGCGAAATCTCGTTAGGTGACCAATTAAAAGATGCAGCGTTCAGCGTCAGCAAGGGCCGCCCGGGCCAAGCGCCGGCTCGCGGGCTACGGCGCTGTGGCGCTGTGCGTCGTGGCCTGCGCCACTTATGAAGACGTCCCCACCGGCAGTGGGAACCCGGGCACTGGTGGCACCGCGGGCACGCCGGCGGGCGGCTCCGCAACCGGCGGCCACGCCGGCTCGCTGCCCATGGCCGGCACCTCGGTGGTCGCTGAAGCTGGCACGTCGACGTCGGCCGGCACCGCCAACAGCGCCGGCGCCGCGGGCACGACATCGATTGCGGGCAGCGCTGGCACGGGTGGCGTCTCGGCCGGCGGCAATGGCGCCGGTGGTATGGCGGGCGAAGGTGGAGAGGGCGGCGCGCCTCCCGTGGTGGTCGACGACTGCCCGACCGATCCAGCGAAGACGGCGCCGGGCGTTTGCGGGTGCGGCTTCCCCGATGCCGACACGGCCAAGCTTGCGAGCTGCACGGGGCTCAAGACCGCGCTCGTGCACCGCTACGACTTCGAAGGCACCGGCACCACCGTGACCGACCGCGTGGGCACCGCGCATGGCAGCGTGAAGGGCGGCGCTACGCTGTCGCAAGTCGGCGGTAAAGGCGTTGTCGTGCTCGACGGCGGCACGACCGGCTCCTACGTGGATTTGCCTAACAAGCTGCTGTCCGCGCTCACCAACGCCACGCTCGAGGCGTGGGTCACCTGGGGCGGCGGCAACGCCTGGCAACGCATCTTCGACTTCGGCGACACCACCAACGCCACGCCCGAGGACAACCCCGCCAACGGCAAAAGCTACCTGTTCCTCACGCCCTCCACTGACGTCGCGCCCGCCGGCGTCATGCGCGCCGTCTATTCGCTCTCGGGCGGCGCCGCCTCCGCCGAGACCCGCCTCGAAAGCACCGAGCCCTTGCCGCAGGTGCTCACCCACGTAGCGCTGGTGGTCGATGCCGCGGGTGGCCAGCTGGTGCTGTACGTGGACGGCGCAAAAGTGGGCGAGCAAGCGTTCGCGGGCGACCTCGGCTCCATCAACGACGTCAACTGCTGGCTCGGGCGCAGCCAATACAACGCCGACCCCGAGCTGACCGGCACCTTCCACGATTTCCGCATCTACAAGGCTGCGCTCACGCCTCTGCAAATTGCCACGAGCTTCGCGGGCAGAGCTGATCCAGCATTCCTCGCCAAATGAGCCGCGTGGAAGAGCAGTTCGAGGACCAGCGGGCCTCGAACCAAAGCGGGCTGCCGCATTTCGAAGCATTTCGTGGTCACAGGCAAGCGCTGACGCGCGTGCTCACGGAGGCGGCGCCGGGCGGGGGAGGGAGGCTGTGCGTGCTGGGCGCTGGCAACGCTTACGACTTGGAGCTGGAGCAGCTGCTGGCGCACTACGCGGAGGTGCACCTAGTCGACATCGACGCGGTTGCGGTTGCGCGCGCGCGCGAACGCGTGCCCGAGGGTCCGCGAGCTCGCTTGTTCGCCCACGCACCGCTCGATCTCTCGGGCATGTTCCAAGACATCGAGCGCTGGGGTCGCATGCAAGTCACCCCCGAAGAGCTGATGAACGCTCCTGCAGCCGGAGCCAAGCGCATCGCGGCGGCGTTGCCCGGCCCGTTCGACGTCGTGGCGTCCACCTGCTTGCTCACCCAGCTACAGCTCGAGCTGTTGCAGCTGCTGGGAGACACCCACCAACTCTTCGTCGCGCTGCGCGAGTTCCTGACCCTCACGCATCTGCGCACGCTGGCCGCGCTGACCAAACCAGGCGGGCGCGCTCTGCTCGTCACCGATCTCTGCGAGTCGGCCGTGTTCCCCCCCGGGCGGCCGCGCAACGAAGCCGACTTGGCACCGCTCATGTCCGAGCTGGTCGACAAGGGCTACGTGATCCACTCGTCGCACCCCGGCCTGATCGGCGCGACGCTGGACGACGATCCGGTACTGAAACGCTGTTTCAGCGACGCCCAGCTGAGCGCGCCCTGGCTTTGGCAGAACGGGCCCGAGCGCCGCTTCCTCGTCTACGCGCTCGCGCTGCCCCGAAAAGGCCCGTAGCCGCGGGCTGCCGACTCGCAGCCCGAATCGCAGAAGCTTTCGTGGCGGCTCCAGGCAACTCTGCGCCGCGGGCTCGAGTGCCGGGTCACTCCCCGCAGCTCTCGCCGCCATCCGAGGCGGCCGGCGCCTGCCAACCATCCTCTCGTCTCACCCATCGTCGTTGCCCGCCTCGGCGGCTGGCGGCTGGCGGCGCTGGCGGCTGGCGGCGCTGGCGGCTGGCGGCGCTGGCGGCGCTGGCGGCTGGCGGCTGGCGGCTGGCGGCGCTGGCGGCTGGCGGCGCTGGCGGCGCTGGCGGCGCTGACGGCGCTGGCGGCGCTGGCGGCTGGCCAGTCACTCCTCGTTGCGGATATCAGGTGATATCACCCAATTATCAGGTGATATCAGCTAATATGGACGTCGCGCAGGCGCGCTCAACGCTGCGAGCGGCCGGGTCCAGGGCCTAGGGTTGGAGACGGCAGGCGTGTACCGATCCGGCCAAGAAGAAGGTGCGCTTGAGAACGAGGGTGGCCCAGGGTATGCCCCCACCATCCAGATGGCCTCGACCGAATTTGACGCGATTGTTTTGGGTGGTGGACCGGGCGGTTACGTGTGCGCAATTCGCCTGGCGCAGCTCGGCGTGAAGACGCTCTGCGTCGAAGAAGAAGAGTTCGGCGGCGTGTGCCTGAACTGGGGCTGCATCCCGTCCAAGGCGCTGATCGCCAACGCCCACTTCGTCGAGAAATCGAAGCACATCGCGGATCACGGCATCGCGGTTTCGGGCGTGTCGGTCGACGTCGGCAAGATGCAGGGCTGGAAGAACGGCATCATCAAGAAGCTGACCACCGGCGTGCGCGGCCTCGTCAAGTCCAACGGCGGCACCACCATGGACGGTCGTGGCAAGCTGGTCGCCAAGGACACCGTCGAGGTCACGCTGAAAGACGGCACGAAGCAGCTGGTCAAAGCCAAGAAGGCCATCGTAATCGCCACCGGCTCGGCCACCATCCAGGTGCCGGGCTTCGAGTTCGACGGCAAAAAGATCATCGGCGCGCGCGAAGCGGTGAGCTTGCAGCAGATCCCGAAGCGCCTGGTCGTGATCGGCGGCGGCGTGATTGGGCTCGAGCTGGGCATGGTTTACCAGTCGTTCGGCTCGCAGCTCACGGTCGTCGAAATGACGAACAACCTCTTGCCGGGCATCGATCCGGACTGCGTGAAGGTCGTCGAGAAGACGCTCAGCAAGCGCGGCGCCACCGTCTTGAAGGGCGCGCGCGCCGAAAAATACGAGAACAACGCCGACGGCTCCGTGTCGGTGGTGGTCACGGTCGACGGCAAGCAGCAGAAGATCGAAGCCGACGTGGTGCTGGTCGCGGTGGGCATGAAGCCGCGCGGCAAGGGCATCGGCCTCGAGGAGCTGGGCGTTACCGTCGACCAACGCGGCTTCGTGCCCACGAACGAATTCTGTGAGACAAACGTCAAGGGCATCTACGCCATCGGTGACGTGAGCGGCGCGCCTATGCTGGCCCACAAAGCCAGCAAAGAGGGCGAGGTCGCGGCCGAGGTGATCGCCGGACACCACGCCGGCAAAGACTGGGTCACCATCCCCGGCATCGTCTTCACGGATCCGGAAATTGCGACCGTCGGCATCACTGAAGCGCAAGCCAAAGAGCAGGGCTTGACGGCAAAAACCGGCAAATTCCCGTTCTCGGTGCTGGGCCGCGCCATGAGCATCGGCGAAACCGAAGGCTTCGTGAAGGTCGTCACCGACACCAAGAGCGGCCGCGTTTTGGGCATTCACATCGTCGGGCCCAATGCTTCGGATTTGATCAGCGAAGGCGCGCTGGCGCTGGAGACGGTCGCGACGGCCGAAGATCTGGCGTTGACCATCCACCCGCACCCCACGTTGGGAGAGTCGCTGATGGAAGCGGCGGCGGCGGCGATCGGTAAGGCCGTGCACATGATGAATCGCTAGAGAGGGGGAAGCGGCGATCGCGATCGACCTACGCGATCGCGATCGCCCTCCGCGCTCGCGATCGCCCTCCGCGATCGCCCTCCGCGCTCGCGATCGCCGTCCGTGAGACCCCTTGCAGGAGAGTCGCCCGGCGTCTCTAGCGTTTGCGGGTCGAGATCTTGAGCGTGCTGCCGTCTTGCCAGAGCTCGAAGCGGGCGAGAAAGCTCATGCCGAGCAGGCCGTCGATCGGGCCCAGGCCGTCGCTCACGGCGGCGGGGACGTGGTTGGTGCGCAGGCCTTGGACGCCGACTTGGTCGAGCACGACCCCGGTGCCGGTGCTGATGCCGTTGGCGGTTTGGGCTAGCAGCAACGGCGCGCCCTCGAGATTGAGGTGCAGTTTTTCGGCCATCTGCGTGCTGAGGACGACCAGCGTGGCCCCGGTGTCGACGACGAACGTGCCGGCTTCGGCGCCGTTGATGCTCACGCGCGCCAAGAACACGTTTTCGTTGGGGGGCCGCTTGAGGCTGGCTTGGCCTTCGCCGACGCTCCAAGCGCATTCGGGCCGAGCCTCGAGGCCCAAGATGCGGGACCGCACGGCCGCGACTCCTTGGATCTCGCCCGCGTAGAAAACCAGCTGCGCCAACGGCAAAATGGCTTCGCAGGGTTTGCCCTGCTTTTCGTAGACGTTGGCCAGGTTGATGGGCAAATCGCGCAGCTGCGGCCGGAGCAAGATCGCTTGCCGGTAGTCCTCGGCGGCGTGCTCGAGATCGCCCGTTTGTTCGTGGACGAGCCCGCGCCAACCGCGAAAGTCCGCGTCGTGCGGGTTCGACGTGATGAGCTGCGTAGCGTCAGCCTCAGCCTGCTTCCACTCGCTCACTTGCTTGTGCGCTTCGTAGGTGATCCAGCGCAATCGCGGGAAATCTCCGCACTTCTTGAAGAAGGCGGCCGCGTGGAACAACACCCCGCGGTGGTCGCCGGCTTGAAACTCCGCGTCCGCTAGCTCCAAGATGGCGCGACGATCACACGGCTCCTGCTGGATGCGCGCACACAGCTTGGTGACGCGTTCGGTGGCTACGCCGTAGTCGAACGGTGGTGGCTCGTTGGCGCGCCGCACCGCTTCAGCCGCTGCTGCCGCCGCCGCTACTCGCCGATAGTGCAGGCCACCCACGATAGCGACAGCGCCAAAGACGACTGCGCCAATCAAGCCCCCGATCAATCTCCGACGCGCCGCCCGTCGCTCGCAGGGCCCACAGCGCATGCGATAATTGCTGTCGCGCACCGCGCAAACATCACACAACGGCTGATGGCAGCTGCGACAAGGCCCCACCGCAGCCACCTGCGGATGCACGTAACATCCCGCCATTGCTTCCGTCGTCAAAGCTCCTCGTGCTCCCTCCTGAAAACCGTACCAAGGCTTCGGTCGCGAAGGTAGGGCCGCGCGCGGACGCGCTGGATCCGCGCCTGAGCCGCTGCTAGGCCCTGGCCCGAACAGGACGCGCTCAGGTCGGCCGTCAGCATTTTCCGCTTCGGCAAAGGGCGTCCACCAAGGCAGCGGCACTGGCGCCGAGCACGACGCAGACCGTGTCACTCCACGAGAACGAGTGCCCGAGCAGCAACCCGCCCAGCCGCGTCGCCCGCACCGCCTGCGCCCAAGGCGCTTGATACAACTGACTCAGCTCGATGAGCTCCGTCGTCATCGCGGCAACGACCCAAAGCCGGAGCGGCGCCGCAGCGGGACGGGCAAAAGCGGCGAGCCCAAAGAAAAGGGCGCCCCAAAGCACATCCCCCACGTACAACACGCAGAACTCCGGCACGCCCGGGCGGCGCGAAACGAACCCGAGCGCGACGAGCACGACGAGCCAAATTGCGAGAGTGCCGCGCTGGCGCGGTGGTGGGGTGGGCATGGGCTTCGAGAGGGAAGCACGCCCTCGACGCCCACTTTGAAGGAGAGACTGAGGAGTATTGGTGCAGCGCAGCGGGGGGGTTGCGCCGTCCGGAAGCTTCTCGAGGCTTGGAGCAGCCCGGTAGGAGCTTCCCGAAGCTTTTCGAGGCTAGAGCAGCTCGGCTAAAGCTACCGGCAACCCTAACAGACTTGGGGGCGGCATTGGCAGAGCTTCCGGAAGCTCCGCCAATGCTTTGGGTGCCAACCGAGAAGCTTCCGGGAGCTCCGATCGCCGCCGGATGGTTTTGGGGAGCATTCAGAAGCTGCCAAATACGACCCGAGCTTCCGACCAGGCTTCGGCCCGCTCGACGTGGGTCCAGCGAAGCCAGCGCAGCTGCGGCTGGCGAACGCGCCTCCTTCTCTCACTCTCGAGAGTGGCAAAATGCAGCAACTGGAAGTCTGGAAACGAATCGCGGATGTGTCGACCTTAAGTCGGTCGCATTGCCTTCTTGTTCATCACCATCGCGAGCCCATGACGTGTCGCGGCCGGTCCCCGCGTTCACAAAACACTCATGGAACGATACGCGTACGAAGGACGTTTTGCTGGTGACAGGCGCGCCCGACGGAGCTAGACGCTGCCCCATGATTGGTGGGCGTTGGGCAGTTAGCGTCAATCGGGTCGCAGTCTTCCTGCGCAGGTGTCTTCATCCGGTTCGGCACAGGTCGATGACTTGGTTGTTGCTGTTAGTCGTTGCGCTCGGCTGCGCATCGCAAGACCAACAGCAGCAGGCGTCTCAGCGCGAAACCGTGGGCAGTGTTTCGCAGGCCATCGTCACGACCTGCGGCAGCAGCGCGGTGCCGGCCACCACGACCTGGGTGCAACCGGGCTACACAATCTGGGAGAACCACGACTCGTTCATCGTGCCTGTCGGGTCCGCGCCAACGGACAACCTTGACATCGAATTCACGGAGCCGAGCGGCATCACTGGCGTCTACGTCAACTGGCTCTGCGTCCGAGCCTACCTGCGTAGCACCACCGGCAACATCACCTACCTCGGCACGTCAACGGTGACGGCCGGTACGCACACGTGCGCTGCCGGAACCTGCTTACGGCGCGTGTCGTACGACATGAGCGCGGTGACGCCCGGGACCTATGAGGTGCTGTTGGCCGCCGATGACCAAAATACCACGTTCCTGCGACGGACCATCGACGTCCTCGAAGCCACGTTTCCCCCGGTTCAGTATCGTCAGGTCACCTACGCCCGTGACATCGACGAGCATTTCGCGTTCCCGACGCTCACCCCGCCAGCGACGCCGCTGTTCAGCCCCGAGCTGCGACGCCCCAACCACTTCATCTTCAATGTGCCAACGAAGCGTGCGGTCACGCTTCAGATCGACGTCGGCAACTCCGCCGCGGCCCTCGACTTGATGGTGACTGACAGCCGTAGGACCGTCATCAAGTCGACGGCGGTGCCGTCCAGCGTTACCGGCCATCAGCTGACCGCAGTTAGCCTCGGCACGTTGAACCCTGGCAACTACGAGCTCGACCTTGCGCCGCGCAACGAGGCGCAGACCTACAAGGTCAGCAGTGGTGATGCCGCAATCCCGATTGCCCTGAAGGACGGCGCCGATTTGGCGCAGCCGGGCACGAGCTTGTACTTCTTCGTCCCGGCCGAGGCGGAGACGGTCTTCCTGTTGGGGGCGTTCGACTCCACGAGCGCCGCTCGGTTCTTCTCCCCGGAAGCAAACGGCCCCGAAGTCACTCCGGTGTCCATCGGCAGCGGAGTCTACGCCCTCGACACGCGCGGCAAACCCGGCATTTGGCGCACCACCTACCAGACCACGGCATCCCGCGCGCACTTCATCAACCTTCCGGAAATCTATTCCTTCGACGCGAACGCGGTCATTGCTAGCACTCGCATTCGCACGGCCATGGACCTGGGTCCGGTGCTCACGAGCCCGGTGGAGCTTCCGTACCTCCGCCCGGACAATCATTTCGTTTTCCACGTGGCGACCGCCGCGTCGCCCAGCTTCAACATCGCGGTCGAAGACGCCTCGTTGCCAAGCGCAACACTCTCCGTGAAATTGCTGGACTCGAGCGGCGGCAACCTTTGGACCGGCTCCCTGCCCGTCGGTGCAACAAACCCTGTCAGCGCCGGACTCCTCCAGCCGGGCGACTACGAGCTGCACGTCAAGAACCCCAACGGCACCACCAGGTACCTCATCACGGTACCGGCGGGCATCACGTTCGCGTCCGTCGACGACGTTCGTCTTGGCAACATCTGGCTAGCTCGTTACCGCCAGTACTTCACTGTCTCGGCCGGCGCGCCACCCATTCGTTTCTTTGCGGACGGCAGCGGCGCCATCTTCACCATCTACAAACCCGACGGCACTTCGATCGGCCAGCCCACCGCACTAGGCCACAACCTTTACGACATCCCGAATCCCGGCGCTGTCTACGGCACCTGGGCGATGAACGTCAAAGGCACGACGAACGTCCGCTTCCTCAACGTCCCTCAAGTCATCGGCTGGAACCCCACCTTCCAAGCCAGCCTCCCCCCCGCCGGCATCATCCAATGCACCACCACCGCGGACTGCCCCACCGGCCAAGTCTGCGGCACCGACAACGGCGCCCAGTTCGGCCTGGCGGCGACAGCCGACGTTTGCTGGTTGCCGACGTGCAACACGGCGCAGGCCCCACCTGATTCATGCGGCTCAACTCTGTCACCGTGCGGCACTTGCACCTGCAACTCCTGCGCAGCCCGAACCTGTGGGGACGAAGCGGTCAACAGTTGCGCACCGACCACTTGTCCGCACCTTTGCCACGACGGGCAAGGTGGCTGCACGACCGATCTAGATTGTCCGAGCGGTTCAGTCTGCGGCATCGGGATTGGACAGCGATTCGGTCTTGCGGAGGGGACGAACGTTTGTTGGAAACAGAGCTGCGCTATTCAGGACCCCTCGACGCCAAACTGCGGGGTTGGCTCGGCGTGCGGTACGTGTCCAGCATGCCTACCGCACTGTGCGGCGGGTAGCACTGGACCTAACGGATGTGGTGGATTTTGCGGGGCCTGCCCTGCGGGTATCGAGCGGGCGCCAGATGGCACTTGCCCGCTTGTCGCTCGCGAGCTTCGCCTGCCGCCAGAGGCGTTAGAAGACCTTCCATTTCTAGAAACCCAAGAAGCGGGAGCGCTGGGCGGCCAATTTAAGGTCACCGATCGCGGGACAGCTGCGTACACCATTCCTATACAGGTCCCTCCGGGGCGCCTCGGAATGTCCCCGTCGTTGGCGCTCCGATACGCGAGCGTCAAAACAAACGGATTCTTGGGCATTGGATGGTCCTTGAGTGGACTATCTGCCATTTCGCGATGCCCTTCGATTGTGGATCGTGATGGCACGGCGAGGCCGGTGATGATGAATGGCGGTGATCGTCTTTGCCTCGATGGCCAGCCACTAGTTCGTCCGGTTGGTTCGAGCGAGTACTTCGCGGATGGCGCTGTCTACTCGACCGAGATCGACAGTTTCTCAAAGATTGTTTCGCACGGGTTCACATCAACAACTGTGAATCCCTTCTACTCGGGTCCGGACTACTTCGAAGTCTTCACGAAGGACGGCCGAATCTTGACCTTTGGCAGGACTGAAGACTCGAGTGTTCGGGCATGGGCAGGGGTAGATGCTGGCCGCGAAGGGGGGGCATATCTGGATAAGCGAATTTGGGCCCTCAATTCGATCAGAGACCGATCCGACAACGAGATCACGATTACGTATCAGCGCAACGCCGTCGTGGGCGATAAAACTGATCCATTTGACGGTGCAACTGCCGAGATAGTTCCATTGGTTATCTCGTACGGCAAGAACGATTCGCAACAGCTTGGTAACTCGCGGTACATCAAGTTTGCTTACGAGAAGAGGCCCGATCCCCGTTTTCATTTCGTTGCCGGCACTCGTGCGGCATCATCTCTTCGTTTAACGACGATTACGACATACGTTGGTTCGGATCCGCTAAATCGCTATCACTTTAACTATCAGCCCCGCGCTGACCGCGAGAGTCAAGTCTCGCGAATTACCTACTGTGCCGATGAGGGCGATCACGAAAAATGCCTGAAGCCAACAAGCTTCGCATACAGAGAAACGCAATCCGAGTTGACGTTGCCCGTACAGTTCCGAAGCGCACTCCCAAGTCCTGTTCGCGGCATTGTGCCATTGGACATGGATGGGGACGGACGTTCTGAGTTGCTCCAGGCGGAGGGCCAGGATTGGCTACTTGTCGACCCAAGCCACCCGAGCAGTGTCCAGGGTAGTCAAGCTGCGATTACCACGAGTACTGCGCAGGGGTGCGTTACCGCCATGTCTGTCATGGATGTTAACCGAGACGGTCGTGATGACGTTGTCGATCTGTGCCCGGGCGGCTCGGGCTATTCCGACCAAGGGCGCGGCGAGGCCGTCGTCTATTATTCGAACGGAAACGAGGCTCCTCCGTTCGATCGCGAAACTTTGGGCTTTACCTTCACGGGAAGGCTGATCCCGGCAGACGTGGACGGCGACGGACTGAAAGATCTTGTCGAGTGCGCCGATCCTGAAGTGGCTAGCGAGGTCTATGACAATGCACCTATCCCCGAACGTGCACTCATTCTGAGTTGGCTGCATAGAAATCTTGGGGTAGGATTCAGCAGCGAGCCGTTGCCTTCTCCGGCAATCGGAACAGACGACTTTGGGCCTGGACTTTGTGCCGACCTCGAAGCCGTCGACGTCGACGGAGATGGCGACGAGGAAATAGTTCAATTCAGATCTACGTCCGGACGCGTTGCAGTCTGGTCTCCGAATTGGATCCATCCGGAAACTCACCAGCGTTGGATTTGGCGTGACTATGGTGCCATCACCGCCTGCGCGCCCCTCTCGACGGGAAGGCCTTGGGCACCGTGCGCAAACAGCACAACCTATAAGCTCGTCGATGCCAACGGGGATGGCCTGAGGGACCTTGCCTATGAGCGGCCGC
>JBEQSW010000253.1:0-8619 GCA_040348565.1 Myxococcales bacterium | reverse complement strand
CCAAGTCGGTTTGCCGTACGCTAGCGATCCCGCCATCACCCGCCACCTGGCGGCGTTCTTGGCGCGCCACGCTTTCGGCAACGGCGAAGCGGCGCGCCCCCCGACCGCCGTTCTGTTCAATGGTGGTGTGCTGAAGGCCGACGTGCTGAGGCGGCGCGTCTTGGACACGCTCAACGGCTGGCTGGAAGAGCGCGGAGCGGCGCCGGCGCGGGTGCTGCCAGGCGAAGATCTCGATTTGGCAGTAGCGCGCGGAGCCGCCTACTACGGGCTGGTGCGCCACGGCAGCGGCTTGCGCATTCGTGGCGGTACGGCCCGCGCTTACTACGTGGGCATCGAAAGCCCGATGCCGGCTCTGCCGGGGCTCGAACCGCCGGTGTCGGCGCTGTGCGTGGCGCCGTTCGGGATGGAGGAGGGCACGCAGACCGAGCTGCCACCTCAAGAGCTGTTCGTGGTCGTGGGCGAGCCGGTGACGTTTCGCTTCTTCGGCTCCTCGACCCGCCGCGGAGACCGGGCCGGAAGCCTGCTGGAGCGCTGGAGCCCGAGCGAGCTCGAGGAGCTGCCGCTGATCGAGCTCACCCTACCGCCCGCTGGCCGCGTGCCCGGGGACGTGGTGGCGGTGCAGCTGCAAGCTTCGATCACTGCCATCGGTACGCTCAAGCTCGAAGCCGTGGCGCAAGCACCGCTCGTGCCGAACGAACGCTGGCAGATCGAGCTCAGCGTGCGGCACGGAGCGGCGAGCGGAGCTTGAGCGTGTATCACGTCGGGATCGATCTCGGAACGACTCACACCGTCGTCGCGTTCGCCGACGGTGACGCAACCGATGCTGCGAGCCAAGTCTTGCCCCTCCCGCAGCTGGTCAGCGCGCACGAGCTCGAGTCCTCGCGGTTGTTGCCGTCGTTTCTGTACGCGCCCGCCGCTGGCGAAAGCGTCGCCGATCCGTTCGGCGAGCTACCGTGGCTGGTCGGTCGCTACGCTCGGCATCGCGGTCAAGAAGTCACCGAGCGACTCATCGCCTCGGCCAAGAGCTGGCTGAGCCACGCGGGCGTTGCGCGGCGGGACGCGATCCTGCCCTGGGGCGCGGATCCCAGCGAAATTCCCAAGATTTCCCCGGTCGAAGCCAGCCGCAGGTTACTGGCACACGTGCGGCGTAGCTGGGACGAAGCATTCCCGGCTCAACCGCTGTCCGAGCAGAGCGTGGTCCTAACCGTCCCGGCTTCGTTCGACGAGGTGGCGCGCGAGCTCACGGTCGAGGCGGCCGAGCTGGCGGGCCTGCACGTGCGCTTGCTGGAGGAACCGCAAGCGGCCTTCTACGATCTCGTCGTCAGCAGTCGCGACGCCATCGACGCCCTACTCACGCCCGAGCGCTCGAGCGCGATGGTGCTGGTGTGTGACGTCGGCGGCGGCACCACCGACCTCACCTTGATCGAGGCGCGCCGCGGCGCCGATGGCGAGCTGAAGCTTGAACGCGTGGCGGTGGGACGACACCTGCTGCTCGGCGGGGACAACATCGATCTCGCGCTCGCGCAGCTTTGTGAGCAGCGGCTGCTGGAAGGTGAGCGCCTCGACCCCCTGCGTTTCAGCCGGCTGCTGCTCGCGTGTCGCTCCGCCAAAGAGACGCTGCTCGGAGCCGGCGCGCCCGAATCGGTGCCGATCCGTGTCGCCGGGCTCGGTTCGTCGCTGGTCGGCGGAACGCTTTCGACCGAGCTGCTGCGGGCAGAGGTCGAATCGCTGGTTTTTGGTGGATTTTTGCCGCTGGTGACCCGAGCCGATCCGCCGCCGAAGGTGCGCGCAGGGCTGGTGGCCTTCGGGCTGCCCTACGAGCGCGATCCGGCCATCTCGCGCCATGTCGTGCAATTTCTGCAGCGGCATTCGGCGACCGGCGCGGACGCGCTCTTGCTGAACGGCGGATTGTTTCACGCCCAGCGCGCGGCCGAGCGGGTTCGCGAAGTCGTTTCGGAGTGGAGCGGTCGTGAGGTGCGGCTGTTGCCGTACCCGGAACCGGACTTGGCCGTCGCGCGCGGTGCCGTGGCATTCAGTCGCTCGCTGGGCGGGCAAGGGCTGCGCATCGGATCCGGTACACCGCGCGGGTTCTATGTAGCGGTCGACGAGCGCGCCGCGCGCCGGGCGCTGTGCGTGGTGCCTCGAGGCGCGCGCGAAGGTGAGCGCCACGCCGCTCGTTCCGGCGGGCTGTGGTTGCGCGTCGGCCAACCCGTGCGACTCGAGCTCTACACGTCGGACAACGCGGCCTCGCACGAGCCCGGTGACGTCGTCGTGCTCGACGACGAGTTCGTGCCCCTGCCGCCGGTCACGACGGTGTTCGCTCGAGGGGTCGCGGATCCCGCCGAGCAGGCCGATCTCGAAGTGGCGCTGGAGGGCGAGCTCAGCGCCATCGGCACCGTCGAGCTGGCGTGCGTCGAGCTGAACCCGCTCGAAGGCCGCGCCGCCCGGCGTTTTCGCTTGGCTTTCGAGCTGCGCCAGGCCGAGCCGGCTCCGGCCGGCGCTCCGTCGCAACCGCCGACCCCATCGCGACCGCCACCGCCTCGGTTGAACGAGGCTCTGGAAGCAGTGCGACGCGTGTTCGGCGAAGGCCGCACGGACGTGAAGGAGCGCGAGAGCAAAGACTTGCCGCGCGAGCTGGAGCGTCTACTGGGAGAACGCCGCAGCTGGACGCTCGAAACGAACCGCGCGCTGTTCGACGCCTTGGCCGAAGGCCGCACAGCGCGCCGCCGCTCCGAAGATCACGAGCGCGTGTTCTGGATGCTCGCCGGCTATTGTCTGCGTCCGGGCTTCGGTGCGCCGTTCGACGACCAGCGTGTTGCGCAGCTGGTGCCGCTGTTCGACGCCGGCATTGCCGCAGCGGCACGAGCGCGCGGCTGGCCCCAATTCTGGATCGCTTGGCGCCGCATCGTGGCCGGCTTGCGCGAGGAAACGCAAACTCGACTGCTGAGCTTGCTCGAGCCGTTCTGGGCGCCAGCGGAGCTGAAAGCAAAGCGCAGCAAGAGCCTGAAGGCGGCCGAGCCTTCGTTCGAAATGCTCGAGCTGATGGCGTCGCTCGAGCGCGTGCCGGCCGAACGCCGCAAACAGCTCGGCGATTGGCTGATCGAGCACACGTTTCGTGATCACGACGCGCGGCTGTGGAGCGCGCTCGGTCGCATCGGAGCGCGCGTGCCCGGCTATGCGAGCGCGCATCACGTCGTTTCGCCGCTGGCCGCCGAAAACTGGCTGACCCACCTGCTGAGCGAACGCTGGCACGAAGTGCCCACCGCCGCGGTCACGGCCGCTCAGCTGGCGCGCCTCACCAACGACCGTGCCCGCGACGTTTCCCCCGCGACCCGCGCCGAGGTGGTGCGTCGTCTGGAAGCCGTGAGCGCGGCTCCCGACCTCGTCGCTTCCGTGCGTGACTTCGTCCCGCTCGTCGACTCCGAGCGCGCCGCCTGGTTTGGCGAGGAGCTGCCCATCGGTTTGCGTCTGGCGGTCGAGGTTCCATGAAAGCTCTGCTTGCACCGCTCGGCTCGCGCGGCGACGTTCAGCCTCAGCTCGTGCTCGGCGAAGAGCTGTCGCGCCGCGGCCACACCGTGACGCTCGCGGCGTCGCCCAATTTTCGGCCTTGGGCCGAGTCCCGCGGCTTCGGTTTCATTCCGGTGGGTGAAGACATCAACGTCATCATTCGCCAGAACAGCCACATGACCGAGCAACACCCGGTGATCGCGCTGCCCGGCCAAATTCGCTTGGTCCGACGTCACTTGGCCGACCAGGCGCGCGACCTGTTCGCAGCGTCGCACGATCACGACATCGTGGTCGCGGCGGGGTTGTCGCTGGTGGCCAAGATGCTGGCCGACTCGCTCGGCGTGCCTCACGTCTTTTGTTGTTACACCCTGAGCATGATGTGCTCGGCCTCGCATGCGCCGGCGCTCACGCCCGTGTTCGGCCAGCCGCGCTTCGTGAACCGCGCGCTCTGGCTGGCCATTCAGACCACGTTCGAGCTCACGCTAGGCGGCCCACTCAACGCCTTGCGGCGCGAGCGCGGGCTTCCGCCCTATGCTTCTTCGTGGCGAGCCATTCACGGCTCGCAGGTTTTGCTGGCGCAAGACCGCGTGATGGGTGACTTGCCTGCGGATTTGCCGGGTGAAAACCACCAGGTGCCGGCGCTGGTGCCGCGCCCTGAGCGGGCCGCGCCACTACCCGAAGCGCTCGAGAGCTTTCTACGCGGGTCGCAACCGGCGTCGCCCGTCGTCTACCTTGGCTTTGGTAGCATGCCGAGCGTCGATCGGGGCCAGGTGGTCGCCGTTGCGCGTGAGCTAGCGGAGCGACACGGCGCGCGCGTGGTGTTGCATTCGTCGCACGGCGAAGAAGCCGGGGTGGAGCTGCCGCCTGGTGTATTTGCCGTGGGAGACGTCGCCCACCAGACGCTATTTCCGCGGGTCGATCTGATCGTGCATCACGGTGGCGCGGGCACGACCGCCGCAGCGCTGCGCAGCGGAGTACCGCAGCTGGTGGTGCCGCACATCGTCGACCAGTTTTTTCACGGCCGCCGCCTGGCCGAGCTGGGAGTCGCGCCCGCCCCCGTTCCCAAGGCCGAGCTGCGCTCGCCGGCTATCGCCGCGGCGCTCGCCGAGCGTTTCAAGTATCGGGAGAAGGCACAGAGCGTACGTGCGTCGGTAGAGCAAGCCGGCGGCGCCGCTCGAGCTGCGGACTACCTCGAAGCCCTGGCTCGCCGGACAATTTGACGACGCTACCTATCCGCGCCCGAGAAAACCGCCTCCAGCGTATCCGCGGATAGTAGGCGTTCGAGCCAAAGATCCAGGTCCGTCTCGGTGGCGCTGGCGACGCGGGCTTGGACTTGCGATGGGAGATCACCGAACTTGAGCGTGAGCTGCCGCAGCAAGGTCGCCTGTTTGCCGTAGGCGCGCCCCTCGGCATGACCCTCGGCGCGTCCCTCGGCACGGATGGTGGCCGCGCCGTATTCATAAAGCTTGAGCTCGATTTCGCGACGTTCTGCGCGCTCTCGCGCTTCGGGGTCTGCGCTCAGCTTCTCGAGCGCGGCCTTTGCCTCTTTCAGGATGGGATACTGCATCGCCAACACCTCGAGCTCTTCGTCCGTTTCGGCTGACAGAAATCTACACCATGCGGCGAGAGCAGGCTCGTCCATTCCCACGAAGGCGTCCCGAAGCTTGGGCAACTCCAGCACGTGCAGCTCGAGGTGGTCGGTGAGAAGCTCGCCCGTCGCCCGTTCTCGAGCCTGAAATACCGAGTGGAAACTGGGTCCAGAAAGCTCCACGAAGTCGGCAATCAACACGACCGCGCAGCGCTGCAGCGCTGAGTACGGTTCCCCGCGTTGCAGCTGCCCCGTGTACAGCCGCCCCCAATAGAAAAGGACTCGGGGGCGTAGAGCCAGGTGGCGCCGAGTCTGCATCTCCACGTCGACTTGTTCTCCGCTTCCGAGTCGCACCCGGAGATCCAGGAAGACCACCTTTTCCTGGACATCTGAAGGCTCCGGCCTTGGCGGCAGGACCTCCACCGATTGGATGGGCGTCGTCGGTCGCAGCACGTCGCTGAGCAGCGCCATGAGCAGGCGCCGGTTCTGTTCGGCGCCAAACAACAACGAAAACACCAGGTCGACTCTCGGATCGAGGTTCCACCGCCGCCGCTCCCCCACGTCTGCCATCCCACCCTATCGGTCGCCGCCGCGCTCAGTTGCGCACCACTTCATGCCGCCAATTCGCTGCCCCACGGTCGCGCATCAACCTCCCCACTCAACGCGCCCGCGCAAACGCTGCACGCTGCCGCCTGCCCCCGCGCCATCTGGTTCTCGAAGCCGCGAATTTTCCAGCCAGTTTCGAGGCAGACTCAAAGCTCGATATCACTATAATTAGAGGCATGGCGGGTCTTCGAGGCAGTGGAGTGGTTGTCAGAGGCGGGGTGGTATTCGTGGTCACCCTGATACTGGGCACACCGCTGCTCGGTAGTTGCGGCGGTACGAGTCGCAACGGCACTGGCAATGCGGGCGGTAGCGCGGGTCGAGATAGCGCGGGTCACGCGGGTGCGTTGACGGGCGGGGCGCAGGCGACGGGCGGGGCGCAGGCGACGGGCGGAAGCTCCAGCGGTGGTGGCGCTGACGCGGGCGGTACGCAAGCCGCGGGCGGCACGCAATCAGGTGGCACCCACGCCGGCGGCGCGTCAGTGGGTGGCCACAACGCCGCCGGTAACTCTGGGTTCGGCGGTAGCACCGAGCTGGGCGGCGCAGCCGGAGCTGGTGGAGCTGGTGGCGCGCCGGGAGACGAAGAAGGCTGGCCGTGCGGCGACCAGCGCTGCAGCGTCGGACAAACCTGCATCCGTTGCTTGATCCAAAACCAATCGTCGCCACGGTGCGTGCCGAACCCAGACCAGGACCCGACCGCCTACGCTACCGCGACGGCCGCGTGTGAAGCGCCGCCGTTTGCGCGTGAAGACTGCGATGGTCCGGAGGATTGCCCGACCAGCCAATACTGCGTGGCGAACCAAGGAGCGCGCTGTCAAAACCAGCCTTCGACCCAGCATTTTTGCTGTTTTGCTTGCAACGCCATCACCAACTGCACTTTGTGCCACTCGAACCAAGACTGTCCTGACGGTGAGACGTGTGAGCCGAATGAAGTGGCAGACAGCAAAGGCTGCCGTGCCATGCACTGAGCGCGGCTGCCGTCGTTGGGTGTCATCCGCTTGACGAAGCCCCTCGCCCTGGATTGATTTTCGCGCACTTGCGAAGGGCACGGCTCGTGCACGGCGCCCGGCATGAATCATCGTGGGCGCGGCTGGGTCGTGGGGGCGATGGGGCTTCAGCTGGCGGCGTGCGGGAACGCGCTGGGCGGTGGCGGCACGCAGGAGCAGCGCGAACCGGCCCGTCCGGAGCGCACCAACGACGACGCTGGCGAAGGCGCTTCGACGACTGCGGCGCCCACCCGGAGCCTGAGCGGCGCGGGCATGCTGCGTCAGCGGAGCGGGCTCAAAGGCGCTGAGCCCGACCTAGCTCCTCGACAAGCCGGTTCGGAAGCCATTGGCTCCGCTGGGAGTGAACCAGCGGCCACTCCGGAAGACGAATCCATGGCGACACCGGACGCCGGATGGGAAGCCGCGCGCTGCGCCGGAGCTCCCACACGACACCTGCGCATGGCCGGCAACCTCGACGCGGAGGCCTTCCTTTCTCCGTTTGCGGCGCCCTTCAGCGCCGAAAATCCGTGGGCTACGTCCTCGTTCGGCTCGAGCTTCACTGGCTACGATGATCAGGGTCGTTTGCAGGGCGGATGGATCCTCTTCGTGCGCGTGGCCGACGGGTGGGACTACCACGCGCTGATGGATGGCACGGCACTCGTCATCGGCGAAGGCCACCTGAGCTACGACGAGCAGGGCCTACTCACCGTCGAGCAAAGCCAAGAGCTGCGGCTGCTCACGGCGAATGGACCAGGAGGCGCGGTCGAGCTCGACCTCACCGGGATGACGCAGCTCGCCGCGCCCAATACCATCACTGCGCAAGAAGTCGACGGCGCCGAAGCGCGCTGGGGCACCGCTTGCGCGAGTGCGGAGCCGCTGCCGCCCCCGAGCGCCGTCGCTGCGGGTCCGCTGTGCGGCGCCGTCGCCACGACTCGCGTCTCGCTAAGCGCCAACCTCGCCGCCGATAGCGCGGTTGCGAACGAACCGTGGGATGCGCTCGCGCCGTCCGCGGGCCTGTCGCTGCCGATGCAGGCCAACGACGCGCAGGGCACACTCCTCGATTTTCAGCTTTTCCTCCGCAAATCGAGCGACGACAGCTGGGACTACCACGTTCTGGTGTCCGGCGAGGTGCCTGGCCTCGAGGTGGCGAGCGGCTCGCTCGGCTTCAACCCCAACGGATCGCTCCGTGCCGTCTCGACCACGCGCCGGTTGCGCCTCCCGAATCACGACGGCACGTTGGGCGGGCCCATCGAGCTCGATTTTGGCGTCAGCACGGACGCCGGCGGCAACGGTGTCGATGGCGTCACGTCGCTCCCCGGCGACTCCTTCGAAGTGGGGCAGCAACGCGACGGCGCCGTGTTCGATTGCTTGCCACACCCGCCGACCGCACCGCCGCCCGCTTCCCACGTGCCCAGCTGCGCTGGCGAGCGCACGACCGCGGTCTCGATGTATTTCAACCTCGACCCGGCAGCGCCACTCAGCGACTCCGTCGTGGCCTACTCCGCGAGCACAACTGTTTACGACGCCGCGCTCGCGCCGCAGCCATTGGAGCTGCGTTTCCACCACGTCGAAGCCGGCCGCTGGCAGTGCCGAGTCATGGCCGCGTCTGCGGAGATCGGCGTCGTCGATCTCCATTTCAGCGCCAATGGCGCCCCCGAGGCGATCGAAAACATTCCCGTTTTACGTCTTCCGCTGCCCGACGGCAGCGACGGCCCAGCCATCCACCTTGGCTTCGACGCCGACTGGGTCTTCACCTCGTTTTCCATCGAAAGCTACGGCTGGCTCGCACCCAACGGCGCCCCCGCTCACGCGGATGGTTGCGTGGACTAGGGGGTGTCCCTAGTTTCCAGCCTGCTGCGAGCCAAGATCCTGCGGCTGCGAAGCGCGGCCTCGTCGCTGCGCTCCTCAAAAGGCTTCAGCCTTCCTCCGGTGCTC
>JBEQSW010000526.1:0-7053 GCA_040348565.1 Myxococcales bacterium | reverse complement strand
AGACGCTCGACTCGCACCTCGAGTCGCTGAGCGTCTACGAGGCCCGCGTCAAAAAGCGCCTCGCCGACCAGGGCAACGGAGTTGGCGGCGTCGCGTGCTCGAACCCCACCCGCCGTGCCGTCACCGGCGACACGCGCACCGGCGCCGACACCGAAACGCTGTGCCCGTTTTTCATGGACATGGTCGCGACCGGCTTTCAGTGCAACCTGACCAAGGTCGCGTCGGTGAGCTTCGGCTATCCAGGCGGTGGGGACGCGGGCGGGTTGCGCATGCCCTGGCTCAATTTCACCGAGCCGATGCACTTCATCTCGCATCACGCTGGCGACGCGACCAAGCTCGACAAGTACGCCAAAATGAGCACTTGGATCGCGGGGCAGATCGCCGGGCTGATGGATCGGCTGGCCGCCATTCCTTCGGCTTCGGGCAGCGGCACGCTGCTCGACGAAACCACGATCTATTGGTTCAACCGCCACGGGGACGGCGACTCGCACTCCAACTCTCAGCTGCCCAACGTCATCCTGGGTGGCACGGGCGGCTATTTCGGCATGGGGCGCTGGCTGCAGATGCCCCGGACCAATCCGACGCAGGTGCTGATCTCGCTGGCGAATGCCATGGGCGTCGACGTGCCGTCGTTCGGCGAGCAAGGGCTTTCGGCGACGTCGCCACTGAGCGGCCTCACTGCCTGAGCCGCCGATGGATCGCGTCCGGGGCTGCCAACCTGCAGCCTGAATCGCAGAAGCTTTCGTGTCGGAAGCAGGCAAACTCTCCCGCAGAGCACGCTGACAGTCTCGTGGGCTGTCGCTTGCTGCACGCTCGCGGCGGCGTCCCTGAATCTTCCACGCGGACGCGGAGTCGCTGATGGCGCCTGCGCCGCCGCCCTGATGTCGCGAAACGGCCTGGTCACCGCAACCACGACGGAGGCGCGTCGGCTGGTTGGCCAGACGGTCGGGGGAGTCACGTACCGCCCTCGAGCGCACGTTCGCTACCGGCAGGCCCCGCTCGCCGTCCCGCGGCGTGACTCCGCGACGCGAGAATTAGGTGATATCACCTGATTATCAGGTGATATCACCTAATATCCGGATCGAGGAGTGACCCGCCCGAGAGTGCATGGGCGTGTCGGAGCGACTCGGGGTCCAGCCCAGACGAAACCGGCTGCTGGAGTTTCTTCCTAGGACGGGCGGGACGGAAGGCGAGGCGCTCGCTCGACTAGGAAGACCCGTTCGGGGCGCGGAACCACACGCCGCCCAGCTGCCAAGCTTCCAGGTTCACGAACGGCGCTCGGCGCGTGCCCCAAATCGACAGCTCGCCGATGACTCCGAGCGGCAGCTGCCGGCCGAGGTCGCGCGGCGCAAGCGGCGCCGTCTTTGGGGCGCGCTTGGCGGCGTCGGGGCTGGCGACAGTGCGCAGAGCAAGCTCGATATCGCGCGCGAGGGCGGTGGGAGCGCGCACCTGATCGACCAGCAGGCCGTATTGGCGACTGGCTTGCAAGCTCGCCAGCTCCTCGGCGCTCTTCTCGACGACGGTCAGCTCGTGCCCGGGCGTGGACAGCGTGGCCGCAACCGCGCGCGCAATGGCGATCAGCTGCGGCGCGTTCGCCAACACCGCGACCGTCGTGGCCGGCCCGCCCCAAGCCGCAGAGCCGCTCGACTGCAGCGGCAAGCCGCGCACCCCCAAATGCGAGAGCTGCCCCGCTGGGATGGCATCGAGCAGAGCTTGCAATGTACCGGGAGCCGCCCAGGCACCGGCGGCCTTGCCCGCCATTAACACCGCGAAGCCGTAACGTGGCGCCTCGAACGGCACCGCGTCCTTCACCGCGCGGTACAGGCCGGTACCGAACCAGGCGACGTCGGTCGTGCCCGTTTCGAAGCCACGCAATAGGTCGGCCAAGTCGCTCGCCACCGTGACCTCGATGGCGTCGAGGTAAGAGACCCCACGCGCGGCGTTGGGATTGCGCGTGAGCAAGGCGCGGCCACGCCCCAGCTCGACCTTGAACGCCCCGCAGCCATCCGGAGAGAGCGGCGAGAAATTGCGAGGCACCAGCGCGAGGAGAGGACTGGACAGCACCCGCGCCACCGCGTCGGCTTGGCTGCGCGGAAACACGACGCCGAGTGGGTCTTTGGCATCGACTTCCGGGCTCTCGAGCTCGCCCAGCAACCCGACTGCGCCGCGGCTGCGCGCGCGCGCCAAGGTGGCCAGCACGTCCGCGGCCGCCAGCGGGCGCCCAGCCGCCGTTCGCAAGCCGGGCCGCAGCGCGACGCGGCAGCCCCGGTCCAGCTTGGTCGGCAGCGACTCGGCCAGGGCGGGGTAGGGGTTGCCGGCGGCGTCGAGCGCGTAGAGCGGCTCGAAAGCCGCGCCGGCGAACAGCGCCGCAAATCCGTCCGACAGCGACGCCGGCTCCAAGCTCGTGATCGGCCACGGCACCGCCAGCCGCAAACGCCCGCCAAAGGGCGTTCGACCCATCGCGCGGCTACCGGCAGCGCCGGCCAGCGACGCCAACAGCGCGCGGCGTGAGAGGCTTCCTGAGCGCGTCATCGGATCAGCCACAGCTCGTCACCGGTAGCGACCACCAGGGGCGCCATACCCGGGCCTTCGCGTCGACTGCAAATGGCGACCGCGGTGATGCCCGGAGCAGGCAGCTCGAAGCGCGGGACCATCTTCTTGCCGTCGAGCGTCACCAGCGTGAGGCGATCTTTGACGCTCTCGAGCGTGTCACTCGAAAACGCCAGCTCCGGGTTGCCGTCGCTGTCGGCGTCACCCAGCGCCAGCTGCGCTCCCACGCGACTCGTGGCAAGGCCGAGCTCCGGCCGTGCTCCGTTCAGACGCGCGCTCGCAAGATCTCGACCCAGCTGCACGCCCGGCAGCCCCGCGACGGCGTCGAGCACGGCGGCTGGCGTGCGCCCGTTCGTCGGTTGCGCGCAGCTTTGGATGCGCGCCGAAAATCCGAGCAGGCTCCGTTCGGCGCAGCCTCCGCCCGGCACCGGCAGCAGGCCCTCGAAGCGCGCCACGACGCCGAGCTCACGCGACAGCTCCAGGCCGTCGCGTCGGTCGCTGATGCCGAGGCGAAGCCCGCCTTGCGGCGTGATTTCGGCGCTCGCAATCGGCTCGCGCAGAGGCGCTGCGGCCACCGCCGACAGCGTGGACCAGGCGACGCGTTTTCGCTCGGCGAAGGCGCCGCCGACGATCCGCCCGACGCGAACGCTGCTGCGCGAGACCAGCGCCAGCTCTTGACCGCCGTCGCTACCTAGCGGGCCGCACGCCAGGGCCACGATGCCGCGCTCGGGCGCCTTGAGCTTCAGCACCTCACTGACTACCAGTGGCGGCGGCGGGATCAGCGCTCGCAGCTCCGCGTCCAGCGGTGCTTCGACGAACGCGTGCCGCTCGGAGCTCGGTTTTGCGTGACGCACGCGCTGCCACAGCCCCGTTCGTCGCCGCAGCTCGGCCGACACGCGCAGCACCCCTCCGCTCTTCTCGATGCTGAGCTCGACCAGTAACTTGCTGCGCTCGGCCCCCGCTCCCGCAGCACCTTCTGCACGTGGGCCCAGCGCTGTCGCTACTGCGCTCTGCACACGCTCGCGCAGCGCGTCAGCCGCCGGCAGCTCACGATCGCTCTTCAAGCCCACGACCGTCACGCTCGCGCCGCTTGCCGGTAACGCCAGCTGCTCGGCCAAGCTGCAAGCCACGAAGGCCAGCGAGCCCCGGTCGGGCTGGCAGGCGCTGGCGTCGCGAGCGGGCTGGGCGCGCGCGACGGTTCCGGAAGCTAGGACCCCCAGCAGCAAGGCCAACGGGGCGAGCCCGCCGAGGTCGCGGCGAAAAAGACGGCGATGGAGACAACGGGCGTGACCGGCGAGCGACATCGAGCGCCGGCTATCTTGCCCTCGTTTGCCGGCGCGGGCCTCGGGGCTCGACCCCAGGCTGCGTGAAACCGCGGCTTTTGCGCGGTTTTTGCTTTCCGGCCAGCCTCCCAGGAAGGGCTCGGGCCGGGTACCCTCACAAGCCGCGCCGAAATCGGCGAGGGTTATGATAGTTCGGTAGCCGGTTTGTTCGCGCCCAAAACCTCAGCCGCCGGCGCGCGCCGGTTACAAAGCTCGTTCTGGCCCTTGCTTGTGGCGCTCGCCGTGTTCGGGAGCCTGCTCGTGCCCCGCGCGGCTCACGCCCAGTGCGTGGACGAAGCGCTCAAGCAACAGCTGGTGGGCGAGCGCGCCTACCGCGGCGTCGTCCCGCGCAAATTCCAAAAGGCGCTGCGGCACGAGCTGTCGGCCATGGGCGGTTGGTACGCGGGCGACCTGTCCGACGGCGCGCCGATGTACGGCGGCGCCTACACCTTCCACTTCACCGAAGATCTCGGGCTCGAAGCCGGCTACATGCGCTCGCGCGAGCGCTTCGCCCTACTCAACGCCATCATCGACCGCCAACAGGGCTTGGTCGGTTTGGTGCGCGCCGAAGACAACCCGGTGCAGTTCTTCACCGGCAACGTGGTTTGGTCGCTCGCCTACGGCAAGGTGCGTTGGATGGGCGGCGCCATCGGTCGCTACGATTTTTATCTTTCGCTCGGTGGCGGTGCGACGGTGGAACCGGGCGACATCGGCCTGACCGGGTCCGGCGGTTTCGGCATGAAGTTTTATCTGACGCAGTGGCTCGCGCTGCGGCTCGACGTGCGCGACCTCGTTCACGAGCAAAAACGCGTCGCCTTGGGCGTCGAAAAAATCGTGAACGACATCACGGCTACCGGCGGGCTCAGTGTGTTCATCCCCTTCACGAACTAGGAGGCTGGTGTTTTTCAAACACCAACCTCCTGGCCTTGTCCTGGGGAAGGAGGCACGCGCCTCCTCCCCTCAAAAAGCAAAGCTTTTTGAGCCTCCCCTCCACGCGGCGGCTTCGCCGATTTCGACAGCTGGTGTTTCACACCAGCCTTCTAGTCTGCTTTCGCGCTTCGGCATCGTCGTTGCGCTTTCTTTGCACGCTTCCGGCTGCTCGTTCGTGTTCGTGACGCCGCCGCCTGCGCACGTTTCGCAGCCGGTGCCGCACCCGCAGGTCGACTGCACCAGCAGCCTCGTGGCACCAGTGTTGGACGGCATTCTCACCGGTTACGAGCTGGTGCGCGTCGGGTACGCGGCGCAAGCCAGCAGCTTCGACTACAGCCGCTCGCCGATCGGCCGCGACGCCGACCTCGCCTTGGGTGCGGGCTTTGCCGCGCTATTTCTGACGTCCACGATCTACGGCATCGTCAATACGTCTGCCTGTCAGCGCTTGAAGGATGGGCCGGCGCTCGACGAAGAAATGCCAGGTATCACCCGCGAGCCACCGGACGCGGCCACGACACCCGAGCCGCGCCTTCCCGCCAAGTCCTCGGTCGATCAGTTTTGGGACGCAGGCACGCGCCCGGACGTCCCACCCGCCCCCACCGCGGCGCCTTCCGCGGCTTCCAGCGCCTCGCCGCCGGAACCGGCTCCGTCCGCTCCCGTCCCGAGCCCCGCGCCGCCCGCTGGCAGCTTTCCCGGGCCCTAGCCGTAGCTCGCTCGCGCTTGCTTTCGCGGCCCGGTGGAAGTGAGATACGGCGCCGGCCTGACCCCAAGGGCGCGGTTTGGAAGAGACAACTGAATCATGAAGAAACTGGTCCTCCTTCGTCACGGCCTCAGCCAGTGGAACAGCGAAAATCGCTTCACCGGTTGGGTCGACGTGCCCCTCAGCGAGCAAGGTGTTGCGGAGGCGCGCGCCGCCGGCAAATTGCTGCGCGCCGAGGGTTTCGTGTTCGACCGCGCGTACACTTCGGTGCTGAAACGCGCCATCAAGACGCTGTTCATCGCGCTCGAAGAGCTCGATCAAATGTGGATTCCCATCACGCAGACCTGGCGCGTGAACGAGCGCATGTACGGCGCCCTGCAAGGCTTGGACAAGGCCGAGACGGTCGCCAAGCACGGTGACAAGCAAGTGCTCATCTGGCGTCGCAGCTACGACACGCCCCCGCCCGCGCTCGACGAGACGCACGAGTTCTGGCCCGGCAAGGATCCGCGCTACGCCAACTTGAAGCCGAGCGACATTCCGAAGACGGAGTGCTTGAAGGACACCGTCGCCCGCTTCTTGCCGTTCTGGGAGAGCGACATCGCGCCCGCCATCAAGCGCGGTGAGCGCGTGATCATCGCCGCCCACGGCAACAGCCTGCGCGCGTTGGTCAAGCACCTCGACAACGTCAGCGACGACGACATCGTGGAGCTGAACATTCCGACCGGCATTCCGTTGGTCTACGAGCTCGACGACAACTTGAAGCCGCTGAAGCCCCGCTACTACTTGGGTGACGCCGCCGCGGCCGAAGCCGCCGCCAAGGCCGTCGCCAATCAGACCAAAGGCAAATAATGCGAAAACGGCTGGTCCTCCTCTCCCTCATCGCGGCCGCATCTCTGGTCAGCGCTGCCACCGCGCAGCCTGGCAAGAAGGCGGTGGCGCCGAAAGAGGAGGCCAAGCCGGACGCCGGCAAGGCCAAGGCCGAGCCCGACAAAGCGGATCGGCCCGTGGCCGGCGGTGACGCCGCGGCGACGGGCGGCGGCAACGACGACCTAGGCGGGCCTCCGCCCAAAGACGTGGCCGAGCAGAAGCCGGAGCAAAAGCCCTCGCCGCTCACGCCCAAGCCCGAAGAATTTCCCGGCGGCGCCGCCAAGCCTCCGCCGTTCGAGTACGACAAGCTGCTCGGCGACATCGCGACCCTGCGTAGCCGCGTGGCCGCGCTGACGACGACGCTGTTCGCCAGCAAGCTGCGTGTGGTCGTCGAGACCAAGGGTGACGACGCGCGCCTGGCCAGCTTCAACATCACGCTCGACGACGGCGTGGTGTTCGCCGCGCCCGATCGCTTCTCCGCCGACGACGAGCGCACCGTGTACGAGCACGCGGTCGCGCCGGGTCACCACGTGGTCGGCGTCGAAATCGAACGCTACGACGCGCGCAACAAAGAGTACCGCACCTGGCAGAGCTCGCGCTTCTCGGTGGTCATTCCCGAGAACAAGCTGGTCGATGCCCACCTCCAAGTCATCGACGACTCGGACATGGCCGACGACTTTCCGT
>JBEQSW010000512.1:0-6574 GCA_040348565.1 Myxococcales bacterium | reverse complement strand
CAGTAGCCGCAGCCGTTCAGGTTGCGATCGATCGAGGTTGCCACGGCCACGATGGCGGAAGCGTCGCCCATCAGCATCTTGCCTTCACCGCCGCTCACCCCGAGCGTGCCGTAGCCGCAGGGGGCGTCGGGCTTCTCGGAGACGTAGTCGACGTCGAAGTCGAGCACCGAGTTGCCTTTGCCGTCGACCAGCACCAGCTCGACGTGGTCGCTTCCGACGAGGTCATCGAAGGTGTGGGGCGCCTTGGCGGCCATGCCCCCCATCGGAGCCTTCGGAGCTTTGCCTCCCATCGCTCCGCCCGCCTTGCCTCCCATGGGCGCGGCCATCATCCGGTTCGCCCAGCCGGACGAAGCGTTGACGCCGTAGGTGTTGTCGACGAAGCGCGGGTCGAAGGTGACGCGCAAGTGCAGGTAAGTCTTGCCGTCGATGGTCTCGATCACCTGCTCGATGACGCTGCTGGGATCATCCGGCGTGAGATCGCCGTCGCCCTCGTAACAGATGGTGGCAGGTGGAGCGAGTACCGTGACGGGCTGGCCGCCGGACATTTCGCAGGTCCCACCGCACTGCGCGGCCGTGCCTGGTCCGCAGCCGGTGGTGAGCGGCCGCGAGCTCGGCCCGCCGCCGCTGAAATGTGGGCCGGGGCTGGTCGCAACGCCGCTGGGACCGCTGGTGCATTGACCTTTGTTACAGAGGCCGCTCGAGCACTCGGCGGCTTGGCTACAGCCACTGCCATCAGGGACGTTGGTCGCGCCGAGCGAGCTGCCCTTGCCCGGGCTCGAGCCGTCCTTGCTGCTGCCGCCGCAGGCAGAAACGCCGACGAAGCTCAACGAAAGCGCAATCGCTGCGAGCGTGGAATGACGAGAATGCCGCATGTCCTGACCTTTCTGACGACGGCCCCACACAGGGGCCCAGCTCACTTCACCAACACTTGAGTTTCGCAACCGACCGTGAACGCCAAGCGCCCGCCGGGAGCGGAGACGCGATCACAGCTCGCGCCGCATAGCTCGATCGATTTGGGCGCCGCTGGATCGTCGTAGTACCAACCGCCGAGCTGCCCATCGCAGCTGCCGGGATCCGGTACGTTGTAGATCGTCGACAGCGCGCAGCTGGAGTCTTGATAGGCGACGTTCACCAGGCCGTAGTCGAGCGGTGCGCCCCCTTTGGGCTCGGGTAGCTTGAGCTCACAAGGGATGCTGGCCGCGCCGCGGATGGAGTTGAGCGCCTGCAGCACCTGCTGCTGGACGTCCTGATCCCCGACCAGGTAGGCGTGATCGGTACCGCCGGCTTGCGCAATCTGCTGCAAGTTGTCGAGGAAGGGGCCAACCCCCAACACGTACGTCTGGATCGCTGGGTCGTCGTTGCGGCACTCGGCGGTGGCGTCGACCGCGTCGGCCAACGTGGGGCAGCACGTCCCGGTCGAGCAGCTCATGGGCGCCTTGGGCTCCCCGTCGGTCAGCAACAGCAGCACCACCGAGTGCCCGGGGTTCGACTTCTTCCATCCTTTGGCGTAGCCGCAGGCGCCGCGAATGGCGGCACCGGTGGGCGTCTCGCCAATCGGCTCTCGCGCGGCCAGGGAGTGCAGAACCGCCTCGTGATCGAGCGTGACCGGCACGCTCGGGCTCGCGTAGTCGTCCGCAGAGCAAGAGGTTTGCCCAATGGGCTGAAAGCCGAAGTAGCCGATGCCGACGCTGATGGCGGCGCTGGCCTGGTCCCGCAGAAACGTGGTCGTCGCGCGCTCGACCGCGTCGAGCCGGGTGAGGCCGCCCACGTCGTTCAACATCGATCCGGACTGATCGAACATGATGTAGATATCGAGCGGAATGGCCTCACCTTCGTAGGCCTGGGCGGCGCACACTGCCTCGTCGCTCATGACGTCACAGCCGTTGGCGGTGAGGGTCGAGCCCGAGCCACCCCTGCCGCCGCCCAAGTCGAGATCGATGGCGGCCTTGCCCGCGCTCGCGCTGGCGCCTACGACCCCGCCTGGATCTCTTTCGCCGGAGCAGCCGCCGAGCACCAGCAACGCGCCGAGGCCGGCGGCGACGGAGCGGAGAGCCGAGAGCGATCGAGGAATGCGCTGCACACGGCAAGATGGAGACCGGGCGGTCGTTTTCTGAGCTTGCTCCGAGAAATGATTGATCGCCTCAGCGCGCGCCCGGTTCGCGCGGCGCATGGTCGCAGGTGCCGCGTTTTCTGAGAGTCAGGGGCGCATTTCCCGACTCGATATTTCCGCAGCTGTCTTGTTGCAGAGTCTCGGTCGAGCGCGTATCTCAGGGCTCATGGCGAACGTGCGGATGCCTCTCGTGGGGTTGTGCGCGCTGCACTTGCTGTGCGTCGGCTGCAGCTCTGATTCCGATTCCGACTCGGGCTCCGCGGAGGCGGGTTCGTCGATGGGCGGCGAGGGCACGGCGCAAACGGGGGGCGGAAACGCGGGGCTGAGCTCGGTCGCGGGCAGCGCCAGCCGGGGGGGCGTTTCGGCGTCGGGCGGCACCCCTGCGTCAGGCGGCGTGGCGCAGCACACCGGTGGCGCGGCGTCGGTGGGCAGCGCGGGAAAGCCGAGCGCCGGTGCCGGTGGCGGTCCACCGCCTGCCGTCGACGGCCAATCCGTCTACGCGCTCGAATGCCACGGCGACTCCAAAGACTGCAACCTGGCGACGGTTCCGTGCTTTGGCGTCAGTAGCCCGACGCCGAACGTAGCCGCTGGCTGGGCGTGCGCCAACCGCTGCATCTCCAACGCCGATTGCTCCGACGCTCCGTCGGGAGCGGAGGCTCAGGCCAGCTGCGTGCCGTTCGCATCGGCGAGCCACTGCGTGCTCGTCTGCAAGAACGAAAACCAAACCTTCGCCTGCCCCGACGGCATGGCCTGCTACGTGCCGACGAAGTCGCCCATCGGCTATTGTCTTTGGCAGTGACAATACGCCACCCTTGAGCTGCCTCGACGACGCTCCCGGGCATCTGCGCTTCAACAACGCGCAGGTTGGCAGCATCTTTCGCGAGTGGCTCAGCTTGGCCCTCTACCGTGAGCTCGACTACCCGGCGCCGCAGGCCACGTTCGCGTGGGTCGCCAGCAACGTTTGGGGCAAGAACGTTCGCGTGCCGATGGTGCTCGTGGAACGGTACAAGCGAAAGTTCTGCACGCGCTTTCCGGAGCTGGGTGACAAGTGCGAGAACATGTGGGAGTTCGCCGGTGACTTTGCGCAAGGCAACGGCGGCCCCATTCCCATCCCGGTCGACAAGGGCGGTCCCGTTCCGGGCGTTGGTCAGAGCATCTTCGACGATCCGAACAACTGCCAGTTCGACAAATGCGACTCGACCCGGGTGAAGGAGCTCGAGCAGCTGCTGGTCGAAACCCCGCCCGGCGACGGCTTCGAGCAAGCCACCGCCGACTACATCGATTGGCCTGCTTTTCAGCGGTTTCAATGCCTGTCGTGGGTGCTCGCGACCGGCGACGACGCGCTTCACAACTCGAACAACGTCGTGCTCGCCGAAGGCGCGGACGGCAAGTTCAGGTACCTTCCGTACTCGACCGACATCAGCTTGGGTCAGGAGTGGTATTCGGTGGTCGCGCTACCGGGGAACAACCGCATCGCGCAAGGTTGCCAGGGGGAAGACAAGTGCTGGCAAGAGACCATTGCCGTCTGCGAAGACGTGATCGGTAAATTTACGGCGCTCGATCCGATCGGCATGCTCGACGACGTGCATCAGAAATTGGGCGACGCCGGCATGCTGCGCAGCGGCGACGAAGCGCGCTATGACTTCCTTCATGCCTGGTTCGAAGGGCGCTTGCGGGACCTGCCAACCGAGCTCGACAGCTACCGAGATGGCGTGAGCCAATGCCCGAAGGGCCAAGTCGATTGCGGCAGCGGAATCTGCGATTTTCCGGAGAATTGCCAGGTCTGCCAGCCGCCGGTGGGCAAGCTGGCCGAGGCCATCGGGGTTGGCGAGCCCGCTCCTGGCGGGGGTGTCTGCCCGGCCATTCAAAACTACGCCGCGCCGGAGTGAACGAGCGCCCCGCAGCGGGGCCAGCACGAAAGCGGTGAATCGGCAGCGCGTGCGCCGATCAGGGCCGAGGTGCGAAAGAGCTGCGTGAGCAAGCGCAGGATTTTCGCGACGTTTATCGCGAAAATCTGCGAGGCCAAAGGGGGTAACCATGGCCCGAATGTTGCTGTTCACGTAGCTCTAATGCACTTGCCTGACTTCCTGTCTTCGGAAGGGCTGGGAATGGCGCTCATCAACGCCTTGCCGGACGCCCTGTTCGTGGTGGACGCGGGCGGGCGCATCGTGGCCGTCAATGCCACGGGCTTGGAGCTCCTTGGGTACGACGAAAGCGAGCTGATTGGGCAAGCCGTAGAGGTCCTGATTCCCGAGCGGCTCCGGGCCTACCACGCCCAGGCTCGGCGCCAATTCGTCGAGCAACCAAGTCAACGCAGCATGGCGCAAGGGCGCGAGCTCAAGGCGTTGCATCGCGATGGTCGCGAGCTGTCAGTGCAGATTGCGCTCAGCCCCGTGCGACGCGACGAAACCCTGTTGGTTCTGGTCGCGCTCCGCGAGACCCCTGATTTCGTTCGCACACTGCGGGAGGCGGAAGAACGCTACCGCTCGGCGCTCGAACAAGCGCCCGACGCCGTGTTCGTCGCCGATCTGAACGGACGCTACATCGAGGTCAATTCGGCCGCTTGCCGGATGCTCGGCTACAGCCGCGAGCAATTGCTGGGCAAGACCATCACGGACCTAATTCCGCCCGAAGATTTGCCGCGCCTGGCCGAGACACGCAATCGGCTGCTGCAGCCGGGCGTGGCCGAGGTCACCGGCTGGACCCTCCTTCGCGCCGACGGCGCTCCCCTGCCCGTTGAAGTGTCGGCCATGATCCACCCGGACGGGCGCTGGCAAGCCTTCGCGCGTGACGTCAGCGAACGCAAACGGGCCGAGGCGGCGCTGGCGCTCGCGCTGCACGAGCTCGAAACCGTGCTCGAGACGCTGCCGGATCCGGTGGCGATTCGCATCGACGACTTGTTCGCGTACGTCAACCCCGCCTGGCTGCGCACCCTCGGCTACTCGAAGCCGAGCGAGCTCATCGGCACGAAGGTGCTCGACAGCATTCACCCCGAGGACCACGCCATTTTCGGTACACGTCCGGCCGCCCCCCTCACGGAAGGGGCAACCGACGTGGTCGAGCTACGCATGCGGGCCAAGGACGGCTCTTTCGTCCCGCTCGACTTCCCGCAGTCGCTGGCGCTGCACTACCACGGCAAGCCCGCCCGCTTGGTCGTCGCCCACGATCGCCGTGAGGAAAAGCGCGTGGCGGCCGCGCTGGCCACGCGCGAGAGGCTGGTCACGGTCGGTACGTTGGCAGCGGGCGTGGGTCACGAGCTCAACAACCCGCTGCAAAGCGTGAGCATGAACCTCGAGCTGTTGCGCGACGAGCTTCAAACCGTCGCGGGAAGCTTGCCCTCCACTCGCTATCGAGAGCTGCTGCAAATGACCGACGATGCGCTGCGCGGCACCGAGCGCATTCGCAAAATCGTGATGGGCTTGCACACCTTTTCGCGAGGTGAGCGCGACGAGCAGTCGCAGCTGGACCCTCGCGCCGTCTTGGAGCTTTCGATCAGCCTCGCGCGAAACGAGCTGCGGCATCGCGTCCGGGTCGAGCTGGATCTCGAGCCCGTACCTTCGGTCATGGCCGACGAATCCAAGCTCGCGCAGGTATTCATCAACCTGATGATCAACGCCGTGCATGCCATGCCGGACCGCCCCGCCGAAGACAACGTGATCCGCATCGCCACCTACGCTGATTCGGAAGGGCGCGCCGTCATCGAGGTCGCGGACAACGGCTCGGGGATGATGCCGGACGTTCGTCGTCGCATCTTCGAGCCGTTCTTCACGACGAAGGCCATCGGCAAGGGGACGGGGCTTGGCCTGGCGATCAGCTACAACATCGTGACCTCGCTCGGAGGCCAAATCGAATGCGAATCGAGCCCGGGGATGGGCACCACCTTTCGCATCGTGCTCCCTCCGGCTCGAGCCGCCACCCACCGGTCGGGCTTGCGACCGCTCGTGCCCACTCCGCGCCGAGGCCGCATTCTGGTGGTGGAAGACGAACCGGTCGTCGCGCGTTTGCTGCAGCGGGTGCTGTCCGTCGAGCACGACGTCGACGTCGCCGCAGACGGCGGCGACGCGCTCGAGGGGCTGTCACAGCGGCAGGACTACGACGCCGTGCTGTGCGACGTGATGATGCCGCGCATGAACGGGATGGAGCTTTTCGAGCGCGTGTTGCGAAAATACCCGCAGCTTGCCGAGCGCTTCGTGTTCATGACGGGCGGTGCCACGCGCCCCGACGTCGACGCATTCTTGGATTCGGTAGCCAACGAAAAGCTCTTCAAGCCTTTCAGTCTGCCGAGCGTGAAGGCAATCGTCAGCCGCTTGCTCGAGGCAAGCCGAGCCTCCGAAGTCGGGACGTCGACGGTAAAGCTTCGTTGAGATCGATTCCGAGCGGGCTTCGCTCGAGCCTGCTCCGGAATCAGCTTCGATCCGGCGACGGGGCACTGGGGTCTGGGGTCGCCAACGCGATGGGTGCGGC
>JBEQSW010000511.1:0-5768 GCA_040348565.1 Myxococcales bacterium | reverse complement strand
CTCGAAAACTCGGCGAGGCCGAGCGCCGATCGCGCTTCAGGTCACGAAAATCGCACGGGGATGGGGCAAAGGACGGAGGGGGCGAAGTCCCCGAGGAGACCAAGAACCCCCGCCACGACCTCTCCTTCGCTAAAGCAGCCTGACCCTTCCCGGTCAGCTAGGCCGATCCAAGGGATCAAACGGATGACTCGAGTTCGAGTGCTGGATCTGCTCGGAGGTCTTGCCGAAGCGGCGCTCTTTGCCGTTGTAGACGTCGCAGGCCTCCAGCAGCGTGCTGGCGGTGAAGTCGGGCCACATGATGGGCAAAAAGACCAGCTCGGCGTAGGCGGACTCGAACAGCAAAAAGTCGCTGACGCGCGTTTCGCCGCCGGTGCGGATGAGCAGGTCGACGTCGGGCAGCGAGTGCGTGGTCATTTGGCGGTGGAAGAAGGTCTCGTCGATCTCCTCCGGGAGCACCAAGCCGGCGCGAGCCCGCACTGCCAGTGAGCGCGCGGCTTCGACGATGTCTTGGCGGCCGCCGTACGAAAGCGCCAGCGTGAGCGTCATGCGCTCGCCGTCGCGCGTGTACTCGATCAAATCTTCGACGGCGTGGCGCGTCGCGGTCGGCAGGTCTTCCAGGTTACCGATGACGTTCACGCGGATGCCGTTTTGGCGAAGGTCGGCGCGCTCTTGCTTGGCAAACTCGATGAGCAGGCGCATCAGCGCTTCGACTTCGGGGCGGGGCCGCGCCCAATTGGCGACGCTGAAGGCGTACAGCGTGAGGTACTTGATGCCCAGGCGCGTGGACGTCTCGACGGCTTCGCGCACGGCGCGCGCGCCCTCGGCGTGACCTTCGGCGCGGTCCAGGCCGCGCCCCTGCGCCCAGCGACCGTTGCCGTCCATGATGATCGCCACGTGGCGCGGGATCTTCGAGCTGCCGTTCTTGCCGTTGCCGTTACCGTTGCCGTTGTGTGACAAGTGCTGGAGCCTCAGTTTGAAGGATACGTTTCGGGGCCCGCGTCCGCCGCCCTGAGGCGGCCTTGGGGCCAAAGTCTGCCTCACAACCTCCCACATCCTGGCCTGCCCGTTGATGGAGGTTTGGTGGAGAATCGCAGACTTGAAGCAGAAACAACGGCGGCGTGCGCTCGGCTGTTGAGCGCGTAACCGCAGGAATTCTATGGCTATTCTGCTGGCGCTTCGGCAAGCGTGGCCCGCCTGCGAGCCGCGGGCAGCTTGAGGCGAAACACGACCGCGGGCGGCCCTGGGCTTTCCAGCTCAGCCACCCCGCCGTGGGCTTCGGCCACGGCACTGACGATCGCCAAGCCGAGTCCGGTGCCGCCCTTGTCGCGTCGGGTGGTGACGAAGCGACGGAACAAGCGGTCGCGCACGTGCGGCTCGATGGCGCCCGAGCTGCGCACGGTCACGCAAACGTCCTCGGAATGGCGCACGACCTCGACGAAAACGGGCGACGTGCTTTCCGAGTGCACCAGCGCGTTGTCGATCAAGTTCGCGAGCGCGCGGGTGAGCCACAGCTCGTCACCGCTCACCCGCACGTCGCCTTCGGAAACGACGCTGACGCGCGGTCGATCGTCGCCCAGCGTCTCGAGCGTGCGCCGCGCCAGACGCGCCAAGTCCACGGGCTCGAAGCTTTCGGCGCCGCGCGCT
This sequence comes from Myxococcales bacterium, assembly GCA_040348565.1. Lineage (GTDB taxonomy): Bacteria > Myxococcota_A > Polyangia > Polyangiales > Polyangiaceae > PMG-095. The sequence goes on along the minus strand of JBEQSW010000511.1, from coordinate 4,124 downwards.
TCGATGTGAGCGAGGCCGAGCAGCTCGCTCAGCAGCCGCTCGATGCGCTCGCTCGCCTCGCGAATGCGTTGCACGAAATGACGCGCCTGCTCCGGCTCTTCGAGCGCGCTTTCTTCCAGCACCTCGGCGCTGGCGCGGATGGCAGCGACCGGGTTTTTCAGCTCGTGCGACAGATCGGCGGCGAACGTTTCCACGAATGGACGCCCGGACAGCTCGCGGCGCATGGTGTCCAGCGCACGCGACAGGCGCGTCACCTCCCGCCCGAACTCGGGGGGCGGTGCGGCGGTGCGCTCGCCGCGGCTGACTCGCTCACCGAAGATGCTGAGGCGCTCGATGGGCTCGGCGATGGCGCGACCGATCATGGCGGCGGCGGCGGCGGCGGCGGCACCCAGCACTAGACTGATCACCAGCACCGTGGGCGCCATGTCGGCCAATAGGTTCTTCATGGCCACCGTCGGCTTGATCACCCGTACCGCGCCGATGGTCTCACCGCGCACCACGACCGAGTGATCGACGTGGACCATGCCTTCTTCGTTGGATGGGGGCGGCGACCTCGGAAAGATGACGGCGCCCCTGGCGTCGACCAACAGCAGGCGCAAGTCCGCGCCGCGCTCGCGCTCGTGCTCCAAGCGCCGCGCCACGTCCGACAATCTGCCTCCGGTGCGGTCGAGCTCGCCCGCCACCATGCCGGCGATGGACGCGGCTTCGTCGCTGGCCGCCAACAAGGCGATGCGCACGGCGCGGGCCTCGATGCGGTCGACCACCATCAAGCCCAAGCCGAACGCGAAGGCTCCGACGATCAAAGCCAGCGCCAAGAACACCTGCATGCGGATGGACATGCCCCGCGTGCGGGTGCGAAGCAGGCGCGACACCACGAACGCCGCGAACAGAATCAGCCCGATGCTGGCGGCGGTGACGATCACCAAGCGCAAAAGGGCGCCGCTGTCGCTCACGTCGGCTCCGCGTGGCCGGCGCCGCTCACGGCGCCTCGGCGGCTTGCGGATCGTCGCTCAGGCGGTAGCCGACGCCGCGCACGGTTTCGATCCACGAAGGCTCCGCCCCCGCTTCACCGATCTTCTTGCGCAGCGCTTTCACGTGCGAATCGATGGTGCGGTCGGTGATGCGGAAGCCGTCGCCCCACACGCGGTCGATCAGCTCGGCCCGGGTGAACACACGGCCGGGGCTGCCGAGCAAGGCCGCCAGCAGGTCGAACTCGACGCGCGTGAGATCGAGCGCGCGCCCGGCGGCCTCGGCGCGGCGCGTGCGCGGGTCACAGCTGAGCGGAGGCGCCTGCTTGGCTTGAGCGCGAGGAGAAGCTTCGGTCGCGGCGCTGCGACGCAGCACCGCGCGCACGCGTGCCACGATTTCACGCGGCGAGAACGGCTTGGTCACGTAGTCGTCAGCGCCCGATTCGAGCGCCGCGACGCGATCTGCCTCACCGTCGCGGCTGGACAGCACGATGATGGGCATGGGCCGGGGTTGCGAAGCCGAGCGCCAGCCGCGAATCAGATCGAAGCCGCTACCGTCCGGCAGCATCAAGTCGAGCACGACCAAGTCCGCACCCGGGGCGAGCGCCAGGGCGCTCGCCTCGGCGGCATTTTTCGCCGACACGACCGCAAAGCCGTCGCGCCCCAGGACATAAGCCAAAGACTCCAGGATGGCAGGCTCGTCCTCCACCAGTAGGATGCGCGCGGTCATCGGCGTCTCATGCTAGCCTAGGCCACGCGACACGGCGCGCACGGCATGAAGACCCTCTACGTGCTGAGACATGGCCAAGCCGTTCCGGAAGGGGAGGGCTCCGATCGCGAGCGCGCGCTCACCGCGCGTGGTCAGAAAGAAGTGGGGCTGAGCGCTCGACATTTGAGCGAGCAAGCTCGCCCCCCATCGCTGATTTTGGCCTCCAGCGCCACGCGCGCGCGACAAACCGCCGAGCTGTGCCGGTCGGGGTTGCCGGGCCCGCCCCAGCTCGTGCTGCTCGACAGCCTCTACCTGGCGGAGCCGTCCAGCTACTTGGCGGCGCTCGCTACCCGCGCCGAGCCCCATGCGGCGGCGCTGGTGGTCGGTCATAACCCGGGCCTCGAGGCGCTTATCTACGTGCTGACAGATCGCTCTGAACATCTGGCCACGGCGTCTCTCGTCGAGATTGCGCTACCCATTGCCGCCTGGGGCCAGCTTTCTGATGTAGGCCATGGTTTTGGTCGCTTGGTGAACGCATTTCGCGCGTAACATAGGCCGACCTCAGACTGGCTTTTGGTAGCTCTTGGGGTTATTAACGCCCGTCCAGATGCCCATGACGCGCCTGCCGCCGAAGAAAGACGTAGCCCTCGCTCTGCTCGAGCAGGCCACGGTTTTGGTTCATCTGGATCCGCGCGGCGACGAGGTACAGGTGCCGGCCTGGTTCAAGCGGCAGCCGCAGTTGGTCTTGCAGATTGGGCTCAACATGCCCAAGCCCATTCCCGACTTGAGCGTCGACGACGCCGGCATCTCGTGCACGCTGAGCTTCAGCAACACTCCTCACTATTGCCACCTGCCCTGGGGCTCCGTTTACGCGCTGATCGGCGCCAGCGGTCGCGGCATGGTTTGGCCCGACGACGTGCCCAAGGAAGTGGCCGGCCAATACGTCGTGACCACGCCCAAAGAAGAGCCCAAGCCCCGCGCTGCGTTGCGGGCGGTCGAAGAGCCGTCGCCCGACGAGCAAGCCGCCAAAGCCGACGCCAAGAAGAAGAAGCGCGCTCGCAAGGCCAAGGAAGCCAAAGAGACCGAAAAAGCGACGCGCGCGACGCGTCCGCGCAAGAAGCCGGCGGTCGTACCCGCGCCCGCGCCCGAGAAATCCGCTACTCCGCGCGCCGCCGCGGCTCCGGCCCCGGCCGTGGCTGCTGCCCCGGCGCGCCGCGCTTCCGGTGGCACCGCCGCCGGCGGGGCGAAGAAGAAGCGTGAGCTTCCGCCCTACTTGCGCGTCGTCAAGTAACTCAGCCGCCGGCGCCCGCCGCCGGGCTCATGCCGCCTTCGCCAGCGTTGGGCTCGCCGCCGCCGGACGAGCTGCCACCGGCGCTGGGCGCGCCGCCGTTGCCAGTGGCCGCACCGAGCGCCACGCATTCCCAACGCCCGCTGTCAGGGCTGCACTCGTAACCATGGACGCAGCCGACGCTCGAGAAATGGCAGTCGCCGGCCATACAAGTACCGAAACGGCTGCAAGTTTCATTGGCGCCGCAATCGCTGGGTCGACGGCACGAAGCGTCCGTCGAGTCGCCGGGGCTGACGACGCAGCTGCCGGTGTTGCCGTCGCACACGGACCCCGAGGGGCAGTCTTCGTCGATGAAACAGCCGTTGTCGTCGTCGTACACGGGGCAACCCGAAACGACGACGCCGAGGAGGAGCAGCGCAGCTGGGAAGGCCGATTTCTTCATGGCAAGCTCCGAAGGCGCTCCAAGGCTAGCAAAAAGGCCCGCCGCCCGCTCGTCGCCAGCAATCTTCGACCTCGGATGGGAAAGGCTCGCGACGTGCGGCGCCTCCCGCTAAGCTTTGCGCGCATTCTAGCGCCTCTCGTGCCGCCCGGCCGGGCGCGTGCTTGACCCCGCCCACCCAGCCCCTCATTCATGGACGTCCGCTGTAACCGCTGTGGCACCGAGTACGAGTTCGACGACGCGCTGATCTCGGAGCGGGGGACGACCGTCAAATGTACGAACTGCGGGCTGCAGTTCAAGGTTTACCCCAGCCACCACAGCGGTGGGCCCGAGCGCTGGGTGGTCAGGACCACGGAAGGCCGCGAGCTGGTCTTCACCTCGCTCCGCGAGCTCCAGCGTGGCATCGCCGATCGGAAGGTGGGGCCGGGAGACATGCTGACGCGTGGGCAGAAGCCGCCGCGTCCCCTCAGCTCCATCGCCGAGCTCGAGCCATTCTTTCAGAGCAGCTTGGGCAAGGTCGGCGCGGGCTCGGGCGGAGCCAGCTCCGATCGCGTGCCGCGGACCCTGCACGGCGTGGCTCCTCCTGCCAACTCCATCCCCGGCTCGCAGGTGGCCAGCACGGTAGCCTCGCCGTTCCCGTTCGTCTCCGAATTCGACGTGCCGGAGCCGCCCGAGCCGGCGAGCACGCCGGCCATGCGCGCCGAGTCACCGATGCTCGAC
>JBEQSW010000504.1:0-3984 GCA_040348565.1 Myxococcales bacterium | reverse complement strand
CAAGCCGGCCCCCGGCGGTCGCTCGCTCATCACCGTCGGCGCCGCGCTCGATTTGGGTGACGGCTTGCCGCGCCTGTTCGAGGACAAGATCGCGGTGATGATGCTGCGTGCGCCGCGCCAGATCCGTGATTTCGTCGAGCCCCGCGCGCTGGCGCTTTCGCGTTAGCCAGCGCCTCGGCAGTTGCGGTAGAAAGGCCGCAGATGCTGGCTCGGGTCCTGGTCGTGGCGCTGAACACCTACCGCGAGGCCGTGCGTGCGCGCATCTTGCACGGGCTGTTCGCGCTGGCGCTGGCGACTACCGGTTATTCGCTGGTGGTCGGCGCCTACACCGCCAAAAACCAGCTGCGCGTCGTCAGTGATCTGGGCGCCGCCGCCATCTCGATTTACGCCATCATCGTCGCGGTCGTGCTCGGCGCCACCTCCCTCTACCGAGAGCTCGAGCTGAAGACGCTGTTTCCGATTTTGGCGCGTCCCATCAGTCGCAGTGAATACCTGGCCGGCAAATACCTGGGCACTCTGCTTTTGCTATTGGTGTTCGTGGTCGCCAACACCGGCATTGGCCTTTTGGCCATCTCGGTCGTCGCGGGGCGCGGCGTCGGGTCCACGCTGGCCTGGGCCATCGGCAGCCTGGGCGTGGCAGGAGTAGTCGGTTACCTGAAGCGCCCAACCATCACCTACCTTCCCATCGCCTGGGCCGCGTTCCTGGGCGTGGCCGGGGCGCTGCTGGCGTCGGGCGCGCCGGATGATCGGCGAGTGTTCGTCGGGCTGGGGACGTTGACGATGTGCGAGGTCGCCATCGTTACCGGCTTGGCCACGCTGTTCTCGTCGTTCTCGTCGCCGTTCTTGACGGCGGTGTTTACCTTCTTCGTGTTCTTGATCGGCCGCTCTGCCGATTCTCTGGCCCATTTGCCGGTGCGTTTCTTTGGCCAATTTCTTCACGATGCGGGCGTCGCGCTGAGCAAAGTCGTACCCAATTTGATGCTCTACGTGCCCGAGCGGCCGCTCTTGACCGGGGAAGCGGCGGGAGTTTCGCTCTGGCCGTACGTCGGAGGCGCGGCGCTGCACGCGCTTTCGTGGTCGCTGGTGTTGTTCGGGTTGGCCAGCCTGATTTTCCGGCGTCGCGACTTCATATGAGCGACGTCACACCCCAAGCTCGGTTGCTGCGGGCGCTAGCTTGGGCGCTCAGCGTGGTCGTGCTGTTTGCGGCCGTTGCGACCCTGCGCGCGGTGTTGGACGGTGAGCGCGAGATTGCGGCCAGCGACGTCGCCTTCGACGCCAACGACCTGCACGCGACGATTCAGCACGCGCGCCGTGCCGCCTCGGCCTACGCGCCCGGCGCACCGCACGTCGAGCGTGCGTACCAGCGACTGTTGGCAGTCGCGCGCGGCGCCGAGGCCACGGGCCGCCCCGAGATTGCCATGTTGGCCTGGCAGGCAGAGCGGGCGGCAGTGCTGGAGAGCGCGTCGTTTTGGCATCCGTTTTCGGAGCGGTTGGAGGAAGCCAACCGGAACCTGGCGCGGCTGTCGGCGAGCAAAACCTTGGCCGAAGCCGAGCGAACCGAAACCGCCCAGCGCCTGTTCAAAGAGGCGCAAAATCAAAGCGCAGAGCGGGCGCCCTGGGGTGCCTTGCTGGCCGTTGGCCTACTGTTGGCGGCGCTGGGGCTGGCATGGTTCGCGGCTCGCGCATTGGCTCCGGATGGGCGCATTGCGTGGCTGCGGGGCAGGTGGGGCCTGTTGACCTTCGTGCTCGGGGCCGCTTTATGGGCCGTGGCCGCGTTTCACGGTTAAGCTTCGGCCGTGAAAGCCGCCCTGCCGACACGAAGCTCCGGTCCTGAGCTGTCGGCCGTGGTGGCGCGCTTTGCCGAGTACCTGGCGCTCGAGCGGCACTCGTCGAAGAACACCGTGCTGGCTTACCAACGCGATTTGACGAGCCTCGTCGGTTTCTTGCACGAGCGCTTGGAGCGGCCGCCGCTGCTTGGTGACGTGACGCGGCTCAGCTTGCGCAGCTGGCTGGGCAGCGTGGCGGAAGCCTTGGCGCCGGCCAGCATTGCCCGCAAGCTGTCGAGCGTGCGCGCGCTCTACGTGTTTCTCGGGCGCACGGGAGAGGTACGCGAGAACCCGGCGGCGCTCTTGCGGAGTCCCAAGCTCAGCCGCGGTTTGCCGCTGGTGCTGCGGCCGGAGGCGGCGGCCGAGGTGATGGAATCCCCGGCGGTCGGCCCACTGGGCAGCGACGTCGAAAAGTTGCGCGACAGCGTGTTTTTGGAGCTGTTGTACGGCTCGGGCTTGCGCGTGAGCGAGCTGTTCGCCCTCGACCTGGAGGCCGTGAACCTGCGCGCCTGCGAGGTGAGGGTGCTGGGCAAGGGGCGCAAGGAACGCATCGTGCCGATCAGCGGCAAAGCGCTGGAAGCCTTGGAGGCGTACCTGCCGCGCCGAGGCGAGCTTCGGCACCCCAAGACCGGCTTCATCCACGAAAAAGCGCTGCTGCTCACGCGGCGCGGCCAGCGCCTGGGGGTGCGGCGGATCCAGGCGCTGGTGCAGCGCTACGGCGCGCTCGGCGCGGGCCGCCCGGACCTGCATCCGCACGCCTTGCGCCATTCGTGCGCGACCCACCTGTTGGAAGGTGGCGCCGATTTGCGGGTGATTCAGGAGCTGCTGGGCCACTCCAGCCTATCGACGACCCAGCGCTACACGCACGTTTCGCTCGACCAGCTGCTGACCGTCTACGACAAAGCCCACCCCCTGGCGCGCGCGAAACGCGGGCGTTCGGGGTAGGCTCCGCCGCGTGACTGCCGCGACGCCTTCGCCCCCCGCTTCGATCTTCCGCTCCGTCGTCGGAGGCTCGTTGGCGGCCGTGGCCGGGGCGTCGTTGGCGGGGCTCGTCAGTGGCGTGCTCGACGCGCGCGCCGCCGAGCGCGCTTCGGGGGCAAGCGGGTTGGTCCCGGCGTGTCTGGGCTTGGCGGCTCCCTTGGCGCTGCCGGTGGGCGCCGCGGTTTGGGCGGCTCGCGCGACCTTCTTGCGCTCGCAGGCCTGGTCTCCCCGCCGATTTTGGCACTACCTGGAGGCCCAGCGCGGGCCGGCGCGTGCGGCTTGGACGGTCACTCCGCCGCTCGTCGCCTTGGCGGCGCTAGTGGGCTTGGTGGCCGTGTCGGGCATCGCGGCGCGCGCTTTGGGCGCCGAGGTTACGGGCAGGGCCGCCTTCGCGCTCGTGCCGTTGACGGTGCTGCCGCTGCTGCTGGCGTTGCTCGGCGGCGTGCGAACGCTGTCCGGCGCTCTGGCTTCGGGAGCTGCCGAGCGGGGCCCCGGTCCGCGAGGCGCCGTCGTAGTTTCAGTGCTCGGTTTTTCGGCGGCGCTGGCGCTGTTGATTGCCCTGGGTGAAACCAGCGGTGGCGGCGGTGCTTGGCGCATCTTGGGGGTGCTCCGGCGCCAAGAGTTGGATCTGCGGGCTCCCGGGTTGTTGCTGCTGATGGCGGTGGGGGCTCTGCTGCTCCCGAGCGCGCGCTCGATCGCGAGCTACGCGGCGTGTCTAGCCGTGGTGGTGGCGCCAGGGTGGATGACCCTGCAGGCGGCTCGCGGCGCGACTTTGAACGAGCAGACGACCCTGGCCATCGAGCGGCAGGCGCCGCTCGGTCGGGTGGCGCTGGCGCTACTGCGGCGGCTCAGCGACCGCGACCACGACGGCGTGAGCGCGGCCTTCGCCGGCGGCGATTGCGACGATCACGATCCGCGGGTGAGCCCGCGCGCCGTCGACGTTCCCGGCAACGGCAAAGACGAAGACTGTCAGGACGGCGACGCCAAACCGGTCGCAGCGCGCGCCGCGACCTCGGGGGCGGCCGACGGCGCGGCTCTGCAAAGCCTACCTAGCGATCTCAACGTCTTGTTCGTCACCATCGATACCTTGCGCGCCGACCTGGGCTACCTGGGCAATCCGCGCAACGTGTCGCCGAGCTTGGACGCCCTGGCCAAGCAGAGCGTCGTCTTCGAGCGC
>JBEQSW010000472.1:0-8653 GCA_040348565.1 Myxococcales bacterium | reverse complement strand
CACGCGCGGTCGAGCTGCTGGCGCGCGCGCTCGATCCAGGGGGCGCGGCGCGGGGCGCCGAGGAGCATCTGGCGGCGGTGCGCGCGCTCGCTCCTCACGCCAAGCTTCCCGACGCGCGCGACGCGCTGGTGCGCGCGCTGTCGTCCCCGCCGGTAGAAGCCGACGCGGGGCCGGTCTCTGAATGGGTGCAGAGCGCGGCCGCGTTGGCGCTGGCGCGAACGCAAGATCCGTCGGCGCTGTCGGCGCTGGGCCGGGCCTTGCGCAAGCCGGGCCACGCCGCCGAGCTGACCCGTGACGCGCTGTTGGCCAATCCTCCGCGCGACCTCACGCCGCTGTTGCGCGCGCCGGGAGCCCCCACCAAAGAGCTGTGTGAGACGCTCGGCGCCCTCGGCGATCTGCGCGCCGAAAGCTTCTTGCGCGACGTCGTGCGGCGCGGGGCGCCCGAGGCGCGCGCCGCCGCGGCGCTGGCTTTGCTGCGCTTCGGCTCGACCGAGGTGGTCGAGCTGGCGCGCCACTGGCTGCGCTCCGAACGGCAGCCGGTGTTGGTAGCGGCGGCGGCGGAAATCTTGGCGCGCCGCGCCACCTCGGACGCTTCTGCCGCGCTCTCGGGGCTGGCCGGCAACGAGGCAACGCGTGAGCTGTCGCTACGCCTGTTGCTGCAAACGGGCGGCGCGGTCGAAGCCCCGGTCGCGTTGGGGCCCGAGACGGCTGCGGACCAGGCGCCGGCCCTGCTCGAGCTGTTCGCACGCGCCCCCGCCTGGGGGCAGCCGCGCATCGAGCGGGCGTTGCAGGACCCGGAGCGCGCCGGGCTGGCCAGCTACGCGCTGTCGCGGGCCCCTGGTGCGGTGGCGCGAGCGCGACTGGAGCGGGCGCTGGGCGAGCCACGCCTGCGTGCGTTCGCGCTGCGCGGTCTGGCACTGCGCTATGCGCGCCTGGGCGAAAGCTCGACCGCGCTTCGACAAGCCTCGACGGCGTCGTTGCGCGCTACGAGCGCGAGCGAACGCGCGGCGGCCACGTTCGCGCAGGCCCTGCTCGACCCAGCCAGCTTGAGCAAGAGCTTGCGCTCCAACGATCCGGTCGTGGTCCGGGCCGCCGCACGCCTGGCGTTTTCCGGTGATGCAGCGCGCGTCGCGGTGGGGCGCCTGCTCGGTGAGCGCGACCCGGTGTTGCGCGTCGCGCTTGCGCTCGGCCTGGCCGATGCCGACGCGGCCGAGCTGGCGCCAACGCCGCTCTTGCTCGAGCTGTCGCACGGAGCCGGCCCGGCGTCGCTCTTGGCTACGCGAGCCCTGGCCGCGCGCAAAGACGCGGATCTGTTGCCTTTGGTGCGCGAGCTCTTGACCTCGGGAGATCCGTGGTTACGCGCCCACACCCTGCTCGGCCTCGCGCGCGCGACGGATCCGGACGCGCTCGGCTTGATCGAGAACGCCTACCGCTTCGAGCCCGACCCGAGCGTGCGCCACGCGGCCGTGGTGGCGCTCAGTCAGCGCCCCGAGCCGGTCAAGCAGCGCACGCTGTCGTTGGCGGCCGAGCTCGACTCCTCCCGCGACGTGCGCGACGCCGCGCAGCTGGCGCTCTCGGGTCAGCGCCTGAGCGATGGCGTGGCGGGCCCCGAGACGTTGTGGATGGAGCTCGCGAAGAATCCTGGCGTGGCCGCCGAGGCGGTGCCGGCCTTGCAAGTGCGCATGGGCGCGGGCCTGGCGCTGCCTGCCGTCGCCGATCCGGACGGCGTGGTGGTGCTGGCGGGCGTGGATCCAGCCACCCCCGAGGTTCGACTTGCGCTTCTGGGCGAACGGGTGAACGTTCCGGGAGCCAGCCCATGAAGAAAGCTGCTGCCGAAAAAGCCGCGCCCGTAGCCGCGCAGCCCGAAACGCTGGGTTTCGAAGATGCGCTGAAGCGCCTCACCGCTATCGTGGAGCGGCTGGAGAGCGGCGAGCTTTCGCTCGAGCAGTCTCTGTCGTTGTTCGAGGAAGGCACGCGCCTGTCGCGCACCTCGCAAGCGCAGCTGGACGCCGCCGAAAAGCGCGTCGAAGAGCTGTTGGCCATCGACGGCAACGGTCAGCCTGTCGTGCGCGAGCTCGACCCGGAGTAAAGCTTGAGCACCGTGGTCGAGACCGCCGCATTTCTCGCCATTGGCAACGAGCTATTGAGCGGCAAGGTAGTCGAGGCCAACCTGGCGCCGCTGGCCGTCACGCTGCGCGCGCTCGGCATCCAGCTGTCGACGGCCGAAATTCTGCTCGACGACGTACCCACCTTGGCGCGGGCGATCGCACGGCTGAGCGCAGCCCACGGCGTCTTGATCACGAGCGGCGGCGTTGGACCAACCCACGACGACGTGACGATGGAAGCCGTGGCCCAGGCGTTCGGGCGCAAGGTGGTGCGCGAGCCCACCTTGGTAGAGCTGGTGCGCCAAACCTTCGGCGACAAAACCAGCGACGCCCACCTGCGCTTTGCCGACGTTCCCGAGGGCGCCGAGCTGCGCCGCGCCGCGGACGTCTCGTGGCCGACCCCGGTGGTCGAAAACGTGTGGATCTTGCCGGGCGTACCGGAGGTGTTCCGCATGAAGCTTGCCACCCTGCGCGCGTGGGTTCGCGGTCCGCGCGCCTTCGTCACCCGCGCGCTGGTGCTCCGCAGCGACGAGGTCGAGCTGAAGGACATGCTCGACGCCGTGGTGGCGGCGCACCCCGCGGTCAGCGTCGGCTCTTATCCGGCGCTGTTCAATCCGCGCTACCGCACTCGCATCACCTTCGACGGCACCGACGAGCTCGCGGTTCTGGCCGCGCTCGACGATCTGCGGGCGCGGGTGGACCCGAGCGCCATCGTCGACATCGAATAGCGCCCGGCGGCTTTAACCGACGCCCTTGAAGCGTGACGCCAGCAAACCCGTGGCAAGAGTCAGGTCGAGGTCGGCGAGCAACAGTCCTTCCACGCCGTAAGGCTGGTAGCAGAGCAGCACCCCGTCGGGGCGCACCACGGCCGAGGTCGTGGGTGAGCCGGGGCTGGCCACGTTGACCGTCGCAAAATAAGCGGTGTTTTCGGCGGCGCGGCAGAGCGCGGACTTTTCGTGAAAGCTGTTGGCCGGGTCGCCAAACGTCGTCGGTTGGTGGGCACCTGGCTGCGCTTCGTGCACCTGCGGGTGAAAGACGACTTGGGCTCCGTGCTGCACGGGCCAACGCACCGTCTCGGGGTAGCGAAAGCCTTCGTGACAGATGGAGACGCCGAATTTGAGGCCTGCCGTTTCGAACACCCGACGCCCCGTGCCGGGCACGTAAATGCTCTCTTCCGAAGGATCGATCTGGACCTTGTCTTGAAAGCCCAGCCGCTCGCCCTGAGCGTCGATGACCAGCACGCAGGCCGTGACTCCGCCGGCAACCACGCGCTCGGTACCCAGCACCACGGCCACCCGAGCTGCGCGGGCCGCTTGCGCGATGGCTTGCCAGGCGCGCTCCAGAAATTCGGCGTCGCCGGGCGGCGGGTTGGTGCCGGGGCGGCGGTACCCGGGCACGTAGCACTCGGGGAAGCACACGATGCGGGCTCCTGCTTCACCGGCGGCGGCCACCCCGCGCACCGCTAGCTGCACTGATTCCTCGGCGTTGGCGGGAAAGCGTAGGTTGGCGAGAGCGATTCGAAACGGCTCCATGCGCGGCCATGTTGCCATGACTGGCGGCCGTTTGGACTGCTGGCGGCCACCTGAAATGGGACGTCAGCGGCCGGTTTTTCGCGGCTCCGGACTTGGCATGCGCGGTGCTTCTGGGCAGGCGAGAGCGAGGTAGGTTTGCTGGCCATCAGAGAACGGGCGTTGGAGTCGGGAGTGCAGGAGCTGGGCGACGCGGAGCTGCTGACGCTGCTGCTGGGCACCGGCAGCACCGGTCATTCGGTGGAGCGCGTGGCGTTGTCGCTGCTCGAAGCGTCGGGTGGCATCGAGGGCATCGCTCGCTTGGGGCCGCATGCCTTTGCAGTGCAGCCCGGGGTTGGGCCGGTGAAGGCGGCGCGCTTGGCGGCGGCCATGGAGCTCGGGCGCCGGGTGATGATTCGTTCACTGGCTGAACGGCGCCAGGTCATCGACTGCTTCGAAGCCGCGGCGGAGTGGGCCCGCCCGCGGCTGGCGGCGTTGGACCACGAAGAAGTATGGCTGCTTTGTCTCGACGGCCGCAGCGGGCTGAAGTCCAGCGTGCGGGTGGCCCAAGGTGGCCTGCACGGCTGCGCGCTCACCGCCCGCGACGTGCTGGCGCCCGCCGTCAAGAACGGCGCGGCTGCCATCTTGCTCGTGCACAATCACCCGAGCGGCGACCCACAACCAAGTCCGGACGACGTGGAAATGACCAAGCATGTCGCCAAATGCGCCGAGCTGATCGGCATACCGCTCCTGGATCACGTGGTGGTGGCGCGGGGCGGTGCTCGTTCGGTGTTGGACGAGCACGTGTAGAGGGCGGGTCGGCGCCTCAGGCTTTGGTGGCGTAAGCAGCCACCACCGCCCTCAAGCGCGCCAAATCGAACGGCTTTTCCAGCACCGCCACCGGCACTGATTCCAAGAATTGGCGCCCCTTGGCGGTGAAGGCTCCGCCGGTGATGAACACGAAGCGCTCGGCCAATTCTGGTCGCTGCTCGTGGACCTTTTCGTAAATCGCTTGGCCGCTGGGCTCGGGCATCATCAGATCGCAAAGCACCAAATCGAAGGCCGGCTCTTGTTCGTTGCCCAGCAGCGCTAGCGCATCTTGCCCGTGGTTCTTGATCACGACGTCGCAGTCTCGCGCCAAGATTCGCTCCAGCGTTCTGGCGACGGCCAGCTCGTCGTCGATGACCAGCACGCGCGGTCGAGCCACGGCCAAACTGGGCGTGCTGGTGCGTGGGCTGGCTGGCAATGCGAAGGGCTTGCTGGCTTGAGGTGCAGCCGCCGGCGCGGCGGGCAGCACGATTCTGAATACGCTGCCCCGTCCGGGCTCGCTCGCGACGGACAACGCGCCGCCCAGGGCTTCGATGATCGATTTCGATATCGACAGTCCGAGTCCCATGCCCGCACCCACGCCCTTGGTCGTGAAAAACGGCTCGAACACCCGCTCTTGCAGCTCGCGGGGAATGCCGCAGCCGTTGTCGCTGACTTCGCTCACGATCAAGTCGCCCTCGCGGCGCGTCGAGACGCGGATCTCGTTGGCTCGACCGGGCTGTTCCGGAAGTGCCTGCGCGGCGTTGCTCAGCAGGTTGACGAACACTTGCGCCAGCTGAGAAGCGTTGCCCCGAACGTAGAGCCCGGCCCCGAGCTCGCGCACGACGCGCGCTCGGTAGCGGAGCGAAGGCTGGACGAGCTCGATGCTGCCGCGCAAGGTGTCGCTGACGTCCACTTGCTCGTCTCTCTTAGCTTCGCCGCGGGCCAGGAGCCGCATGCTGCGAACGATGTCGCGAACGCGCAGCGTGTTGTTTCGCGCCTCCCTCAGGTCGGTGGCGAGCGCCTCCGACGTAGCGGGCAGGCCCGACAAGCTTTCGAGCGCAAGCTCGGTGTGGGCCAAGATGGCGGCCAGCGGGTTGTTGATCTCGTGAGCGATGCCGGCCGCCAACGTCGCCAGCGCGTCCAGCCGCGCGCTCGATTCCAGCTGATGCTCGGCTTCCCGCAGCGCGCGCTCGGCCCGTTTGAGGCGCGTGATATCCGTGACCAGCACGTAGAAGCCGCGGACCTGGCCGTCGACCACGTCGGGAATGTATTGGGCCAAGCTATGTCGAGGCGCGCCCCCGGCCGGATCGGGGATCTCTCGCTCGAATTCTTGGGCTTCGCCTCGGAGCACGCCCTCGATGTACGGCAGGTTGAGCGCGTAGAGCGGGCCGAGCAGCTCGCGCATCTCTTTGCCGACCAGGGTGCGCGGATCTACCCCGAACCACTTTTCGTACGCGCGGTTGGCGAAGCGGCAGCGCTGGTCCGCATCCCAATACGCCACCATCGCCGAAAGATGGTCGACGACGGCTCTGAGTAGGGACGGCGAGGGGTCCGAGGGCGTCACGCCTGGGCTTCAGCAACTCTCATACCACGCGCTACATTGCGGCGCAGCCTGGGTGCCGAGCTCCCGGCGCAAGTCTGTCGCGTCGATGTGCTGGCCGCGCGCAAGGCGTGCGCGGTGGCGCGCGACCACGAGCACGGGCTTGGGCCTCTCGCGGGCGGGCAGTCGGCGCGCGCTGCGCCCGCGCGCGAGCCCACCAAGCGAGGCCAAGGCAGAGCGGTCGAGCTCGCACCCGCAAAAGCTCGCGAAAGTCGCATGTAAGGCAAGCGCTTACCCCCTCTTTCCGAGCGTGGAGGCGCTGGGCTATCCTGCGTGGTCGAATGAGCAGCCCGGAGATCCATTTCGGCGCGTTGACGGACGTTGGACGAACGCGCGAGCACAACGAGGACAACTTCCTCGTCGACAAGAAGCTCGGGCTGTTCGTCGTCTGTGACGGCATGGGCGGGCATGCCGCGGGGGAGGTCGCGAGCGCTTTGGCCGTGCGCACCATCCACGAAGAGATCAAAAAAGAGGCCGACCTACTGCGCGACTACGCCGAGGGAGCGTCGGGCGGTGCCAAGGTCAGCAAGCGCGACGTCCTGAACATGCTCGAGTTCGCGGTGAACCGCGCCTCGCACAAGGTGCACTCCGAAGCGGCCAAGGACGTCAAGAAGCGCGGCATGGGCACGACGCTGGTGGCGCTGCTGATCGTCGGCAACCAAGCCTTCATCATCTACGTCGGTGACAGCCGCATCTACCTGTTGCGCGACGGCTTGCTCGAGCAAATCACCGAAGATCATACGGTTTACAACGAGCTCATCAAGCGCAAGAAGATGCCGAAGGAGCAGGTCGAGCAGCTGGCGCAGAAGCACGCCATCACTCGCGCCGTCGGCGTCTACGAGCACGTCGAGCCCGACACGTTGGTGGTCGATCTACTGCAAGGCGATCGCTTCCTGCTCTGCTCGGACGGCCTTTCCGGTTACTTCGAAGACGAGCCCGAGCAGCTCGGCAAGTTCCTGGGCAAGCCCGACGCCGACGTGGTCGTAAAGGAGCTGATCGACTGGGCCAACGAGCACGGCGGCAAGGACAACATCACGTCCGTGATCGTGACCGTCGGAGACGCTTCGGACCGCGACGAAAATCGCGCCAAGAAGCTCCAGCTCAAGCGCGACATCCTGGCGCGCATGCCGCTGTTCCGGCCCCTGAACGATCGCGAGATTTTGCGTGTGCTGCAGGTCACCGACGTGCTCACCTACAAGCCGGGCGAGGTCGTCATCACCGAGGGTGAGAAGGGCGAAGAGCTGTACATCGTGCTGTCGGGGCAGCTGAAGGTGACCCGCAACGGCGCCGACGTCGCCACCTTGCCGCAGGGCGCGCACGTCGGCGAAATGGCGCTGGTGCGCAGCCAGCCGCGCTCGGCCACCGTCACCTCCGACGGCATCAGCGAGCTGATGGTGATCCGCCGCCAAGAGTTCTTCGAGATTCTGCGCAAGGAACACCAGCTGGCGGTCAAGCTGCTGTGGCAGTTCACGGGCGTGCTCGCCGATCGCTTGGCGGAAACCACCCGCGAGCTGGGCGCAGCCAAAGAAGAGCTGGCGGCCGAGGACATCACCAACGAGATCTTTGCCGAAGACGAAGACGAAGATCGGAAGACGTTGGTCATTCCGCCTCCGCCGCCCTCCCGCGGCCCGGAATGATGCGCAAAACCTGCTTCTGGCTGGGGCTGTTCGGGGGCAGCGCTCTGCTCGTGCTGGCTTGTGGCAAAGGCTCCGACAAATCCGCGGCTGGCGCCGGCGGCGGCAGCCCGAGCGCCAGCGCCGACCCCAGCGTCGAGGCTCCGTCCGCGAGCAGCACGCCCAGCGTGGCACCGCCTCCACCCGCGCGCGATCCGACCTGTCGCGCGCTGCGTGTCGAGGGCGAAGCCAAGCTGGGCGATGTTCCGCTGGCCTCGGGCACCGAGCTCGACGGCTCCGACTGGGTGACGCTCGCCAAGGGGGCGAGCCTGACCCTGAAGCATGCGACCTCGGGGCGTGAGCTGGGGCTGGCGGGTCCGGCGCGTTTCCGCGCCTGTCGCCGCGGCCGCGAGCAGCTGCTGCTGGCCGAAGGCCAAGTGACGGTTGGCAGCGGCATGGGCGCGCGTCCCGGCGCCGAGGTAACGATCGCGACGCCAGTCGGGGCCGTGCGCTACGCCGACGCCGACCTGTCGCTGAAGCTCGACGACAAGCGGCTCAGCGTCGAGGTGCGCGCTGGCAGCGCCGAGATCGATTCGGCGACGCCGGGCGCCGCGCCGGGCAAAGGACCGAAGAGCCCGCTGCACGCCAAAGACAAGCTGGTGATTCCGCTGGGCAAGCCGGACGTCGCGCTCTTGCTGTCGCGCTGCCAAGCCGCGGCCGAAGCGGCAGCGGAGACGGCGCGCAAGGTGGCTGACAAGAGCGCCGCCGAGCCACTGGGCGAACGGGCTCAAGCCCACGTGCGTGCCCGTAAGGCGGCGCGAGCCGCCTGCACCATCGCGGCCGCCGCTACCGGGCTCGTGGCCGACCCTACCGCCGCTGCCGGGTTTTGGGCTGAGGCGGCACGTTGGGAGGGATTGTGGGAGACCATCCCCCGTCCCGGTCGCGCTCAAGCCCCGGAAAAGTGACCGATCCGTTGACAGTTTGCAGGCCGCGCCGCTAGCGTCCGCTGAAACGGGC
>JBEQSW010000442.1:0-19198 GCA_040348565.1 Myxococcales bacterium | reverse complement strand
CGGCTGTTTCGGGATGAGCTTCTTTTCCGCTACCAAGCCCAGCATGTAGTCGCTGTGGTGAATGACCTCGAACTTGGCGCCGAAGTCGGGATATTCGTTGGTCAGGGTGTTGAAGCAGTGCGGGCAGGTGGTCAGGATCTTTTTGATGCCGCCCTGCTGTTTGTAGCCGTTCAAGGTGGCGGCGTTCGTCTCCGCCAACATCGTGAACAGGTATTCGTTGCCGGCACGGCGCGCGGGGTCACCGGTGCACGTCTCTTCTTCGCCCAAGATAGCGAAGTCGACCCCCGCCGAGAGCAAGAGCAGCGCCGTCGCGCGCGCGATCTTCTTGGCGCGGTCGTCGTAGCTGGCGGCGCAACCGACCCAGAACAGCACCTCGGCGTCGGGCTTTTCCGAGAACATCTTGAGCCCCAAGCCATCCGCCCAGTTGGTGCGATCGACACGCGCGAGGTTCCAGGGGTTGCCGTTGCTTTCCATGCCCTCGAACGGCTTGGCCAGCTCCTGCGGGAATTCGCCCTTGATGACCACCAAATTGCGGCGCATCTGCACGATCTTGTCGACGTAGCTGATGTTAACCGGGCATTGCTCTTCGCAGGCGCGGCAGGTGGTGCAAGCCCACAGCACGTCGGGGTGGATGATCTCGGGCACCAAATCGACCGGCTTGAGCTTCTTCTCGGTCTCCAGCTCGTCTTCGCGGCTGTACAGGTGGTTGCGCAAATCGAGCGTGAATTGCTTGGGGCTCAGCAGCTTGCCGGTCTTGAAGGCCGGGCAGTTGTCGGAGCAGCGGCCGCACTCGGTGCAGGTGTAAAAGTCGAGCACGTCCTTCCAGCTGAAGTGATTGATGCGCGCGTAGCCAATGCGCGCGGACAGCAGGTCTTCGCCCTCGGTGGCTTTCTCGACCGCCGCCATCAGCTTTTCGGTGTTTTCCGCCAGTGGACGTAGGCGCCCGCGCGGCGTGAGATCACCCAGGAAGACGTTCGGAATCGCGGTGATGATGTGAAAATGCTTGGAGTGCGGCAGGATGTTCAGGAACACCAGCACCAGCGTGGAGTGGGTCCAGAAACCGGCGTGGGCCAACACGACCAGCACCGGTACCGACAAGCCCGACACCAACAACGCCACCAGAGAGCCCGCCGGATCCGGAAAGGCGTGATAGCCCGGGCCTTGGGCATGGCCGAGCGGCGCCACGAGCGTGCCGACGCGCGCGCACCACGCCGCGTCGGCGTCGCACACGCCGTTGCCGAAGCGCTCGCGCAGCGCGATGCCGCAGCCGTCGTACAGCAAATCCGCCAGCATCATGGTCATGATGATGCCGAGGATCACGAGGCCTTCGCCGCTCAAGGTCATGCGCTTCTCGCGCTTGATGGCCCGAAAGTAGACGAACACGCTGGCGCCGACGATGACCAGCACCGCCAGCAGATCCTTCACGCACGAATACAGCTCACCGAGCGGTAGCCCCAACACCGGCTCGTGCCCCAGCACGAACAAGTTGAAGCGCGGGTCGAAGCCGCGGCCCCACAAAATCAGCGTGCGCAACAGCAGCACGATGAAGCCCATGAAGATGAGCTGATGCGCCAACCCCGCCGCCAGGTAGTTGCGCATCTTCTTCTGATAGAAGGCGAACGTCCAAACCGCCTTCAGGCGCTCGCCGATCTGGTCCGTCCGGCTCTCCCAGGTGGCGTCCCCGACTTTCAGCAGGTGCCACCTCCGCCGCGCGCTCCACACGAACGCCCCGGTCAGGCTTACGATGATCAGCGCCATCAGGACAGGATTCATTCGGCATGGAGTTTAGCCCCGCCCGCGCGCCGCAAGCCAAGCCTATTCGGGGCGGCCGGAGAACCAGCGCCTGAGCCCGACTACAACGCCTCCACGGCGGCTGAACGCCCCACCACGTTCAGCCGCCGCGAGGCTCAGTCGCCACACGAGCCCGCACCCACCATGAAGGTGACGAGACCGCGGTTCGAAAAGCCGGTCGCCAGCAAGCTGCCGTCTGGCGCTACCGCCACGTCGGTCAGCTCGGGACCTTCTCCGGCCTCGACCCGCAAGACGTCGCCGTCGATGTTCGTTGGGCTGGGCGCGCGCTCGAGCTGCCACACCGGCTCGCCAGCGAGATCGAGGGCGAGCATCCAACTTCCGCTCCCCACGGAGCCCACCACAACGAGCTCGTTGCGAGCCGCGTTGAAGGCGAACGCATCGAGCCAAGTTCCCCCGCCATGGGCATCGATGAACCCATAGCTCCGCTCCCACACCAGACTGCCATCCGGATTGAGCAGGGCGATGTCAGGACGGCCAGTGGCGTCGTTGCCGGCCAAAGCCAGGCCACCGTCTGGAAGTGCGACCAGGCTCCGAACGTCGGCCACGGTCGTGTCTAGGGCACGAACTTCACTCGTCCCGTCCAGTCCACCGAAGATCAGCTTGACCCCATCCGTGGTAGCCACGGCGATGCGCAGCTGCAGGTCAGGCGTCAACGCCATGAGCCGGTAGGGCCCGCGGATTCCTGCCGTCACCGTGGGGAACGCCAGCGCAAACGACGCCGATTGCCGCCACACCAGCTCGCCGGTTGGGGCGATGCGCACCCACCACTCGTCGGCGGCTCGCGTCGTCCACCGTTCCCCCCGCGGCGGCTCGGCGTCCTTATAAAACGCGCCGCGCACGAGCGCTCCGCCGTCGGGCAAGGGGCTCAGCTCGGTGGACCCGACGAGCGTGGCGTCATCGAGCTGCGTCTCCCAGCTCAGGTTCCAGGCCGCGTCGACCTTCCCGATCCAGCCGTGCGGGCCATCGAAATCCTCCACGCTGCCGGTCAACAGCACGGAGCCGTTCGCCAGCGGCGCCGCGTCGTTGAGCAGCGGGCTGAGCTGCGAAGGTTGCGGGTGCTCACGCAAGGGGCGTCCGTCTCGATCCAGTCCGATGGATTTGCCCGCCGGCGAACTTTCGTTCAACAGCAAAGAGCCGCGTCCGTCGTTGTCGACGACGCGCGAAAAGGCTCTCTGATCCTTTCGCAGAACGAGAGACGTCGGCCGCCCGTTTTCGCACGCATCCACCCGTTGCGCTCCGTCCAGCGCCGCCTCGATCTCGCCGGGCTGCGAGCTTTGGCAGATGGACGCCCCACATGCCGTCCCGTCCGAGCCGCTCGGGGCCGAGCAGACATCGAGAGGCGCGGGACAATCGAGCACGGAGCTACACGGCTCGCTGCAGACGCCACACAGGCACTGCCCAATCGCGCAATCGGCGCTGGTTTCACAGGTTGCAAGCCAATGACTTTCGCTGCCAGTCTCTCCGCCTTCGGTGTGGCCGCAGCCCGCCGCAAGCTGACAGAGCCCAAGAATGCCGACGGCGCACGCCGCCCTTCGTAGCCAATGCTTATTCATGGCACGCCCCCGGAGTGATCGTGAAGAAGCACAAGTGCATCTGCGAATTGCCCGTCACCAGCACGCTTCCGTCCGGCGACGCTGCGAGACCCAGCAGGCCCGGACCTCGCCCCGGCTCCACCGTCACATAGTCACCATCTTGGCGCGGCGCCCTAGCCATTGGCTGCCGTTCCATGCGCCACGTCTGTTCGCCATCGAGATCCGTCGCCAGCAGCCAGCTACGAAACCAGCTCTCGCCATAGCTCCACAAAGCGCCACTGAGCACGAGCTCGTTTTCGGTAGCGTTGTAGGTGATGGCTTCGACGTGCGCTTGCAAGTCGCCGTCGTAGGTCTTTTCCCACAGCACCTGCCCTTCGGAGTCGACCATCGTGAGCACGGCAGCGTTCCGGTTGCTGGCGATCGCGAGGCGACCGTCGGGCAGCGGAGCAACGCCGACCAGCCCCAGCGCGAGCCGAGTATCGAGCACCTGCTCGAGAGAATCTTCACCGTCCAGTTCACTCGAGAACACGAGCAAACCCTGCTCGGACTGGACGACGAAGCGCACCCGGCCGTCCGTGCCCAGCATCAGCGTCTGTGGCGGTCGCCAATTGTCCGCCGGAACCGAGCCGGCGAAGCGGATGCGGTGATCCCAGACAATTTGCCCTTGCGGATCGACGCGAGCAACGAAGGCATCGTCGCGAGCGTCGTTCGTCGCCTCGTCCAGGCTTTCGTCCTCCCCCGCCGTCCCCGCGACGATCGCCCCGCCGTCCGACAAGGCACGAACCAACACATGCTGAATTCCCGGCGGGCCCACCTGTGCTTCCCATTCCAGCTGCCATTCGCCATTCACCTGGCCGACCCAGCCAGGCGTCGTCGGCATCGTCGGCGTGCTCTGGATATAGGAGGTCTCGAGCCAGCCGCCGAGAATGGTTCGGCCATCCACCGACGGCTCGACGTCTTGAATGAACGGAGCCAAGACGGAAGGGTTCGGCAGCACTTCCACCACTGCCCCGTCGTGGGCGACTCTGACGACCCCGCCGCTCATCGCACCGCCGCGCCTGAACAGCAAATATCCACCTTGTCCATCGGCGACCACCTGGGCGGCGCCGGCAATGTCACGCGCAACATGGAAAACGGTGCCTCGACCGTCGTCACAGCTGGCAAGCTCTTCGCGCGTCGGCTCGGTGTCTGCGGGCGAGCAACCGACGCTGCCGAGCGCGCCCAGCGCCAGTGTAGCGAAAACCCCTAGTGTCTTCATCGCGAATCCTCCTCCATCTCGTCCAACCCCATCACGGTTTGTCCAGCGTACATGACGACGCGCACCGGTCCGGGCTCGGGCGCGTCGTGAGTTTCGTTGTAGGCGGCAATCTTCTTGCGCAACGCGGAGCCTTGGGCACGAAAATCTGCCAGAAAGCGCGTGGCCTCTTCGAAGTAAGGGTGGCTCGGCCAGACCGAGAAACCGAAGGTGCTGCCGCCGACCAAGTCGCCGGCGGTCGCGCTACGACGCCCGCTGTCGAGCTTGGCGCAAATGGCCATGACCATGGCTTGGTAGTGATCGAACAGTGCGACCTCCCAACCGGCGGCCGAGCCGAGCGGTAGCACGCAGCCATCGCTTTCGTAGAGCTCGGTGGAGCTCGCGTTGTGCCGCACGCGCCCGTCGGCCAAGAGCGTCGCGAGCGCGCCTGTCACCACCTCTTCATCCATCGACAGCTGCTCGGCGACCTGCGCAGCGCTGGCCGGCGCGAGCCGATGCACGCACATCCACACGAAATGCTGCGCGCGCTCGTCCGCCGAAGGCCCGGTGATTTCGAAGGTTGCTTGCGCTACCCCGTATTGAGCGAGATCTCCGCGACCGGTGCGATACAAGAGCCCGGAGTCGACCAAGTCTCGCAGCACCCCCGAGACGACCAGCGCGTCGTCGTGCCGGAAGCGCTGCAAAATGGCGGCGCGCGGCACCGCCCGCTCTTTGCCCTTTTCTTGCACGAACGAAAGCAGCGCCTCCCACAGGCTGCGCCCCCGATCCGTGCGGCTCTCGGACAAGCGCTGCACCTTGGTCTGATAGGTGCGAAGGGCCATGCCGAACATGTCGGCTATCACCTTGTTGCCGAGCCCCTGCTCTTTCAGCGCCCCGACCAGATCCAAGAAGACCTGATTGGCGGTGTGGCTCAGCTGCGCTCGCCCCCCACCCGCCGTCGCCAGCTGGGCAATCAGCACCATGGTCTGGCGCACGATGGCGTCGATCAGCATTCCCGTTTCCACCCCCCACCATCTATCCGCCGGCGCCGGCGGTCGCTAGTGCTGGAACCTGCGCTAGCCGCGGCCGGCCAAGCGCAGCCAAATCAGCAGCAAGATCCACAACACCACCGCCACCGCCACGATGACCAGCGCGTTGGACGGACCACGCTTCGGACCGGGGACTGTCAGTTGGGTCGGGACTTCGTCGTTATCCACGACCACTGCGGGCGGGCGCTTGGACGGTACGCCGCGCAACGGCTTGATGTTCGGATCCGACTCGGGGCTGGGCACCACCGTGAGCAACAGCACGCCGCGCGGGAGCTCGGAGCCGGGCGGCGGCAGGCCACCTTGCTCCGGGATGCGTAGCGTGATGCCGCGTGAGTCGGGCAGGTCGTCGTCGGGGCGCGAAGGCAACGTGACTTCGACCACCTCCGCCGGCTCGTCGCGTTGACGGAGCGTGATGGCGCCGGAGCGACCGCACGCATCGCACCCCCCGCCGCCGCACGCGGCACACGCCAGATTCCGCGGCAGCTCGAGCTCGACTACCTCACCCACGACGAGCCACTCGCGACGCACCTTCACTCGGTGCAGCACGTCGGGACCACGTGGTCCCTCGACGGCGCGGCTCTTCACGCGAGCAAGGACTTCGGACAACAGGCCCTTATACCCTAGCTCCCTCCCCTGCCGGGCCCGCCTTTTTCGAAATTGCGCCAGGCTTGCCCCCGCTCAGGGCGCCGCCTGGCCTCGACGAAAGCCAGACCGAAAGGCATAGTCCGGCCACATGCCGACCGAGCTCCGCGTCTGGATGGACCCCGTCGAGCACTCCCAAGTGCTGGCGGCTCTCCATACTTTGGCCCCCAACCGTTGCCTCGAATGGGGCAGTGGTGGCAGCACCCAAAGTTTACTGCAGAAGTGCGACTTCGTGCAGCAGTGGGTGAGCGTGGAGCACGACCGGGCCTGGTACGAGCAAGTTCGCGACAACATCACCGACCCGCGTCTGTCGCTGCACCATGTCGCGCCAGATAGCTACTTGCCGCCTGGCAAGCACAGTGAGGCCGAAGTCAACGCCTGGAACGCACGGGCGGAGCATGAGCCCGAGCTGATGGCCAGCTACGTCGGCAAACCGCGGACGCTGGGCGGCGCGCCGTTCGACTTCGTGCTGGTGGACGGCCGAGCGCGGCGTTTTTGCATTCGCGAAGGCTTCGGCTTGTTGCGCCCCGGTGGGCTCTTGATCTTGCACGACGCGCAGCGGACCGATTACCACGACGCGCTCTCCGCCGTGGGCAAGCCCTACTTCCTGACTCCGTGGAAGCAGGGCCAGGTTTGCCTGCTCCGCAAAGGCTGAACGCATGCCGGGCTCCGACGCGACGCTCGAAGCCGCACGCGCGAGCCCTTCCAAGCAAGCGGGGGCGCTGGTCTTCGGCACCACGCTGGCCACGCTGTCCAGCGCGCTCCTGCCGCTTCTGTTGGTCAGGCTCCTGGGCAAGGGCGACATCGCCGAGCTGATGGCGTTGGTGCTCGTGTACGAGACCATCGCGCTCGTGACGACCCTCGGGTTTCCGCAGACGCTGATGTATCACCTGCCCGGCTTGCCAGACGCCGAACGCAAGGCGGTCAGCAAGCGGGTGGGCGTGGTCATGCTCGCGCTCGGGTTCCTGTCGGCGATCATCTGCGCCGCGGTCGCGCTGTTCGGGGACGGTTTGCCGGGCATGTTGTCGCACGACGCCGGCTCGAAGCTCTCGCTCCGGCCGCTCTTGGTGTTGGCGCCGTCGCTGCTGGCCGAGCTGCCGTCGCGGGTCGTGCCGAACCTGCTGATCGCCGAGCACCGAGCCCGCGAGGCTTCGGCGTTGGGCGTGTTGCGCACCATCATCACCACCGCGGCGACGCTGATTCCGGTGGCGCTGGGTCACGACATTTGGGTCGTGGCTTGCTGGTACTCAGCCTGTCGCTGCCTGCTCGGTCTGAGCCTGCCTTGGGCAATCCGGCTCGTGTTTTCGGGTGTTCCCCGAGTGTCATGTCCGGTGTCGGTAGGGCAAATGTTCCGCTTCGCTCTGCCGCTCGGCGCCACTGACATCGTCTCGCTGCTCAATCAACAATTCGATCGCTGGCTCATTCTGCTGAGCTTTCCCGCCGCCGCTTTCGCCGACTACCAAGCGGGGGCCTGGCAGGTGCCGGTGATCAGCAGCATCGCCTATTCGGTCGGCTCGGCCTACATGCCGTCGCTGGTCGAAGCTTTCGGCCGCGGTGCCCCGCGCGAGGCGTTGGCGATCTGGCGCTCCACCATCCTCAAGGTGAGCTTGATCGTCCTGCCGGTGACGATGGGCTTCGTGGTGGGCGCCGGCGAGCTGATGCGCCTGTTGTTCACCGACGCCTACGCCGGCGCCGCTCCCATCTTCCAGTTGTATTCGATCCTCACGTTGGGCCGGGTCGCCGCCTTCGGCTCGGTGATCGTCGCCGCCGGGCAGCCGCGCTACGTGCTGCAGGCCGCGTTTCTGTCGTTTGCCGCCAACGTGGTGCTGGCCATTCCGCTGACCATGAGTATCGGCTTCATCGGCCCGGCCTTGGCCACGGTGCTGGCGTTCATCCCGACGGTGGTGTTCTACGTTTGGTCCATTGGGCGCGCATCCAAGCTGCGCACCCGCGAGGTATTTCCGCTGTCGGGCTACCTCGGCATCCTGCTGCTGGCCTGCATCGCGGGCGGCTTGGCGTGGGTGATCAAACGGCAATTGCCCAGCTCCGCCGCGCTGGGATTGGTGGCTTCGGTCAGCGTCACGGTGGTGGCTTTCGCCGTGCTGGGCAGCCTGACCGGCGCGATTGCCCGCGCCGATTGGCGTTACCTGCGCGACTGGACGCGGCTCAAGTTCGCTCGCTGAGCATGAGCGAGAACTCGCGCCCGCTGGGCTGAGCATCGAAAATGCGATAGCCGGCCGTCTGCAGTGACGCGAGCGCGCCTTCCGTTCGTGACACCGGTATGCCGTGCATGCCGTGATGAAACTCGAGCAAGATTTGCGGCGGGCGCAACGAGCTGCGCAGCATGTCCTCGAGCACGCCGTACTCGGCGCCCTCCACGTCCATCTTGAGCAGGTCGAGCGACGTGTGACCTAGCTCGGCCATCAGCGTTGCCAGGCGCCGCACCTGGAACTCGACGCGCGCGCCAGAGTCAGCCCCCGCCCCATCCAGCAAGCTATGCGAAATGTGCTCCGGATTTTTGGGCGGAGCGAAGCTGGCCACGCCATCGTAGTCGGCCACGCCTAGCTCACGGACTTGCAAAGCTGGCGGCGGGTTCTGAGCCTTGACCCAGGCAATGGAGCGCGGTGTCGGATCGAACCCGAAGACCTTGCAGTCGAGCCGCTGCATGAGGGCCAAGTCGAACGAGATGTCCTCGCCCAAGCCGAACGAGTAAACCACGGCGCCGGGCGAGAGCCGCTCGAGCGCGACCCCATAGCCGCCGTATTCGGTGCCCAGGTGCACGAACGGCACGCTGAGCTCGACACCTTGGCGGGGCTTGCCCGCGAGCCGGCGGCGCATACCTCGCGCGACGTCGATGATGCTGGTGAGCGGCATAGCAGGGGGCTTTCTAGCATGGTAGACCCGGCGCGGCCCATGCCGACGCGGATCCCCCGCAGAGTCGTTCACTACTCGAGGCTCGATCCCGAGACCACGCAGGGCGGCGTCGAGAGCTTTGCTCGGAACTTGAAGCTGAGCTTCGAGCACGTGGACTTCATGACGCCCGAGACGCGCGACGAAGCGCGCGTCCGTCGCGAGCGGCTGCCCGTGATCTGCGACAATCACATGGTGCTGGATTGGCCGACGGACATCCCGCTGCTGGGCTTTCGACACGGCATGGCCTGGCGCAAAGTGCAGGTCACGCGTTCCCGGCACGACCTCGGGCTAGCCGCGCGGCAGCTGCGCGCAGCCCGCCGGCCCAACGTCACGTGGGTGTCTTGCGCCCGCTGGATCGACCAGGCGTTCGCGCGGATTTCTGGCGGGCCTGGCGCCGGAGTCGTGTACCACCCCGTAGACCTGGAGCGCTTCGATGGCCGCCGAGAAAACATCGACGCCCGTCTGGTGCTGCACGACGCCCGGTCCGAGCACAAAGGCCGTCACCTATTCGAACAGCTGGCGCGGGCGCTGCCGGAGTACCGCTTCGAGCCGCTTTCGTGCCCGAGCGCCGACGTGCCCGAACGCATGCGCAAAGCGGCCGCCTTCATGCACCTCAGCCGTTACGAGGGCAACAGCATCGTTTGCAACGAAGCCATGGCCATGAGCTTGCCGTGCCTGTTCACTCGCGTGGGCTTGATGCTGGACCGCGATCAGCGCTTCGACGTCGAGCTGATCGAGCCTAGCGTCGCCTTTCGAGAACCGGCCGCGCTGCTGCAAGCAACCCGCGCGTTCTTGGCCTCGCTCGAGCATCGCCGCTATCAACCGCGGGCTTGGGTGACCGAGCACGCCAGCTTGGACGCGACCCGTGCCGCCTGGGCCCATTGCCTTGCCGAGTTCGACAAACTCAGCTGGCCGAGGCCCGCTTGAAGAAGCCGCTCACCATCGTCTGCTTCTCGTCCCAACCGTGGGAGGACGGCATGTGGACGAACAAGCAACACGTGATGAGCCGGGTCTCCCAGCAGCACCGCGTCATCTTCGTGAATTTTGGCAACCAGAGTCCGTTCAAGTTCGTCGCACGCGCGCGCCACGGTGACCCGGCAACTCCGGTACGGCTGCACAACGCCTGGCGCTTGCCGTCCGTGCGGCGCATCAGCGCTTCGCTGCAAGTGCTCGACGTGTGGGCGCCGACCTGGCTGAACTTTTTGCCCCGTGGTCACGTGCTGCGCCAGCGGCTCGATTTCGAGCACCGGGTGAGCACGGTGGGCCGCTTTTTGGCCGCGGAGGGCATAAAAGACGCCATCGTATGGGTCTATCACCCGGGCTACGGTGACGCGGTGGCGCGCTTGCCGCACCGTCTCATCGTCTACGACTGCGTCGACGAGTACACGGCGTTCCCCGAGTTTCGCCACGCCAAAGCCTGGATCGCCGGGCGCGAGCGACAGCTGTGCGCGGTGGCCGGCGTCGTATCGTGCACCGCGCCTGCGCTCGCCGAGTCCAAAGAGCCACTGGCGCCCGGGCGCACCCATCTCGTGCACAACGTCGGTGACGCGACGCATTTCGAAAAAGCCATGGCCGCCTCGACCACGGTGCCGGACGACGTCGCGACGCTGCCGCGGCCGATCATCGGCTTCATCGGCGCCGTCAGCGACTACAAGCTCAACACCGAGTGGCTGGTGCACTTGGCCAAGGCAAAACCCAATTGGAGCGTGGTGCTGGTGGGGCCCGCCGGCGTGGCCGATCCGGGTACGGACGTGGCCGCGCTGCAGGCGCTGCCGAACGTGCACCTGCTGGGGCACCGCAGCTACGAGGCTCTTCCCGGGTACCTCAAGGGCTTCGACGTCGCCGTCATTCCCTACCGCATCAACGACTACACGCGCGCGGTCTTCCCCATCAAGTTCTTCGAGTTCTTGGCGTCGGGCCGCCCGGTAGTCATCAGCCCGCTGCCGGCGGTGCGTGCCTATTGGGAGGCCGTGCGCGTGGCCGAGTCACCCGAGGCGTTCGTCCAGCAGTGCGAAGCCGCCCTCGCCGAGGCGACCCCGGCGGCGCGGGAACGAAGACTGGCGCTGGCCAAGCAAAACAGCTGGGATGCTCGCGTCGGCAAGCTGCTCGCCCTGGTGGAAGCCGCCCTCGCGAGCTGACCTTTGCCTCGCGCTACCGCGCAGCACGAAAGCCGCCCTCCGCGGTTCAGCTTGCGCCACCCGCGAAAGCACCGTACGAAAGGCGCCTTCTTGCGACTGTGAGCCAAATTTTGAGCCCCATCCTCGCCATTTTCGACTTCATCCGGCACATCGACAAGCACCTCGTCGACATGACGCAGACGATGGGGCCCTCGCTCTACTTCGTGCTGTTCGCGATCGTGTTCGCAGAGACGGGCTTGGTGGTCACGCCGTTCTTGCCGGGTGACTCGCTGTTGTTCGCGATTGGCGTGTTGTGCGCCATGGATCCGGTGGAGCTGAACGTGAAGGCCGGTGGGTTCATGCCCTCCCTGCCGGTGGTGATGGTGTTGCTGTTTGCGGCCGCCGTGCTGGGCGACGGCGTGAACTACCACGTGGGCAGGTTTCTCGGCCCCAAGGTCTTCAACAGCGAGAAGTCCTGGCTGTTGAACAAGAAGCACCTGATCAAGACGCAATTGTTTTACGAGAAGTACGGCAACAAGGCGATCATCTTGGCGCGCTTCGTGCCCATCGTGCGCACGTTCGCGCCGTTCGTCGCCGGCATCGGTCAGATGCAGTATCGCCGCTTCGTGCTGTTCAACGTGATCGGCGCCGCAATCTGGGTCAGCTTGCTCGTCCCGCTCGGCTACTTCTTCGCCCACACCGACACGGTGAAGAAGCACTTCGAGCTCGTGATTTTGGCCATCGTCTTCCTGAGCGTGCTGCCTATGCTGGTCGAGATTGGCCGCGAGTGGCTGAAGCCGAAGGCGACTAGCAGCGCTTCCTAGCGTTCTCGAAGCGACGTCCCCCTACCCGTCCGCGATCAGGGTGATGACGGGCGCCTCCGCCGGGCAATTGAGCCGGAACGGAAACCAGAGGCCGAACCCCGACGTGGTGTAGAGGCGACTGTTGCCGCGCCGGTACGCGCCCCACAGATACGGAATACCGAGCACGACCTCGAACATGCTGCGACCAAACAAGCCCACCTGCCCGCCGTGGGTGTGGCCGGACAGGGTGAGGTGAAAGCCGTGCTTGGCGGCCGCTTCGAAGCCCTCGGGGCGGTGGCAGAGCAAGAGCCGAAACGCATCGACCGGTGCCGAGACCGCGCAATCGGCCACCACCCGCTCGAAGAAGGGGCGCGGGGCGCCGCTGAAGATGGGGTCGTCGACGCCGGCCAGAAAGAGCGTCGCATCACCCACCGTTATGCTGGCGGTCTCGTTGAGCAATAGCCGCACGTCGCTGCGTTGGTAGGCGGGCAACATCTGCTCGATGTCGTTCAGATATTCGTGGTTGCCCAGCGCCGCGAACACGCCCAAACGCGCTCCAAAATCGCTGACCAACCCGAGCGCTGCCTCCAATTCTTCGAGCTTGTCGGCCACGTCTCCGGTCAGCACGATCAAGTCTGGCGGGTCGGCGCGCAGCCCGTCGAGCAGCTGGGCCAAGTCGCGAGCCGTACGCCCGAGCCCGAGGTGCAAATCGCTCAAATGCAAGATGCGGAGCCCTGCGAGCGCTGGATGCAGCCCGCGAAAGGTCAGCGGCACGTGCACGATTTGGGTCGTATCGTTGCCGCTCATGGCCGCGGCTCCCACCGCCACCGCGGAAGCCGGCAACACCGCCGCCGCGTGGCGCAAAAATTCGCGTCTGGCCCCAGCGCGCGCCGATTTGGCCCCGCGAGCGCGACGCCGAGCCAGCACCCCCAGCAAACGATGAACCGGCGCCGCGATCAACATGGCAACCCCTCCGGCCGCGAGCAGCGGCAACAAGAACCAGCTCAGCTCGACCCCAAGTTGCGCCACCGCCGGCGCATCGGCACGCCACAGCAGTAGCCCGACGGCCACGGCGGCCCAAGCTGCGCCCACGAAAGACGAGAACCAACGCGAGCGCCAGAGGCGCGCGTCGTACAGCGTGACGGCAGCGGCGACCAACGCCGTGCAACCCGCGAAGACGACGCACGAGGCGCGCCACGGCAACAAAGGGACCATCATTCTGTCCCCTCGCGCGCAGCCGCTGGCCCCGCCGCATCGTGGGCGGCAAGCTCACGCTCGAGCCTCTGAAAATCCGCTTCCAGCGCCGCTTCTGCCTCGTCGTGAAACATCTGCTTTTTCGCGCGGAGCAGCCCGAAAGTCAGCGCCAACAGCAGGGCTACGAATGACCCAGCTGCCACCCAACGCGCAGCGTGAAGGTGCTCCGCAACGGACCCGACCGCCCCCACCCGGCTCGCCACGTCCAGTGCGTTCACCGCAAGACTCCATCGATGCCGCTACCGAAGACGGTCGGCATCGTGAGCACTGGCGTCGCCAGCGACACCAACTGCAGCAACGAAAGCGCCAGCGTGATGACCGCGACCGAGCCGAGCAGCAAGAGCTGCAAGCGAGGCGCTTGCAAACGAGAAAGCTCGGAGCGGAGCGCGACCGCGCCGCAAATCAGCGCCAAGAGCCCACTGCCTTGCGCCAGCCAGGGCGCCACCCATTGACTGGTGTAGGCGTACACGGCCAGCAACGGGGCAAAACCGAGCAGCAACAGCGACGCGCGGTACAAGCTAGTGACCAGCGCCGCGCACAGCTCGAACGGGGCCACGCGAATGCGGAGCAAGTGCCGCGTCACCAGCACCGCCGGCAAAGCCACCACCGCCGACAACGCCAGCACCATCGGCACCTTGTAGACGTTGGCCAGCGCCAGCGCGGGCGCGGCCGACCCCGCCGCTAACCCCCAAATTGCCGCGAAACCGAGCCCGCTGAGCGCGCGCCCGAGCATGTCGTACCGCTGGCGCGAGCTCCCGGGCGGCGCCGGTCCCACGCCCACGGCTCCCTGAAACGTTTCCATCGTCTGTGCCATGCGTTGCCTCCTGGTTCGAAGAGCAGCATGGGGCGGTGACTTGAATCGCCCGCGAGCCGGCGGTGAATCGTGTGTGAAACGCTAACCAGGCGCGGGGAAGCGCGCCTTCAGGGTCGCGCCTTGCCCGGGGTCGCTCACGACGGCAACCTGCCCGCCGTGCGCTTCGACGATAGCCCGTACCAGCGCCAAACCAAGCCCGGTGCCCTTGTCGTGTCGGCGCGTGGTGTAGAAGCGTTCGAAGACGCGCGAGGCTTCTTCGGCCGGAATGCCCGGCCCGTCGTCGCTGACGCGCAGCTCCACGTGGCCACCCGCAGCTTCGACCACGACCGTCACCTGCCCGCTCGGACGGGCGAATGACGCGGCATTGACGAGCAGGTTATCGAGCACGGTTTCGAGCCCTTCGGCCACCCCGCGCAACCGCGCTGGCGTCGCTGCTTGCAGCTCGAATCGCAGGTCTATCCAGCGTTCGTCGGCGCGTGCCCGCGCAACGCGCGCGTGCGCCAGCTCCGCCAAATCGACGGTGGCCCAAGCCTCTTCTCGCAACCCGGCTTCTGCCCGCGCCAACTCCAAGAATTGACTGACCAGCGCATCCAGGCGCGTGGAGCTTTCGTGCAGCAGTCGCGCCAGGCGCTGAGCGCGGTCCGGCGTCACGTCGCTCGACGCCAAGCTTTCGCCGCAGGCGCGGATGGTGGCGACCGGGTTCTTGAACTCATGCACCAGATCGGCCACGAACGCTTCGTTCGCGTTGCGACGCTCCTCTAGTCGCTCCAGCAACGTGTTGAAAGCTTGAGCCAGCTGCTCGGTTTCGTTGCTGGCCGGCGCCTGCAAGTCGGCGCGCGGGCGTTGCTCCCGCACTTTGCTCAACACCTGGTCGCGCAGCGCCTCGAGCGGGCCCACCAAGCGCTTGCCCACCCAGAACGACAGCAAGAGCGCGAACGGCAGAATCACCAGCGTGAGACGCCCGAGCTGAAAGCGCAGCGCGTACAGCAGCGGCAGCGGCCGTTCGGCAGTATCTTGTACGTGGACGACGCGCAGCGCGCCCGCTTGGCGCGTGGCCCGAGCCGCGTAGCACACCACCATGCTGGTCTCGGCCGAGTCCTCACAGCCCTCGGCTCCGCCTTGGGCCAAGGCTTGGCGCACCTCCGCGCGCTCGGAGATCACGCCGCGCAAATCGTCGGGAGCCACCCGGGCGTGGACGCCGGAGCGCAGCACCACGCCACCGGCGCGCTCGCTCAGATCTCGACCCCAGTCGAAGTCGTCGTCTTCCAACACCCGACCCGCGGCGTCCAGCACGCGCACCCGCACCCGGTGCAGCCGAGCCACGCGAGCGACCGCGCTCTCCAGGCTCGCGGATGCGCCAGAGCCAAAGCTGGTGGCGGTGGCGGTGGCGGCCGGCGCCGGCTCCCCGGGCGGCTCGTTCAGCGCCTTCACGGCTTCGGCCAGCGTGAAGCTCGCGTTTTGCTGCATGGCCGACTCGAATTGGCGCTCCATACGCAGCCAGGCCGCGACGAGCAGAAGCGGCGCCGCCACCACCGCCAGCACCAGCAAGGCCACGTTGAAGCGCAGCGACCAGCGCGGCAGTCGGGGGCTTCTGCTCATCTACCTCCGCGCAGCCGATAACCCGCGCCGATCACCGTCTCGATCACGTCGGCGGCGGGGTCGACCTGCTCGAATTTGCGCCGGAGCCTGCGCACATAGGTGTCGACGATGCGTGGCTCGACCACCGTGTCGCCCCGCAACAGCTCGAGCAGCCGCTCGCGCGAAAACACGACGCCGGGACGGCTCGCCAAGCACTCCAGCAAGCGAAACTCGGTGACCGTCACCTCGATGGGCGTACCGGCGTAGCGCAGCTCGACACGCTCCGGCAAAAGCTCGAGGCGCCCTACGCTGAGAGTCGGCTCGGTGGCTTTCGACCCGCGCCGCAGCTCGCTGCGGCGCAGCAAGGCCGTCACCCGCGACAAGAGCACGCGGGTGCTGAACGGCTTCGACACGTAGTCGTCGGCCCCCACGTCGAGCCCCAAGGCTTCGTCGATGTCGCTGTCGCGCGAGGTGAGCAAGATCAGCGGCAAGGTGCTGCCGCCCTGGCGCAGCTTGCGGCACAGCGCAAAGCCGTCGACGAGCGGCATGTTCACGTCGCTGATGACCAGCTCGATCCCGCCCGCGTCGAGCGCGCGCAGGCCCGCCGCACCGTCGGGCGCGGTGGTCACGGTGTGCCCAGCGTCTTCGAACGCCAACGTCAGGACCTCGAGCAACGACGGGTCGTCGTCAATCAGCAGCAGGCGCGCCATGACCCGCCTTCACTCGATCAAACGTTGTCGAGCCCCACGCGCGATATCGAGGTGAAAATGGTCGCGGTGAGCTTGATCGTGATTGGGGGTGAGGATGTGATGGAAGAGACCGGCGCGTGAAGCTTGGCAAACCAGGTCGCGCAACGCGGCGGCGTCGCTGGAGAGCTCGGCGCGAGCGCGAGCCCCTTCGCCGCACACCGGCTCCCCGATGGCGCCTTGAAAATCGCGCTCGACCACCAGCTCGCTGCCGTCGGCGCGCTTGAGGCGCGTGAGATCGGCGGCGAGGCCGAACGAGTGCTGGCTCGGCTTCTTCTTACCGGGCAGGTGCGCGTGCGGACGGTACATGTTGTCGATCCGGGCCTCGACCACGTCGTAACGCTGCAGCAGCGGCGCCAGCTCCGACAGCGCCAACGCCAACCGACAGTCCAAAATGCCGTACGGGCTCTTGCCGCCCGGAGTGACGAAGCGCACCCCGCCGATCGGCCCCGTCACCCGCACGGGGGTTGCGACGCCGACGGCCGCTCCGCGAAAGCGCGAGACCGAAAGCTTGCGCCGCGCGACCTCGGCCAAGCATTGAGCCCCCGACAAACCGGCCAGGCGTGAGGCCGGCGAAGTCTTGGAGACGATGGGCGAAGGCAGTGGCTCGGCGTACGAAGCCAGCTCGACGCCGGCGTTGTCGGGCGCGGCTTGCCCCGGTGCCGCATACGCCACGACCGCGCTCAGGGCCAACCCGGCCCAGCGGGAGCCAGCCTGCGAGGTCCAGCCCTGAGGCCCTCCGGCGCGCGACATCCCTCGATCCTTGGCACGCCCCTTCGGACCTGCCAACTTTGGCCAAGATCGGCCTCGCCAAAACGGGCCAACCCGAGGCTAGAATACGCTCGAGATGTTCTTCCCAGCCGGTATCCCGATCGTCGCCGTCGTCGCCCTCATCATCTGGAGCACGCGCGAAGAAGCCGTCCGCTCGCACGGCGGCAGCTCCAAGCCCAAGTGAGTCGCCTCGCGCGCCGAAGCGCGCGAGCGGGGCTCAGGCTTCGTCTTTCTTCTCGGACAGGTGCGCCTTGGGGGCGGCCGGCTTTTCGCCGTCCTCGGGTTCGTCGTTCAGTCCCTTTTTGAAGGAGCGAATGCCTTCACCGAGGCCTTTGCCGACGCCCGCCAGCCGCCCTGGACCGAAGACCAGGAGGACGATGACGATGACGATGAGCCAGTGGATAGGAGAGAGAGAACCCATGTTTTAGGCCTCCGGGCGGCGGGGACAGTGCCGCAGGGCGGAGCTGGTTGACAATAGCATTCTGGGGCCCAGAAGCCACGCCACTGGCGATTCATTCCAATCGGCGGTCAGCGGGGTGTGCGGGCGGTAAACGCGCTTTTTTCGCGGAGGGCTGCGTCTAGGACCAGCGTTTTTTGGCGCTCTGCGGCAGCGCGTCAGAATTTCAGGCGAATTTCGCGCTCAGATTCGGGCGTTTCCAGCTCGATGTCGTACGAGCGCGAGGCTCCGCCCAACCGGGCGCCCAGCGTCACGTGAATGGGCGGCGTTTCGCCGCCCAGCGACTCCAAGCGCAGGCGCAGCCGGTATTCGCCCTTCATGGGCTCGCCTTCGGCCAGGTACACGTTCTCGAGGTTTTTGCCCTGGCACTCGGTGCCACGACCCGGACAATCGCGATCTTTGGTGAGCCCGCTGCGAGCCACCCGCCCGACTTCGATAAGATCGCCGTTCGGGTCCACCACGCGCAGGTCGACGTCGGCTTTGGGGGCGCTCCAACCGGCCAGAAACTGCACGAGCCCGAGCGACAAGCCGCAGCCCTCGTCAATCAGGCCATTCTGATTGTCGTCCACTGCGTTGGCGCACACTTCCGGACCGGTGGTAGTCGTGGCGCTGGGAAGCGCAGAGCCGTCTGTCGACTCTGCGATGCCGACTGGGCGTGGCTTGCTCGCCCCGCAGGCGGCCAGCACCAAGCCCAAGGCCAGTGCTGAGCCGCTGCTCGGGCGAAAGCTCATTCGCCCTTCTTCTCGTTGTCCGGCACTTTGACGCCGTCGAGCACGACCTTCGGGTTCATCAGCTCGAAGTAAGCGGCGCGCGCCAGCTCACCCACCGGACCGCTCTCGTCACGCAAGGCCAACAGCACGCCCTGCTCTTTCATGAACTTGAGCGCGCGAATCGCGCCCGCGCGCTTGGCCGCGTCGTCCGCCTTGGCCATTTGCCAAAGCCGGTAGCGCAGCACGACGCGCGTGAACGAGTGCGGGCCGTTGTCGAAATCCAGGTTTTCGAACTGCTTCATCAGCATCACGCGCGCCCACTCTTGCTGGGTCATACGAATGCTGAGCTTGCTGATGGCCTCGGCGTTGTCGACGAACTTGAACAGCAAGCCGCTCTCCAGGTCCTCCGTCGACCAGTAGCCGAAGCTGCGGTACCAGAGGTCACCGAGCTCGTCGAGGGCAGCCTTGGGCTTGTTGGCGTACAGCGCGACCGCGCGCGCGGCCGTGTCGGGCGTGCCGCCCAGCATGAGGGCGAGCGCGGCGTCGTTCACCAGCGCGTCGTTTTCCATCATCTTGAACAGCTGCGCCTCGACAGCGGCGTCGAAGCCGCTCTTGGCGATGGCGCGAGCGACCTGATGGCGCGTCTCGACCGCGGCTCCCGGCGTCATCAGCGACATCAAGGCGCTGGAGGTGCCGGGCACGGGGCGCTGAATCAAGGTCTCGAGCAAACAGGCGCGTCGGATTTGGTCCTTCGGATCCTCCGTCG
>JBEQSW010000439.1:0-3105 GCA_040348565.1 Myxococcales bacterium | reverse complement strand
CTCGAGCGTGAAGTTCATGACCACGTCGCGCACGTTGGGCGAGGTTTCCGGGCTGACCGCCATCGACTTCGAAAACGCCGACAGCCCCGTGGTTACGGCGCTCAAAGACGAATACATCGTCACCTTCCATCAGTTCGACAGCGTCACCTACGGGCCTTCGATTTTCGGCGTCGTGATCGGCAAAGACGGCGTCATGCGCGCGCCGCAGTCGATGACCGTCGGCGCGGCGCACGCGCAAGGTAACGCTACCTACTCTTACGGCGATCGCTTCGTGATGGTGTGGGCGGACGATCAGGACGGCCGTTACCAGCTGTACGCGCAAATCTTCGATAAAAAGCTAGCGCCGATTTCGACCCGCTTGCGCCTGACCACGACCCAAACCGACACGCACGCGGCCAGCATTGCGCCCTCGGCCGACGGCGGGTTGGGCGTGCTGTACACGGACGAGAACAACGGCAAGCCCAAGACGTTCTTCACGCGCCTCGACTGCAAAGCCGCCTTCGAGCTGAAGTAGTTACATCTTGGGCTGCCAATCCGCAGCCTGAATCGCAGAAGCTTTTTTGGCGGCTCCCGGCCACCTTTAGTCCTCCCAAACAGAAATGCGTCCCCTCGCAGGCTCTCGATCCAGGAAGGAACTCGGAGTCGATCCACGCTTTCGGAAAGTGAGTTCGGTTCCGAGCTCACTTTTGACTTTGGAAGACCCCTCAGGCGCCGGTTAGATCCCATCAGGCCGGCTGCTAGGCGGGCCGAAGCACGCGCGGTCCGGCTTGATGCACTTTGCCCGGTAGGTGACGGCCGAGCACGGTTTCGGCGACGCGGCCCGCCTCGATCAACAGATCGAGATCGATGCCCGTCTTCACCCCGAGCCCGTTCAACATGTAAACCAGGTCTTCGGTGGCCAGGTTGCCGGCGGCGCCGGGCGCGTACGGACAACCGCCGATGCCCGCGACCGAAGCGTCGAAGTCACGGATGCCGAGCTCGAGCCCGACCAGGGCGTTGGCCAGAGCCGTGCCGCGCGTGTCGTGCAGGTGCAAAGCCAGTTGGGCGGCGGGGATTTCGGACAAGAAGGCGCGCACGATGCCTTGAGTTTGCAAGGGCGTACCGACGCCGATGGTGTCGCCGAGCGACACTTGGTAGCAGCCCAGCTCGAGCAGCCGTCGCGCAATGCCGAGCGACGCGCCGACGGCCACGTCCCCTTCGTACGGGCAACCCCAAACGGTGGAGACATATGCGCGCACGGCGAGCCCTGCCGCGCGAGCCGGCGGCACGACTTCTTCGAACGTCTGCAGCGATTCGGCGATGCTCTTGTTCGTGTTCTTGCGGTTGTGGGTCTCGCTGGCCGACATGAACACGGCGATCTCTTTCAGACCGGCCGCCAGCGCCCGCTCGAAGCCCTTGGCGTTGGGCACCAGCGCCGAGACCGTCACCCCCGGCGGCAACGGCGCGGCCTTCACCAGCGCATCCGCATCCGCCAGCTGCGGCACCCAGCGCGGTGACACGAAGCTGGTCAGCTCGATCCGCTTCAGCCCGGCCGCGATCAGCGCCTTCAGCAGCTCCAGCTTGCCCTCCAGCGGAATGGGCGCCGCCTCGTTCTGCAGCCCATCACGAGGCGAAACCTCGTAAATGGAGACGGACTCAGGCAACCGGTCGAACATTCGTTTCAGCTCGAACCCCTAACATAGCGCTTAATCGCTCCCAGGGAAGCACCCCAAACCCATCGCCCCGCCCAGCTCCGTCCCTCCGCCCAGCTCCGTGGAACCCACTCAGGTCGTCGCGCTGCTCAGCTCCGTCGCTCCCCGCAGCTCCGTCGAACCGCCCGGCGCCGCAGCTCCGTCGCTCCCCGCAGCTCCGTCGCTCCGACAGGCTCCGTGACGCCGCTCAGCTCGCCCGATCGTTCGTCAACGGTATGGCGATCGCGAGGGCCAACGGCCCGAGCTGGATCGCCTTCACCCGACCTTGGCACGATCAGATCTCGATCGAAACAGAGGACCGGAGTGAACAAAACTCGGCGAGGCCGAGCGCGAGCTTGAGCTCAGCACGCCAGGGTCGCGAGGCGCTACCTCAACGCGCGGAGGAACAAGGAAACCCAGATGCATCCGCGTCTGGCCTGGGCGAAGCCCCAGGCTCTCAGAGATCCAACAACCTCATCTGTCGCTGACGCGGATGCGGCGTGAACTCGATCGGGTACTCACCAGTCCAACACGCGACGCAGAACGAGTCCTTCGTCAGCGGCTTTTCGGCTTGGAGCACGGGTAGGCGCGAGCGGCCGGGGCCGGCGCTGCCAACTTTGGCGCGCACGACCGAGTCGATCATGGCGTCCATGGGCAGGTAGGCGAGCGTGTCGCTGGTGATGTACTGGTTGATCTCTTCCACGGAGTGGCTGGACGCGATCAGCTCGCCGCGGGTGGGCGTGTCGATGCCGTAGTAGCAGGGCCACTTGGTGGGCGGGCTGGAGATGCGCATGTGCACTTCTTTGGCGACCGCGTCGCGCACCATCTTCACGATCTTGCGGCTGGTGGTGCCGCGCACGATGCTGTCGTCGACCACCACCACTCGCTTGCCCTCGAGCGCCGCACCCACCGGGTTCAGCTTCAAGCGCACGCCGAAGTGACGAATGCTCTGCTGGGGCTCGATGAAGGTGCGGCCCACGTAGTGCGAGCGCACTAGGCCGAGCTCAAAGGGGATTTTCGACTCCTCGGCGTAGCCGATGGTGGCCGGCACGCCGGAATCCGGCACCGGAATCACCACGTCGGCTTCGACACCGTGCAGCTTGGCTAGCGCGCGTCCGAGATTCTTGCGCGCTTCGTACACGCTCACGCCGTCCAAGATCGAGTCGGGGCGCGAGAAGTACACGTACTCGAAGATGCAGCTCTTGCGCGGAGCGTCGCCGAACGGACGCAAGCTGCGCAGGCCCTGCTTGTCGATGATCAGCATCTCGCCCGGCTCGATGTCGCGCACGTACTTGGCGTCGATCAGATCGAAGCTGGACGGCTCGCTGGCGACCACGTACGCGCCGCTGTCCGGCATGGTGCCGAGGCACAGCGGTCGAATGCCCATCGGGTCGCGCACCGCCACCAACGAATCCGGCGTCAGGCGCACCAGGGA
>JBEQSW010000434.1:0-13442 GCA_040348565.1 Myxococcales bacterium | reverse complement strand
CGTTGGCCCCCGCGCTCTTCAGCGCCGCCACCTCGGCGT
Organism: Myxococcales bacterium; assembly: GCA_040348565.1. GTDB lineage: Bacteria > Myxococcota_A > Polyangia > Polyangiales > Polyangiaceae > PMG-095. The sequence continues at coordinate 13,403 of JBEQSW010000434.1, read as the reverse complement.
GATCGAGGCCGGTCGACTCGTGAAAACCCTCTCCCAGGACCTCGCCTTGGGCGTTGGCGACGACGCTGCCCACGTGCGGGTTGGGCGAGGGGTCGCCCTGCTCCCCGAGCGCGATCGCGCGACGCATCAGCTCTTGGTCGTAGTCCTTGGCCATGACTAATCCGTGCGCGAGCGCACGAGCTTGCCCATCTCGCTCATGAATTCGTCGATGTCGCGGAACGAGCGGTAGACGCTGGCAAAGCGCACGTACGCGACCTCGTCCAGGGCCTTGAGCCGCGCCATCACGCGTTCACCGATCACCAGCGAAGAGACTTCTTTGTCGCCGCTCTCGCCGAGCTCGCGCTCCAGCTGCTCGGCTTGCTCTTCCAGGGCCTCCGCCGAGACCGGGCGCTTGTTGCAGGCGATGCGCAAGCTGCGCAGCAGCTTCTGGCGATCGAAGGCCTCCCGCTGCCCGTCCTTCTTCACGACCGTGGGCAGCGTGGTCTCGACCCGCTCGTAGGTGGTGAAGCGTCGCTTGCAGCCGTCGCACTCGCGTCGGCGCCAAGTGACGGTGCCGCCCGCGACCAAGCGCGAATCGACGACCCGGCTCTCCATTTCACGACAGTAGGGGCACTGCATGGAGGGAGCTCGGGCCGAAGCGCGCTCAGCCCTCGAAGGCGGAGAAGATCAACGTTGCGTTGGTCCCGCCGAAACCGAAGGAGTTGCTCATGGCGCGTTTGATGCGCCGCTCACGGGCCTTGTTGGGCACGAAGTCGAGCGGAACGTCGGTGTCCGGGTCGTCCAGGTTGATGGTCGGCGGAATCACGCCCGTCTCGATGGCCTTGATGCACACCGCGGCTTCCACCGCGCCGGCGGCGCCCAGCAAGTGACCCATCATGCTCTTGGTCGAGCTCACCCACAGCTTCTTTTCCAAGGCGTGGGCGCCGTACACGTTGGCGACGGCCTTGGCTTCTTCCGTGTCACCCACGGGGGTGGAGGTGCCGTGCGCGTTGATGTAGTCGATCTGCTCGGGGTTGAGCTTGGCGTCCTTCAAGGCCTGACGCATGGCGCGGGCGGCCTGGGCGTGGTCCGGCGCGGGCTTGGTGATGTGGTGCGCGTCGCTGGTGGCGGCATAGCCCGAGACCTCGGCCAAGATGCGCGCCCCGCGCTTCTTTGCTCGCGACAGCGTCTCGAAGATCAGTGTGCCGGCGCCTTCGCCGCACACGAAGCCGTCGCGACCCTTGTCCCACGGGCGGCTGGCCCGCTCGGGCTCGTCGTTGCGACGGCTGAGGGCGAACATCGCGCCGAAGCCGGCGATGCCGATGGGCGTGATGGTGGCTTCGGCGCCGCCCACGACCATGACTTCGCTCTCTCCACGCTGCATCATGCGCAGCGCCTCACCCATGGCGTGGGCGCTGGACGAGCACGCGCTGGTGTGCGCCATGCTCGGGCCACGCAGGCCGAAGGCGATGGATACCTGACCTGCCGCCATGTTGGCGATCAAGGACGGAATGAAATAGGGGCTGACCTTGCCGGGACCTTTGGTGGTCAGCGTGATCGTGCAGCGCTCGAGGTTCTCGAGGCCGCCCAGACCGACGCCGATGTACACGCCCGCTTGGTCGCGCTCTTCCTCGGTCAAGTTCAGATCAGCCTGGTCCAGCGCCATCCGGGTCGCCGCGATGGCGAACGGGATGAAGCGCGAGACCTCTTTGATCTTCTTCTTTTCCATGAACGCGGCAGGGTCGAAGCCCTTTACTTCTGCCGCGATGCGGGTCGAAAACTGTTCCGTTGCTTCGAACTGCGTGATCGGTCCAACGCCGCTCCGGCCGTTGATCAACGACTGAAAGCTCGCATCAGTGCCGACTCCGTTCGGAGTGACGAGACCAATTCCTGTGACGACGATCCGCTCCATGTGCTCCTTCAGCTGCCTAGAGCCAACTCGGGCTTCTGCCAGTGGGGCTACAGGGCGCTTTTTGACGGCGCCCGATAGCCTGCGCGGCGCTCAGCCCGCCAGGTGCTTTTCGATGTAGTCGACAGCGTCCTGAACCGAGCGAATCTTCTCGGTGTCTTCGTCCGGGATGTCGATTTCGAAGGCTTCTTCGAAGGCCAAGACCAGCTCTACCAGACCGAGCGAGTCCGCGCCCAGGTCGTCGATGAACGTGGATTCGGGCTTGATATCCTTCTCATCCACGTCGAGCTGCTCTTTGATGATCCGCTTTACTTCGGCGGTTACGTTCCGACCTTCAGCCATGATGCCTCCAGGGGTGCCTCGTACCAGAGAGGTCGCCCCATTTGCAGGGATTTTTCGAACCGTTAGCTAGATTCCGTCGTGCGTCCAAGGCTTCCGGCGGCGCTTTTCTTGGTGTCCAGCGCTACAGGAAAACCCCAAGATTTACATATACATGCCGCCGTTCACGCGCAGGGCCTGACCGGTGACATAGGCGGCCTCGTCGGAGGCCAGGTAGACCACGGCGGCCGCGATCTCTTCCGGCTTGCCGGTACGGCCGAGCGGGATGGCCGAGTTGATGGACGCCTTCTGCTCTTCGGTGAGCGCGCCCGTCATGTCGGTGTCGATGAAGCCGGGGGTGATGGCGTTGACGGTGATGGAGCGGGACGCCAGCTCCCGCGCCATCGACTTGGTGACGCCCAGTAGCGCAGCCTTGGACGCGGAGTACGCGGTCTGACCCGCGTTGCCCATCTCGCCGACCACGCTGGAGAGGAAGATGACTCGGCCGGTGCGGGCGCGCATCATCACCTTGGTGGCGGCGCGAGCGCAGGCCACGGCGCCCTTCACGTTGATCGAGAGGATACGGTCGAAATCCTCGTCTTTGAGGCGAAGCAGCAGCCCGTCGATCGAGATGCCGGCGCTGCACACCAGCACGTCCAGGCGCCCGAGGCGTTTGGCCACTTCGGCGATGGCTTTCTCGGCTGCGTCGCTGTTGCCGACGTCGAACTGCACCAGCTCGGCCTTGCCGCCGCCGCCTTGAATCAGCTCCGCTACTTCGCGGGCGGCGCCTTCGTTGCTCACGTAGTTGATGACGACGTGCGCGCCGCGCTTGGCCAGCGCGAGCGAGGCTGCACGACCAATACCGCGAGAGCCGCCCGTGACGAGCGCGACTTTGCCGGTGAGATCGAACATTCGCTGAGGTTCCTTCGAGAAAGCGCGGATAAAAACCGCGTGAGCGCGCGTCTTTAGCACGCCGTGGCCGTTGTCGAGCGCAAAATGTCTTACGCGGCGCGCGCTTACGCGCTGCGTCGGCTCAGCCCGCCAGAAATTCGGCGACTTTGCCCACGCTTTCCGAGTCTCCGACCGACAAGACCGAGATGCGCTTGTCGATGCGTTTAGTCATATTGGCCAGCACCTTGCCGGGTCCGATCTCGAGCGCGCGGGTCACGCCGGCTTCGGCCATGGCGACCACGCTCTGGTCCCATTTCACGGGCGAGTCGACTTGCCGCACCAGTAGAGAGGCGATGCGTGAGGCGTCGGCGTTCGGCGTGGCCTCGACATTTGCCACCACTGGAAAGCCGAGCGAACCGGGAGTGACGGCAGCGAGCGCCGTTTTCATGCGAGCCGCGGCCGGCGCCATCAGTGAGCAGTGGAAGGGCGCGCTCACGTTGAGCATCGTGGCTTTGAGCTTGCGCTCGCCGGCCAAAGCGGCCGCTCGTTCCACCGCCGCCTTGTGACCCGAGATCACGATCTGACCGGGGGTGTTGAAATTGGCGGGCGCGACGACGTCGCCTTGAGCAGCGTCGCGGCACAGCGCCTCCACGGCGGCCGCGTCGCCGCCTAAAATCGCGGCCATGCCGCCGACGCCGGCCGGCACGGCTTCTTGCATGGCTTGGCCGCGCAGGTGGACGAGCTTCACGGCGTCTTCGAGCGTGAGCGCGCCGGCGGCGACGAGCGCGCTGTACTCACCGAGCGAGTGACCGGCGCCGAACGCCGGTAACTCGAGGCCGGGCAACGCTTCGCGAATGGCCGCGAGCGCGGCGATGCTGGTCGTCACGATCGCGGGCTGCGCGTTCATGGTCAGCGTGAGCTCGGCCTCGGGCCCTTCGAAGCACAGGTTCTTCAGCGAAAAGCCCAACGCTGCGTCCGCACGTTGCCAAACTTCACGTGCGGCGGCGGAGGCTGCGTACAGCTCCTTGCCCATGCCGACTTGTTGCGTGCCTTGCCCGGGGAATAGCCATGCGGTCGTCAAGAGAGGCTCCTTCAAGCGCCGCGTGCGCGGCGAAAGCTCAAACGCGAATGAGCGCGCTGCCCCACGAGACACCAGCGCCCAGCGCACACATCAGAACGGTGTCGCCCTTTTCGATGCGACCGTCGCGCACGGCTTCGTCGAGCGCGATGGGGATGGACGCGCTGGAGGTGTTGCCATACCGCTCGATGTTGAGCACGAAGCGCTCGAGCGGGATGTCCAGGCGCTGCGCGACCTGCGCGATGATGCGCAAGTTGGCTTGGTGCGGCACCACCCAACGCACCGCCGACGCCGGCAGCTCGGCGTGCTCGAGCGCCGAGCGCGAGGCGCTGGTCAGGTTCTTCACCGCCACTTTGAAGATGTCTTGCCCGGCCATGTGCACCTTGTCGCGTTGAGCGGCTAGGGCTTCGGGCGTGAGGCGTTCTTTGCTGCCGCCGGCGGGAATGCACAGCGAGCCAACCAGCGAAGAATCGGTGTACAGCTTGGTGGACAGGATGCCCGCGCCGTCATCCTTCGCGGGCCCCAGCACGGCGGCGCCGGCGCCGTCGCCGAACAGCACGCAGGTCGTGCGATCCTTCATGTTGAGGATGCGGCTGAGCAGCTCCACGCCCACGATCAACACGTGCTTTTGCGCGCCGGAGCGGATGAACTGATCCGCGATCGACATCGCATAGATGAAGCCGGCGCACGCGGCCGAGATGTCGAACGACGGGATGGGACCCGCGCCCAGCTTCTGCTGCAAGATCGCCGCGCAGGCGGGCATCGGCAGGTCGGGGGTGACCGTGCCGACGATGATCATGTCCAAGTCTTTGGCGGTGAGGCCGGCGGCTTCCAGCGCGCGTTGCGCGGCCACCAGGGCCATGTCGCTCGAGGCCTGGTCGTCGGCGGCGACACGTCGCTCCTTGATGCCGGTGCGCTCGGTGATCCAAGCGTCGGACGTGTCGACGAGCCGCTCGAGATCGCCGTTGCTCAGGATCCGGTCGGGTGCGTAGGCACCCGTGCCCAGGATGCAGCTCTTAGGGACAGTGACGCTCGGCATGCCTAGTCTGGATACGATCACCGCGAGGAGACGTCACCAGAAATGGTTAAACCAGCTGTCTCGCGGGTCGGTAGGGCAGCCGCCCTACCGCAACCTCGGACGGCTCAGCTCTTCTCGGCGGCGCCGGACTTGACGACCGCGCGGCCTTTGTAAAACCCACAGCTCGGGCAAACCCGGTGCGGAATCATCGGAGCCGAGCAACTGGCGCAGGGCACCACGTTGGGGGCGACGACCTTGTCGTGATTGGCTCGGCGCATATCGCGCTTGCTGCTGCTCAAACGTCGTTTCGGAACGGCCACGAGGATTACTCCTTCTTGATCTTCTGCTCGAGCCGGCTTTTGAGCTCGGCTAGCGGTGACAGGCGGGGGTCGATAGGCTTGGCGCCTGCCGGCCCGCTGTCAGCGGGGAGCGGAGGGTTAGCTGCTGCACTGTCCGTTGGCAAGTCCGAACGGCGAGGAAACATCGGAAGTTCCAGGACCAGGAACTCGCGGACGAAGTCGTCGAGGATGATTTCGTGCCCGTCGTAGGTGTCTTGGCCCGCGGTTTCGTCGTCCAAAATGGGGGTTTCTTCCCAATGGCCGTCGCCGCCGCCCGCCTTGCCGGGGCCTTTGGAGCGCCCGCCCCGCTCCGGGCCGGAGCGCGCTTTTTCCGGGACCCCGGCCCCGTCCGCCTTGGGGGGACGAGGCTTCCGGCGGGCGACGTGGCCTTCGTGCTCGGTGGTGGCGCCGCTTTTGGGCGACAGCATGAGCAGAATATCGCTCCGGACCGGCACCGGCACCGGGTCGAGGGTGATGACGCAGGGCATGGTCAAATCAGCCGTGAGCTGACCCCGCACCAACACCGAGGTGCCGTTCTTGCTGACGGTGACCTCCACTTTACCCGGCGCCGTGGTCGTGGCGTCGGTGCCTTCGAGCGCGCGGCGCAGCCAGGCCTCCGAAAGGACGAATTCGGCGTGTTTGGCGCCACGCTCCAAATCGGCAACCGGGATCACGAGCTCGGGGCGGGACATGGACGCACCGGCCATAGCGCGCTCCGGGCGCCGGTGCAAAAAGAGCGCCCCAGCGAGCGGCGACGGCTGTGCTCGAGTTTGATATGGCAGACGGGTGAGGTTCGACGCGAGCCCGGGTACGCGCGCACGGCGCTTGCTGTGGGCGCTTGCCATTTACGTGGGCGTGACGCTGTGTCTGCTGGTGTGCGCGTCGGCCGCCGTATTGCGCGAGCACACGCCGTACGACCACTTCGCGCTTTTGGCCGAAGCCTGGCTGAAAGGGAGGCTCGACTTGGGTGGGCCGCCGCCAGACTACGCGCGCGGCAACGATTTTGCCGCCTACCACGGCAAATGGTTCGTGGTGTTTCCGCCTTTTCCCAGCGTGCTGCTCGTGCCGCTGGTGGCGCTGGCCGGTAGCGCCGAGGCCGTCGCCGACGGTCGCTTGTTCGTGCTCTTGGCCGGGCTGGCGCCAGCGATGCTGTTTCTGGCGTTCGAGAAGCTACGTCGCTCGGGGGAGTCGCAGCGGACCGAGCTCGAAAACTTGGTGTTGGCGGTGCTGTTTTGCTTCGGCAGCGTGTACTTCTTCTGCAGCTTGCAAGGCACCGTTTGGTACGCTGCCCACGTGGTCGCGGCCGTTTTGACCGCAGCGTATCTGCTGTTCGCGTTGAAGGCAGAGCGGCCGTTGCTAGCGGGGGTGTGCTTGGCGCTCGCGGTGGCAACCCGGACACCGCTCTTGTTCGCGGCGCCCCTGTTCGTATTCGAGGCCCTGCGGGCGACGCGCTTGCCGTCTCCGCGCGGGCGAGGGCTGGTGCAAGGCTATGCGGTGGCGCGCTGCGCGCGTCTATTGCTCTGGTTCGCCTTGCCGCTCGCGCTCGTGCTCGGTTTCGGCTTTTGGCACAACGCCGCGCGCTTCGACGACCCGTTCGAGACCGGATACCGCTACCTCAGCATTGCGTGGGCGGCGCGCATCGCCAAATGGGGTTTGTTCGACTACCACTACCTGGCGCGCAATTTGGGCGTCATGTTCACCAGCTTGCCGTGGCTGCCGGCGCAGGGCGGCGCCGTGCAGATCAACGGCCACGGCCTGGCTTTGTGGGTGACGACGCCCATGTACCTATGGCTGCTCTTGGCCAAGCGCTGGTCGCCACTGGCGCGCGCGCTACTGCTGACGGCGGGGCTCGTCGCGCTGCCCACCCTCTTCTATCAAAACACCGGCTGGGTGCAGTTCGGCTACCGCTTTTCGAACGACTACGCGCCGCTGCTCTTCATGCTGTTGGCCATCGTCGGGCCGCCGCTGCGCGGCGCTTTCATGCTCGCCTCGGCCTTCGCGGTGATCGTCAACTTCTTCGGCGCCCTGACGTTCGGACGGCCCGAGCACGCAAAATTTTACGCCATCGACCCGACGCAAAAAGTCCTGTATCAACCAGACTGAGGGGCACCCATGAAAATGTCCGCGCTGCCGCGTCTGTTCGGACTGTTGCTGCTCGTGCAGTGCCGGCAGGAAGTCCCGGGCAACAAGGCGGACTTCGTCGGCGTGTGGCAAGCGACGGACGCGCGTCTGGAAATCCACGCGGCAGGGACGCTCGACTACGAGCGCCATGGCAAGACTGGCGGCATCGGCAGCGTGGCATTGCATGGGGCCCGCATGTCCTTCGACGGCTCGTCGATACTGGCGGGAGTCTGGCCGTTGCGGGCGCGGTTCGTGGTCGACAAGCCTCCACACCTCGAAGAGGGGCGGTGGAAGATGACGGTGGACGGCATCGAGCTGTCGCGCGCCAGCGACTCTGACGGCACTGCGAGCGCGAGTGGCGCCAAGCAGCAGATGGCTGACTGGAAGCTGCAGTGCGCTGGCGGCCAAGCCCAGGCATGCGTTGAGCTGGCCGTGGCGTACCGCACGGGCGCCCTCGGCGAGCGCGACTACCCCGCGGGGCTCGAATACCTGACCAAAGCTTGCGAGGCCGGCCACTCGCAAAGTTGTCTGGATCTGGTCGCGACTCATCAGGCGGGGCAGCTACCTCCCCTGGACGCCAAACAGACCGTGGCTCTGTATCAGCGCGCCTGCGACGCCGGGCCCATCGGCTGCACTAATTTGGGCAGCGCTTACTGGCAGGGGGAGGGTGTCGACAAAGACCCGGCTCGAGCGGCGCAGCTTTTCGACAAGGCCTGCCAGGGCGGCGTGGGCGCCGGCTGCTGGAACCTTGGCTTGCTGCATCGAAACGGCGAGGGCGTGACCAAGGACGACGCGCGCGCCAACGAGCTGGTGAAGCGCGCTTGCGACTTGGGAGACGCAGGCGCGTGCGCGTACTTTGCCGAGCTGATGCAGAAGGGCCAAGGGCTGCAGAAGGACCCCGCGGCGGTCGCCGCTCTGCTCGCCAAATCCTGCGAAGGCGGCGAGGCGGTGGCATGTTTCAACCTGGCCCTGTTGCATCAAACCGGCGACGGCTTGGCCAAAGACGCTGCGCGCGCCGCCAAACTGTACAAAAAGGCCTGCGATCTCGGTGACGGCGTCGGGTGTCACAACTTGGCCGCCCTTTACATGGAGGGCAGCGGGGTCGGAAAGGACATGAAGAAGGCCGCCGTCTTGTTCGGCGATGCCTGTACGCTCGGTTACGGCAATGCCTGTCAGAACATCGCGCGCATGCTCCGGGACGGCACGGACATTCCGCGAGACGACACCCGTAGCGCGGCCTCGTTCGCTCGAGCTTGCGACCTGAAAAGCTACGAGAGTTGCTTCGACGTCGGGATTGCCTACGCCACGGGCAAGGGCGTGCCGGCAGACGTGGCCAAAGCGGCCGGCTACCTCGACTTGGCGTGTCAGCACGAGCTTTTGCGGAGCTGTTGGCTTCTCGGCAAGGCTTACTACTTTGGCGAAGGAGTGAAGAAAGACCCAGCCGAAGGTACCCGCCTATTCGCCAAGGCGTGCAGCGGCGGCGAGTCGGACGCTTGCCTGGATCTCGGCAATCGCTATCTCACCGGGGAAGGCGTGCTGCGCGATCTGGCGCAGGCCAACCAACTATTTACCAAAGCATGCGCCGCCGGTAGCGCCGACGCCTGCAACAACCTGGGCATGATGTATCGCACCGCGACCGGGGTCGCCTTGGACCAGCAGCGGGCGCTCGTGCTGTTCACCAAGGCGTGCGAAGCTGGAAGCTCACAGGGGTGTGGCAATGCCCGACAAATCGCCGGAAACTCTCGCTGAAATCGCGGGGGAGCTAGGGCCGCTGCCGGTGGCGCGGTTCAAGGTTCCGTTGCGCCTCCGCGCGATCGCGGCGTTGCAAGCGCTGGGCGGGTTGCTCGGGGTGTATGTGCTGCTCGCTGACGCGAGCCAGTCAGCCTTCGACGTGTTCAGCGGCGCGCTGCTGCTGGTGTTCGGTTGCGCCGGATGGCTAGCATTCGGGGTGTGGCGGGGTGACGCCAAGGCGGTCCAACGAATGCAATGGCTGCTGGCTGCGCAAGTGCCGTGGCTGAATCTGGCCAAGGCCAACCTGCACTACGACTTCTACTTCTTGGTCGAGTGCACCGTGCGCCTGGGTAGCGCGAATGAGCCCCTCGAGCTTGGAGTGGGCACGTCTTTCAATGCCTACCTTGGCGCAACCGAAGACACCGCCTACTTCGGCGTCAATCTGGCAGCGGTTGCCCTGTTCCTGATGTTTCGAAGCGCGCGCGAGGCCTGGTTGCAACGGCCCCGCGATTCGACGAGTTGACGCGCCGAGGCTACGGGCTGGCGGGTGCGGCAGGTGCAGCAGGTGCAGCAGGTGTGACGGGGGCGGCCGCTTTGGGAGCCGCGGGAGCGGCTGGCTTGGGGGCGGCCGGCGTGGCCGGCTTGGGCGCGGTCGACGTGGCGGGCGCCGCGGGCTTGGCCGAGGCGTCGGGCTTGGCGTCGGCTTCGGCCTTCTTCGCTTTGCGCTTGATGGTGACTTTGGTGATCTTCGTGGGTTTGACGGAGTGGTCGCCCCGCACTTCCACGCTCGACAACTTCTCGATCACGTCTTCGGGCGCGCACTTGCCGAAGATGGTGTAGCCGCCGTCCAGGTGGTTGGCGACGCCGTCCATGATGAAGAACTGCATGCCGTTGGTATTCTTGCCGCGGTTGGCCATGCACAGTTGCCCGCGTTCGTTGTGATGCGCGCCTTCCCAAATCTCATCCGGGATCACGTAGCCGGGCTCGCCGGCGCCCGTGCCTTGCGGATCGCCGCCCTGGATCATGAAGCCCTTGATCACTCGGTGAAACGTGGTGCCGTCGTAGCCGTTCTTTTTGGCCCACTTGCCGTCGGGTTGCTTGAAGGGGCGGAGGCCGCGCGCCAGGCCCACGAAGTTGGCGACCGTGATCGGCGCTTTGTCTTCGTACAGCTCGCACTCCAGCTTGCCCAGATCGGTCTGAATCTCGGCGACCAGGGCGCCGCTACCGGTCAGGCCCTTGGTGGCATCCTCGAGGGTGAACTTGCCGGCGAGCGGATCATCCGCGCTGACCGGCACGCTGGCGACCGGCTTGATGGTGGGGGCGGGGGCCGGCGCGGCCGAAGCGGTGGTGGCCGCGTTTTGGACCGGCGCTGCCGTTTGCGCCGCGGGCGGCGTGGGCTCGGGCTTCGTTTCCGTGACCGGCCGCGACTCGGGCTCGACCTCTGTCTTTTGACAGCCCAGCGTGCCAGGCAACGCGAGCAAACATCCGACGGCGACGAAACGAAGGGGGCTTCGGAGCTGGTACATCGCGCCGCGATCTACCACCACCTGGGCCCGTTGGGCAGGGTGGGCTGCCGCCCGGCCGCCTCAGCCCTCGATCTTCAGCTTCATTCCCGGTGCCAAACCGTGCGCCCGCGCCCAACCGGCGTTGAGCTCGAGCACGTGCGCCGCTGGACACGCCACGCCTCGTGGCGCGTCGTTCAACGTCGGGACTTGCTCGAGAATGCCGGCGATGATGCCGTCCTTCGTGACGTACAGCATGTCGAGTGGAATGCAGGTGTTGTGCATCCAGAAGTTGCGCACTCGCTCGTCCTGCCACGAAAAAAGCATGCCGCGGTTTTCTGGCATGCTGGTGCGATACATCAATCCGCGCTCACGCGAAGCCTCGTCGCGCGCCAGCTCGACGTCGACTTGCGGGGAGCCCGGTGCGTCCGTGAACGTGATCTTGCCGAGCGGTAGCTTCAGGTTGCCGGTCGGGTCTTTCGGGCATTGCGCGGCCTTGGCGGCAATCGGCGCCGGCGCGCCGAACGGCACCGTGCACACCGCGCTCGTTACTGGTGCGCTGGCGGCGGGCGGCGGGGCAGCGCTTTGCAGCGCTGCTGGTGGCGGTGGGGGGGCCGCCAACGGGGCCGCGGCGGGCGATGCTTCGGCGCTCGTGGGAGCGGCAGGCTCTTCGGTGCGATTGCAGGCGCAGCTCAGGACCAACCAAGAGAGCGCCGCGATGAGGAGGCTTGGGCTCCGCTGCATGATGATGGGGTTCTAGAGCGGCAAAGGCGGCGCTTGGGCAACGAAATGCGAGAAAATGTCAGTGGACGCGGCCGCCGGCAGGGGAGTGGCTCGCCAAAGCGGGCTAGCGTGGGGCTGATTCGAGCCGCGTTTTGCCGCGGGACCGGCAAAAGCCGGCCATCTCGGTCCGGCGTGTGGAAACTTGCTCCGACCGGGCTATCTTAGCGCTGTCATGTTCGGGAGCAGGACCGCGATTGGGGTGGGTTGCTGTACGCTGGCGCTAGCGTTGGCTTCAGGGTGCGGTGGGGCGGTCGAGCACGGCGACGGCACGCCGAGCGAGACGAGCGGCGCCGGGCGCCCCTCGGGGCACGCGGGCTCGAGCTCGGCGGGCGGAACCACCGGGCGCGCTGGCGCTGGCGGCGACACCGGAACCGCCGCCGCTGGCACCGGCGGACTGGTCGACCCGGAGCCGATCGAGACGGGCTGCGCCCAGAAGGACTTGCCTCCGCCCGATCTCGCATGCGATCCGTTCGCGCCCAATGACTGTGGCCCCGGAGAAGGTTGTTACCCTTTCGTCGACCATCCCGAGGGCAGCGGTTGCGATCAGCAACGGTACGGCACCGTGTGCTTGCCGGCGGGCCATGGGCTCCAAGGCCAGCTCTGCGGCGAAAACGAGAGTGACTGGTGCGCGCCGGGTTTCGTGTGCGTGGTCGGACAACGCGCGGGCAAGCGCTGCGCGGCGCTCTGCGAGCTCGGCACCGCCAACAAATGTCAGGGCGGGCTCATCTGTGGGGACCTCGACGTGGCTGGCTTCGGGGTTTGCGGCTAGGCGCGCATGAGGGCGTTCCTGCTTACTCGTGCGCTGCTCTTAGGCGCGAGCGGTTGGTTCTTGGCGCTGGCGTGTGGGTCGCGCACCGGCTTGCCTCCTGGCCGCGTGATTTCCAGCGCGGGCAGTGACGGCTTGGCCGGCGCCCCGCCCGATCCTGGTTGCACCACCGCCGCCGACTGCCCTCAGCCGCCGCCCGACCGCTGCGGCTCGGCGGCATGCACCGACGGCGTCTGTTCTCTGGACGTCGGTGAAGTGTGCGACGACGGTGACCCGTGCACGGTCGACGCCTGCACGCCGACGGGCTGCACGTTCACGAGCGGTCGGGTCGACGCCGATGGCGACGGTGCCTTCGCCACCGGCACCACCGCCGATCCCAAAGCCGCGCTGGGCTGCGGCAAAGACTGCGACGATACGACGTCGGAGATCTTCCCCGGCGCCATCGAGCTGTGCGACGGGCTCGACAACGACTGCAACGGCATCATCGACGACGGCACGCAGCTGCAGGTGACGGGCATGGCGCCGATCCAAGTTTCGCCGCCCGACGCCGAGCACGCGGAGGCGGCCGGGCTTGCCTTCGACGGTGAATCGTTCGGCGCCAGCATGACCAGCTGGTTCGGCCGCTCGCAAGGGCAGTTTCAGCAGCTGACCGCGCAAGGGCAGCTGGTCGGACCGCCGCAGCGCGTGGCGCGCGTGAACGCCGCCGCCTACGGCGGCTCTTTGGCCTGGTCCGGCGAGCGCTATTTGACGGCGTACCAAGACGCGCGCCAGAGCCAAAACTACGAGATTTATTTCGATCTTCTCAACCGCAAGGGTGAGAGGCTCATCCCCGATCTACGCGTCACCATCGCCGACGACTATTCGCTCCGCCCGTCGGTCGTGTGGACCGGCGCGGAGGGGCTGCTGATCTGGGACGATCGGCGCTTCGAAAACGGCGGCGGCACTTCGGCCATCTTCGGACAGCGCGTC
>JBEQSW010000404.1:0-4643 GCA_040348565.1 Myxococcales bacterium | reverse complement strand
GATTTTGCGCGCCGCTCGTGGCCTGCAGGGACCAGAACGGCTACCGAACGGCAGCGGCTCTAGTCAGCCTTGTCGACCGCCTTTTTCAGCTCGTCGATTGCCTTGTCGACGCGGCCCTTCGCTTCGTCCCAGGTGACCGCGGAAGCGAGCTCGAGCGAACGGTATTCGGTCGTAACCGACTCCCTTAGCGAATGGATATTCGGCAGCGAGCTGTCGATGGTGGCCTTCGTCTTGCCCGTGGCGGTCTTGGCTTTGGCTTCCAGGTCGGCAATGTTCTTGTCGATGGACACCAGGTCGTTATTGACCGAATGGCGATAGTCTTCGCGCAGCTTCAGGAAGTCAGCTTGGGCGTCGGCCACCTTTTTATCGGCCTCGGCCCGAGCCGCGTTGATCTTGTCGGTAGCTTCGCGATTGGCGTCCGCGACCTTTTCGTCGGCTTCGACGCGTGCCTTGTCTGCTTGGTGCTGCTCGTCCAATGCCTTGTTGCAGCCGATAGCAAACGCCAACGAAAGAGCCGCGCACGCCGTAACGGTTGTGAAGCGAATCATGATGCCTCCGGTTGAAAGTGACGGGAGTGAGTCTGAGCAAGTGCCGTGCCGACTTGCGCCCTGCTGGCGTCAGCGCAGCTCCGAGAAAGAGTCGTCGCGCGACGCCTCTCTAGTGTGAGCACCGGTCTTGGGCGCGCGCACCCAGGCGAGCGCGATCACGTAGGCCAGCACCAAGCCACCGACGAGCGCGCCGAGCGCCGCCCACAGCGCGCCCGCCCACATGAGCAGCCCGAACGAGGCGCCAATCACCAAGATCAGCACCGTAAGAGTCTGGGGATGTCGCATTTTTTGTTCCTTTTTCAGTCGCCGCCGCCGGTTTCGAAAGCCTCGGGCTCCGCTGCTCGCTCGTGACACGAGAAGCACAGGTGCCGCTCTCCGTAGCGCTGCAAATGGCGCAGCGACCCACAGCTCTCACATCGGCAATCTTCCAAAATGGCGGAGACCCGGGGCTCCCCATTCAAGTCACTGCGCGTCACGATGCCCCGCGGCGCTCCGTCCTCCCCCGTCACGAGCACCGAGCCGACATCGGCGGCGCGCATCAGCAACGCGGCGTCCATGGTGCTGCTGGTGTCGGGAATGGTCACGGCGGGGCGCATGAGATCGCCCACCATCTGCTCGGGCGTCGCCTCTTGCAGATCACACGTGCAAAGCATGCCGGCCACCTGTCGGTGGTCACAAACCGGGAAATGATGGACGCCGTGCTCGCGGGCCGTATCCAGCGCCGCCGACACCGAGTCGAAGACTTGGAGCGCGATCACCGGGGAACGCATCACGTCGCACAACGCCGTCCGCTCCGCTTTGGGCCTGGCTTGTAGCATCGAGGCCTCCTCTCTCTGTTTTTTCACTGCAAGCCGCATTCCCAGGCGTAGCGCGCCGCCTTAGGAGTACTGGACGGCGTGGCGAACGCCGTTTGCTCCCGCAAGAACGCCACGCCTGCGCGCACCGCTGCGGCGAATTGCACCGCCTGTATGGCGGCGGCGAGGCCGAATTCCACTGCTTTTTTCGTTAATTCGTGACGGCACGCAGCGTGCTTAGCGGGCCCGCATGACCGCCGCCCTCGCCCTCGTCGAAAAATCCTCGTCCGACGCTCGCGTCTCCTCCTCAGTACCCAAGATCCTCGTCGCCGATGATGATCGCGAGATGTGCGAGCTGGCGGAAGCCGCGCTCAGCCCCCGCGGCTACGGTGTGTCGTGGCGGCTCTCGCCGGAAGCGGCGTTGGCCCAGCTCGACAACGAAGACTTTTCGGTGCTGCTCGTCGACATCCACATGGAGGGGATGAGCGGCCTGGATCTGTGCCGCACCGCCCTGGCCAAGCGCCCGGATTTGGTCGTGATCGTGATGACCGGCTTCGGCACTCTCGAGCATGCCATCGGCGCCATGCGTGCGGGCGCCTACGACTTCATCACCAAGCCCGTGTCGATGGACGCGCTGGCTCTCACCATCGACCGCGCGGTTCGTTACCGCGCCATGACCGACGAGCTGCAGCGCCTGCGCCGTCGCGTCGACGAGCACGAGCTGCCCAACGTCATCGGCGACAGCGACGCCATGCGGCGCATGGCCGACATCGTCTCTCGCGTGGCCGAGACCGACGCCAACGTGCTCATCACGGGCGAATCAGGCACCGGCAAAGAGCTCGTGGCGCGCGCGCTGCACGAGCGCAGCGGACGGCGCGGACCGTTCCTGGCCATCAACTGCGCGGCCGTCCCGGAAACCCTGCTCGAAAATGAGCTATTCGGCCACGCCCGCGGCGCCTTCACCGACGCGCGCACGGCTCGTACCGGGCTGTTCGTCGAAGCCAACCAGGGCACCCTGTTTTTGGACGAAGTGGGCGAAATGCCGCTCGGCATGCAGGCCAAGCTGCTGCGTGCTTTGCAGGAACGCAAGGTTCGGCCGCTCGGCGCCACCCAAGAGGTGCCGTTCGACGCCCGCATCGTCACCGCAACCAATCGCGATCTCGAGGGCGAGGTCACGGCCAAGCGCTTTCGCGAAGACCTGTACTACCGCATCAACGTGGTGCGCGTGGACGTGCCGCCGCTCCGTCGGCGTGGCAACGACGCCTTGCTCTTGGCGCAATACTTCTTGGACCGCGCCGGTCAGCGCTCCGGCAAGAGCGTGAGCCGCTTGGGTCGCGCGGTTGCCGATCGCATCATGGGCTACGACTGGCCGGGCAACGTGCGGGAGCTAGAAAACTGCATCGAGCGCGCCGTAGCGCTCGCCCGCTTCGACGAAATCACCATCGACGACCTGCCCGCGAAAATCCGCGAGCACCGCCCGATGGAAGTCTACGAAGAGAACGAAGACCCGAAGCAGCTACCCAGCATGGAAGTGGTAGAGGAGCGCTACATCCGCAAGGTTCTGGCCGCCGTCGGCGGCAACAAGACGCTCGCCGCCAAGATCTTGGGCTTCGACCGCCGGACGCTGTACCGCAAGCTCAAGCAGCCCTAAAAAGCGGATCGCGCGAGCCGGCGGAGCGTTGGCTGGCTGGCGCCTGGTCAGGCTGGCTGGCGCCTGGTCGGGCTGGCTGGCGCCTGGTCGCGAGGCCAGTCCGCGACGCGAGAATCAGCTGATATCACCTGATTATTAGGTGATATCACCTAATACGAGGATCGAGAACTGACGCTGAGGGCGGACGGGGGCGTCTCGGCGGCTTGGGTTTTCAGCCGAGACGAACAGCCGACGACGGAGGCGCGTTGGTTGGCTGGCAAGTGGTCGGGAGCGGCGGCGGTAGCGATCGCAAGCCCAGCTCGATGACCCGCAAGGCCAGTCCGCGACGCGAGAATCAGCTGATATCACCTGATTATTAGGTGATATCACCTAATACGAGGATCGAGGACTGACCCCGCCCGAGAGTGGGGGGCGAGCTCACTTGAGGTGGTAGTCGATGCAAACCGGTGCACCCCGTCGGTTCACGCGAACCGTGAGGCTGCACGCGGTGCGGAGCCGGGCGTACGCCTCGAGCGCGGCCTCGCCGCCGCGGCCGTCGCACCCGCCGTCTGGTGCGCCTCCTGAACATTCGCTGGCGTCACCGGACGCGCCGCCGACCGGCACCTCGCTAGGGGCCGGAGCGGGCGAATCCGTCGTCGTGCCACCGCAGCTCAGCAGCAACACGACCGACAAGACGCCTCCACCAACCAGACGAAGCCCCGACATGGCAGACAGACTAGCCGCTTTCGGGAAGTGACGGAAAGGTTCACGTCCTGCGGCCGGTCCCCGCAGACCTTTACCTTCGCCCCGGATTGGGTCCTACCGGATTGGGTCCTACCGGATTGGGTCCTACCGAGCAAAGCTAAGGCTCGAGGGCGAGCGGTAACGCCCACGGGCCCCCGGCGCCAGCTCGGGCTTGGACTTTGGGCCACGCTTCGTTGGCTGGCTCGAGGGTGTAGTCGTAGGAGGGGGTGAACACGGTGTCGTGCGGCTCGGCCCCGTCCCCGCCGGTGTGCTTGCCGACGTCCGAGAGGTAGAGGTTGGAGCCTGCGGGCGCCGAAATCAGGCCGAGGCTCATGTCGTCGGTGCAGGTGCGCTTGGCGGTGGGGTTGCCGACAGTCTTGAAGGTGACAGCTTCCATCAGCACCTGGGCGCTGCAGGCCGCGCCCACGCCGTAGCCATCGGCGTCTTGCACCAAGTTGTCGAAGACGTGCACGCGAGCCTTCGAATGATCGACGACGGGAGTGTGCGCGTCGGGGTGGTCGAAGAAGCAATGGTGCAAGGTGACGGTGGAGTCGGTGATTTGTGACACGCGCGGGTGCTTGCCGTGGCAAGCGTCGGGGCTGATGCCGTCGTAGTGCATCCAAGACAGCGTTACACCTTGTGAGGCATCTTTGATGTCGGTAAAGCCGTCGCTGATCCACTTGGTGGTGATGTGATCGAGCCACACGTCATTGGTGCCGCCCAGCCCGAGCGCGTCGCCGGCTTCGATCAGGGTGTGGTTCACGTCGTAAATGGCCAGGTTGCGAATCACGATGTTTTTCTGCACTCCCAGCGAGAACACCACGCCTCGCACCTGGGCTCCCCGACCCAGGCCGACGATGGTTTTGTTCGAGCCAACGTGCAGCGTGCGCTCGTACAGCGGCATCTTGATTTGAGCGACGGGGCAGG
>JBEQSW010000396.1:0-4428 GCA_040348565.1 Myxococcales bacterium | reverse complement strand
TTCACGGCCAGTGAGACCCACTGGCCGCGGTACGGCGCCTGGAAGTCGAAACTGGGGTTCGCGGAAACCACCGCCGGCTCGATGTTCGGCTGGACGATTGGCTGGGCGCAGACGTTGCCTGCATTCTCCACTGGCCCGCAGTTCCTGATCTGACTGCAGTTGGCGTCCGATGCCACGAGGCGAATGGTGGCCCCTCCCTCAGCTTTGATGGAAGCCGTGTAGTCGACACCGTAGGTGGTGTGGTTGGAGACGCCGGGCGGTACGAGCGAGTTGAGGAAATAGTCGGTCTTGGCGCCGCCGGGGTTCGTCACGCGAACCATGTAGACGCCGTAGGAGTCGGCGGGGGTTGGCACGCCACCGACGGCGAAGCCATTGGCGTGCGGCGAAAGGGAGATGCTCTCTTGATCGACGCTGCCCGTGTAACGCTTGGCCTCGACCTCGCCCTGAACGTGGAGCAAAACGGTGTACGGCTTGCCGAGCGTGCCGCCGAGGGTGACCGTGGTATCAGTCAAAAGCGCGCCGCTCAGCGCCGGATCGCTGACGTTTGCTCCCGGACACGCGCCCATCGTGGTTTGACAGACCGCCGCCGCTGTGTCGGTGAGACACGGAGCAAGAAAGAGCTTGCCGTTCAGCGTGGCGGCGACGTCGAGCAGCGAGCCGCCCGCACCCGCAGCGCCGCCCGCACCTGCGGCACCGCCCGCACCCGCAGCGCCGCCCGTGCCGGCTGCGCCCGTATTCCAATCGACGGTCACTTTGATTTGCCCCGCCTTTTGCATGACCAATTGCAGAGGGACGACCGCGCCGGGCGTGAGCACGATGGACACGGGCTCACTCACCCAGCTCGGAATCGAAGCCGCGCTCGCCGCGCTGCATGCTACGTCGAGGGCTTCGGCCTTCACGCTGACCGCACCAACGGGCAAGCCCGCAAGCGTGCCTTGACTCGCGCTTCCAGGCTTCAGACCCAAGGTTCGCACCGCGGTGCCTCCGGACGCGCCCGTCACGGCGACGCGCAGACAGGCGGTGCCTGGCGGGGCCGCAACAACCGCGAGTTGAATCGCGCCGGCATCTTCTGCGGCCGGTTCGCCCGAGCTGCATGCCATGCCCACCAAAGCGGTGGCAAAAAACATAGTAGTACGCAAGAGCAACTCCCTTCGTTGCTTCGTTCGCGGACGAAGCGCCTCACACCCGACCGTCGCAGGGGTAGTGAAGCGGGGCTCGCAGCGTTGATCAAAAACCGTGCATGCGTTCCGCTTCCCGCGCGCGAGAAAGTCTCGGTTGACGACAGAGCTCTCGGTTGACGGCGAGCTCGAGAGCGCTGAAGCATTCTTTCGGCGGAAAGCCCGCGACGTTCGCCGAGCCTGCGCCGCAGTCGCTGCCCTTTCCCCACCCACGATGCGGCGGGCAGAAAAATGAAGCGCCCAACACGTGCCGCGTCACTCAGTGGGGAATGAAGAGGTCGCGATTTGCGATTCTTGGCGTCGTCGCGACAACGTCTCTATCATTGTCGCCCGCGACGGCAATGGCGGCCGCGGATGGCTGGGGTGCGAGCTACTCGTTCAACTCCATTTCCCCAGCGACTAATCATCTACTGTCCGCGAAGACCACGCTCGTACCGGGGCGCTTGCCGCCGATGCCGTCGGGCACGGGCCCGCTGTTCATCTGGCCCGGCTTATCGAACGGCAAAGGTGACTTGATTCAAACCACCTTGGACGCTTGGGGAGACAACCAGGGCGCGTGCGGTGCTGCCACGGGTCAGTGGTGCGGGGAAACATCGATCTTCGGGAGCTTCGGCCAGCTCAGCGGGCCTTCCGCAGCCTTTGACCCGGACGACCACATCACCATCGAATACAAGCTGGGCTCCGACAACACTACTTGGACACAGACCATGACGTCCATGAAGCTGGGTAAAGTGGTGTCTACCTATGCGAGAGCCAGCGGCGCTATGGAGGCCGGAGGCTTCGGCTTCGCGACTGAGGCCGACCAAGACTCGTACACCATCGACGCGCAATACTACCTCTGCACCGAATTTCATCTCGCAGCGGCCGATCCGACCTGGGGCTCCAAGAGCGGGGGCGGAAACGGAGCGAAGTACGGGGCGACCGGTACGGGTTCCGGCCCCGGCACGGCAAAGAACCTGCGCACTCCCGATGGCGGTCTCACGTGGCTCGTGGACCTCATCACGCTGCCCGCCATGAATCCGCAAGGTGCGCAGACTCCGCCACCAACCATCGACTGCCAAAGCTCGGGGGCGGGTGGAAGTGGTGGCTCCGCGGGAAGCGGCGGAACCGGGGGTAAAGGCGGCTCCGCGGGAAGCGGCGGCGCGCTTACAACCGGTGGCACGTCAGGCGGCAGACCAAACACCGGTGGCGGTTCGTCTGGGCTCGCCGGAAGCGTTGGCTCTGGCGGGACCGTGCCAATGGGCGGAAGCTCGGCTGGTGCAAGCTCCTCAGGCGTCAGCGGGACGCCTGGAATCGCAGGCAGCGGTGGCGCCACGGTGAGCACAGGCGGCCAGCTCGGCACGACGGGCGGGACCTCAGCGGCGGGAACCGGGAGTGCAATGGCAGGTGGCAGTGGCGGCCAAAGCGGCCTCGGCGACAATGGCGGAAGCACCGACGACGGATCCTGTTCGTGCAGCGTTCCTGGTAAAGGCAGAGGCGCGCAGGGGCTGCTCGCCGTCGCGCTGGGAGCCGCGCTCGCGCTGAGCCGGCGCCGGTCCCTGCGAGAGTGGCAATAGTCCGGCCCGCGCGGGGCGTTGCCATCGGGTAGCCATCAGCCGACCGAGCGCCGATAGCTGCCAGGGCTTTGGTGCCGGAATCTTCGGAACACTTTGCTGAAATGGTTGCCATTCGCAAAGCCACATTCGGTCGCGATTCGATCGAGACTTAGGTGCGTGGTGACCAGCAAGCGGGCGGCCTCTTGGACCTTCACCTCGCTGATGAAATGCGCAGGCGTGAGGCCGGTGCGCGCTCGGAAGAAGTGGCTGAACGCGGTTCCAGTCATCCCGCGTTCCGACGCCAATAGCTCGATGCCCAGCGGGCGACGTGGATCGGCGAGGACGCGGCTTCGAAGCTCTTCCAGTATGCGCTCGCCCTCCGGACTCGGAGCTGCTTGAACGAGCCTTTCGAAGGCGAGGGTAAACTCGAACAGAGCTTGCTCGACCTCGAGTCGGTCGCGAAAATCCTTGCGAAAGGCGCCACGGACCAGACGCACGAGATGGCGCACGAGTGGGCTGTTTGGGGACGCCTGCAGGAAGGGGCCGGTCGCCGCCACTTGCTTGGCGATGCGCCGCAGGAGGTACGGGTGGTAGATGCCGATCCAAGCGAAACTCCAGCCAGGGGAGGCCTCCGGCAAGTAGTACCGGTGCCGCGATGGGATCGAGGCGAAGAACCCGGTGCCCGGCGTGACCTTTTGGGGCGGGCGCCCATACAGCTCGAAATGTCCGAAGCCGGCAAACGTGAATTGGAAGATGACTAGCGGGCGATCGCGGCGGCCCAGCCGCTTCATCCCGTCCCAATAGTAGCTGCTCGGGTCCGTGCGTGTTTCGGCACTCCCGAAATAGGCGTCTACCGGTGTCCACCAAGATGGGGCCTCATTGAGCTCGTGCGACGCGTCAATGACGTGGCGCAGCGTTCGTGCCCAGGGGCGCGGAGGTTCGGGGCCGAGAGTGCGACCGACGACTACGTCCGAGGCTTGCACGTCGAACGACCGCCGGCGCCAGAGCGCCGCCTCGGAGCGTGCGGGTTTTCCACCATTCATGAATAGACCCTAACACTCAATTGCGCGTTAGAAACGGCCGTGAACTGCGACAAATTCTAGGTAAATTGCAAAGCTTTGGACGTCATTGTCGTTTCATGAATAGACCCTAACGGTGCGAAGACACCCTGTCTGCCCCTTGAAATCGTGGCGCGTGAGCTTTGCCAGTGATATGCATGACTGACCGGGACGCGGCGGAAGCGCCGCCCAAACGCCGCGCGTGCTTCTTTCGGAGCATCGCTGGTGCCCGAGTCTCTGGCCTCATCCACAGTTGAACCTATGAAGACATTTGGGATCGGCGGATTTGTCACGCTCTTGGTCGTGACCGGGTTTGGATGCTCGACAGGTGAGCCTTCGGGCTCTGGACCTGGGGGCGGCGGGTCCACCGTTTCCGCGGGCACCAGTGCTGGCGGCGGGTCCAGCGCGTCCGCAGGCACCAGTGCCAGCGGCGGGTCCAGCGCGTCCGCAGGTAGCAGCGCCGTCGGTGGCCAGACTGGCTCCGCGGGCGCGAGTGGCGGCACAACCACTGGCTCTGGAGGCACGGGCGGCGGTTCGTCCGGCAGCGGCGGCAATACTGCCAGCGGCGGTATGGGCGGCGGCGCGGGCACGAGCGCGGTCAACCCTTCAGGTCCACCGATGGGCTGGGCGTCCTGGAACAGCTTCGCCGCCAAAATC
>JBEQSW010000237.1:0-2665 GCA_040348565.1 Myxococcales bacterium | reverse complement strand
ATGCCCTGTGCAGCGGCCCCGCACCGGGCGAAGACAAAGTTCGGCCTCCGTCGTCTGTCTGGTTACGACGTTGCAACCGAGGGGACGGCTTCGCGTCCGATTGCTTCGCGGTGCGCCGAACGCGCGGTGCGCCGGGCGTTCGATTGTTTCGCGCTACGCGGGGCAGGCTGGAAAGCAGACCCGTCCCGGGATGAAGACCAGCAGACCCGTCCCGGGATGACGTCGCGAGACCCGGCTCGGATGGCGTCGTCGCGCGTCGTCGCGAAAGGCGGTGAGTGGTTGAGCGGGCCCCGGCGTCGCGGGTGGCCGGTTCTCATGCCTGCGAACGTCGAAACGGTGCTCCAACGGCGTCCGGAGTGCCGCTAAATGCCCTGTGCAGCGGCCCCGCACCGGGCGAAGACAAAGTTCGGCCTCCGTCGTCTGTCTGGTTACGACGTTGCAACCGAGGGGACGGCTTCGCGTCCGATTGCTTCGCGGTGCGCCGAACGCGCGGTGCGCCGGGCGTTCGATTGTTTCGCGCTACGCGGGGCAGGCTGGCGCGCAGGCGACGCGGGCATAGATGCGGAGCGCGTAGGTGCCGGCTGGGAAGATTTGGTCGTGCTTGCCGCGGCGCCAAGCGTGCCAGGCGGCGCGATAGTTTCGCAGGAAAGCTAGGAGACTTCGGATGGCTTGAACGCGCTCGTGCGTGTGCGCGGCGGCGATGCGGGGATTCGGATTGCGCCGCGGCTCCGAGGTCTTGGGCACGGCGTCGAAAGGTTGCTGGAGCACCGCTTTGGCGCCGAGAAACTTTCTGCCTTGATGAGCCAGGGCAGCGCGCGCTTCGCGGACGCGCCGTTCGACCGCGGCTGCAAGGCTCCGGGCAAGTTGCGCGGGATCGAGCTGCGGATAAATCGGGGGGCGGGTGAACTCCAACTCGAGGGTCTCGGGCAACGAACCTTCGGGATCGAAAAAGACCTCGGGCATGTCGACGGCGCAGCGCTCGCCTATCCGAGTGGTGATGACTCCCGGCCATTCTCTCGGCGAGCGAACCAGGCCGGCGGCTGTCGGGTTGGCGATGGTGTAGGCCATCTTGTCGAGCACGTCGTCGTCGGAGACGAGCAGAACGACGCTCGTTTTGTCCGAGGACCACAGGTTTTCCCAGCGGCCGAGCGAGGCATTTTGAGCTTTGGCGAGTAGCCGATGGAAGTGCTCGAGAAATTCAGGCAGGCGCGCGAACGGGTCAGTCACGACGCCATGCCAGTGGTTCGACATCACGCAGACGGCGTGAAGTAACACGCCAGTCCTATTGGCCGCCACCGCCAAGCAATAACGCACGAGCTGATTGGTGCGCCGCGACGGCTTGAGCAGAAACTGGCGCTGGGTGCACCGTCTGGTGAGAAGATACGAACGGCCCGGCAAGATCTCCCTGGGTGCTGTCACCAAGCCCTATCGGTCAACGGAGCGGGCGGTTGCTAGCTCGGTAAGACACGGCGACCACATGGTCTTCCTGCACATGGTCTTCCTGAGGCGAAGCGAGACCTGACCCGGGAGACCTCACCGGGAGACCTCACCGACACGGGAGGAGCTAGGCTCAAGCCATGCGCTTCTTCGTGTCGAGCATCTACCTGGGTCTGCTTTTGACTTCGGGGTGCGGCAGCAGCCGGCCGGCGCCCGTAACCGCGGCGCCGAGCGCAACGGAGCCGATGCCTCTCACTGAAACGTCGGCACCCGCCGCGCTGGTCGTCGCCACGGCCGCCCCCACGCCATTGGCGAGCGCGGTGGCGGGCTGCGTTCCGGCGGATTGGTCGGCGCGAGCGCTCGGACCGCTGCTGGAGCCGGGCAAGACGCTCAAGACCGCGCGCGGCGACCGCCCCGGCTCCGAGCGCGTCGCGTTTCCGCTGACTTGTGGCGACTCACCCGCGCCCGCCCGGGATGACACGCCCCGGGATGACGCGCGCCGAGTGGAGATTGAGCCGGTGGTGCTCGACGGCGTGGAGCTGCGCGTGGTCGCCGCCACGCCGGCTGGCTCGAGCGGGCGGGGGTGGGCGGGCAATCGGTGCACGGTGGATGTGCGGCTGGCCGACGGAAGTGGGGCGACGGTGCGGCTGGGTGCAACCGAGATGCCGCCGTTCACCAGCGTGACGTCAGTGGTGCGCGCGGGCTCGGCGGTTTGGCTTTCGGTCACGTTCAACGGTTATACGCGCGAATTTCCGAAGGGCGGCAATCGCGTCATTGCGCTCGATTTATGCGACGGGCGCGTGGTCTGGCAATCGAAGGACAGCATGTCCAACGGCGGATTGCTGCTGCTGGACGACTACCTGATTTCAGCCTACGGGTTCACCAGCGAGCCGCGCTTCGTGTTCGTGCTCGACGCGCGCTCGGGCGCCGTCGTGCAAAAGCTGCCGGTGGTCGAGAATGTTTGCCCGAGCAAGAGCTGGGCGCCCAACTGGCGGCGTGGCGACCGTTGCGACGCGCCGGGGCAGCGGGTTGGCGCCGCGACCACCCCGCGCATCGAGGACGGTCTATTTTTGGTGGATACCAACACCGGCTCGGCCACCTTCCAGCTCAAGTGAACAAGGGCCGGTGGCTGCCGCAAGTGTGCCGCAGTTTAACCAGGGACTGCTGGCTGGCTGGACTGCTGCTGGCGGGGGAAACCAGGGACTGCAAGCCGGGGGACTGCTAGCCG
>JBEQSW010000373.1:0-7718 GCA_040348565.1 Myxococcales bacterium | reverse complement strand
GTTCTCCGGGGCGGCATCCTCGGCGCGGGGCCTGAGCGCGGAACGTCATCGGGCCGCCACGCGGTTAGCCGCGGCCATCAGCGCCGAGCTCGATTCGTTGGGCATGGGCGGCGCGCGCATCCACGTCGAGCTGAGCCCGCTCGGGGGAGACGAAGCGGAGGTGGCGGTCGACGGAGCGCGCTTGTCGGCGGATGGCTTGGAGCGCGTGGAGTTTTTGCTCGCGCCCAACCGCGGCGAAGAGGCGCGTCCGCTCAGTCGCATCGCCAGCGGTGGTGAGCTCAGCCGAGCCATGTTGGCCATCAAATGCGTTTTGGCCGATCTGGGGCCGGCCGGCATGTACGTTTTCGACGAGGTCGACTCGGGTATCGGGGGCGGTATGGCCGAAATCATCGGCCGTAAGATCCGCAGTGTGGCCCAGCACCGCCAAGTCTTGTGCATCACTCATCTGCCGCAAATTGCGGTGTTCGCGGACCAGCACTTCAAGGTGGAAAAAGTCGTGCGCGGCGAGCGCACGTTGAGCTCGGTGCGCAGACTCACTCGCAAAGAGCAGCAAGAAGAGGTGGCGCGCATGCTGGGCGGCCTTCGCATCACCGCCAAAACCCGCGCCGCCGCGCGAGAGCTACTGCTGCAGGCCCGCAACGTCGCTTAGTACGTCGTCTCGCCACCGCTGTCTCAGCGGTTCGGGACACAAAGCGACGGTCGGCTTGGTGACTTCGGAATCCTCCCGCCTCCGAAAAGAGCGCTGTCGTTGACGGGGCGTGGCATCGGCCGTTTAATTCCGTTGGCAGCCACAACGTGGAGGGAACGATGAATAGGGTCATTGGGGCGTGTGCGATTTTAGGGGCCGTGTCGGTTGCCAGCTGCATGGCGGATGACGAACAGCCGCAGGGCGACGGCGGGGCCCCCGCAGGCGGCGAATCGGGCGGCGCGAGCGACCCCTCTGCCGGCGCGGCGCCCCGAGCCGGCGCTGCGCACAGCGGAGGAAAGGGCGGTGCGGTAAGCGGTGGAGGGATGACCGGTGGTGGAACGAACGGTGGTGGAACGACCGGTGGTGGAACGACCGGTGGTGGAACGACCGGTGGAGCGATGACCGGCGGTGGAATGAGCGGCAGCCTCGCCGGCGAAGGCGGCAATACTCTGGGGGGCGCGGGGGCGGCCACGGCCGGCAACAACGAGGGCGGTCTCGGCGGCACGGCGGGCGCTTCCGACGGTGGAGCGCCGGAGCTCGCGTGGCCGCTCACGGCAACTTCTCTGCCCAGCGAATGCTCACCGAGTTGCGAGAGCGGAACCTGCCACGAGGAGTGCGCGGCGGGAACGTATCCTTGCGACAGCGGCTGCTGCGCGAGCACCATCACGATCGCGGAAGCTCCGGCGGGAGACAACTACGTTAACCGGACCAGCTTATGGCTGGATGCGTCGGACCATGCGCACCTCGCCTATACGGCGACGATACCCTTCTACGCCCGCAGCTCCGACCAAAGCTGGGAAACGGACTCAATCTCCGTGCGTGGCCTGCCCATCGCGGAAGACGAGCAGGTGGGGCCCCTCTTCGATAAAGTGAACAAGCCGTACCTGGCCCTGGACAGCGCCGGAGAGGTTTATGCGGCCTACGGGATGTTCGACTCCGGCAGCGATACCGAATACGACTGGTTGGCGTTTGGCCCTGCCGCGGGGCCGTACGCCCACGAAGACCTGCCGAGCGCGCCGCGCGGATTGACGGTGACGGATGGCGATCACGTTTCCGTGCTGTTCGATCATCAGATCCTCGAGCGCACGGGCGCTTCGACTTTCCTAGCCATTGCGCCGCCCAGCAGTGGTCTGCTCCGGTCGTTCGCGTTCGCCGACCATCACTACTTCGTGCTCGCCCAAACCGAGGGCCAGCTGGAGCTGCTGTATCGCAACGCGTTGGGAGCCTGGGGCTCCGAAGAGGTGCCCGTCGCCGCCGGCGGGGCCGTCACCCTGCCTTCGCTAGTCGTCGAGCATGGCATGGCCTACGTGAGCTACGCCCAAGACGCCAAGCTGCATCTGGCGCGGCGTGGGCAGGCGGGATGGCAAACGTGGCCGGTGCCCGTGCTCACCGGGGTACCCATGGAATCGGCTTTCGCAATCGACGATTGTGGCGCTCCACACCTGCTGGTTTGGGAAACGTCTGCTGGCGTGGCCGGTTGGGACGACCGCTACCTTCGTTGGACGACGAGCGGTTGGCGCAGCTTCAGCTACGACGCCGGCTGCTACTTCGGGGATGGTGTTTCTATCGCTGTCACGGGCTCGCACGCTATCTTGGCCTCCGCGAGTTGCACTGCGACCATCGTGACCGTGCCGCGTACGCTGCCATAGCGGCCGGCTGTTGCGTGAGCGAGCGGCCGGTCACGAGAGTGCACCAACCGTGCGCGCTGCCGACCTCGTCAGAAACTGCCACCGAGTGTCAGTCCCAAGGAGCCGCGCGGCCCGCTGGCGAGCCACCGCTCGGGCGCCTCGTGCTCTTCGCTGCGCTGGCGGTCGAGCACTCCGAGCAGGAGCCCGGCCGAGGCGGGCACCAGCGCGCTCAAGCCGAAACCCAACGCCAGCTCGCGATCGCTGCCGGCCATGTCGGGGTCGAAAGCCCGCGACACGCTGACGAGCGCGCCCAGAGCTGCCGGCGTGTACACGAGCCACGGCGATAGCGCTCGTCGGGGGGCGTCTTGGGCGCTGGCGCCCGCGGGTGCGCTCAGCATCGCGTCGGGTGACGACAGAGCCGCGTCGACGCCAATCAGCGCCGCCGTCGCCGCATAACCAGAAGCCACCGCGTATTCACCGTAGGCCGGTACGCCTGGCTCGGGGATCTGCGCGAACGACAGCGCCGCGAGGGCAAGCGACGACGCCATCGAAATCTCGAGCATGGGACGCGCCACCCGTTCCGGTACGAATATCGTGGACATACCCCCGGCAAAACCGACCCCCAGGCCTGAGAACAAAGTCGCGCTCGGCGCATGGGCAAAGCTGGCTGGCAGCTTCGGATCATCAGTCAGCCACACTGCCGTCAAAGCCAGCGCCGACGAACCGGCCCACACACCACCCACGCTCCGCACCCACGGGGCAAGCCGCGCCTTGGCACGGGGTGCGTCCGCCTCGGGCTCCGCGCTGGGCTCGGGGGTCAGCACCCCACAGTGCGAGCGCTCGACGAGCGAGCTCGCGGAGAACGCCAAGGCCTCGATCCGCGGGCGGCTCAAGCTGTCGAACGAACCGACCGGCTCGCTCGCTTCGCAGCCAGTCCGGGTGTTTGCGATGCGCAAGAACCAAGTGCCGCTTTGATCCCGACGAAAATCGAGTCTTAAATCGTGCATCGCGAGCAGTAAGCGGCGCCGCGCAAGCTCGTCGGCCACGGCTTTGCTCACGCTGCTGGGCAAAAGCTCCACCGGAACGACGCTGACCTCGTCGCTTGGCACGTTGGCTTCGCCGACTCGAGGTGCCAGGCCCGCCCCCACTGCGTGTGCGGGAAGCGCCAAGACCAACGCCGCCGCCCCCAACACGAAGCCTGCTCCCTTTGCCATCGCTCGTCGGAGTCTACGGTGCGACCTCGGCAAAGCTTCCTTCGACGTCGCCCGGAAGGCGCGTTGCCGGCTCGAAACCGCCATGTTACCCGGGGTCCGTGGCTACACGAAATGGGAAGGAGAGAGGCGGGGCGAGTGCTTTCGCAGGGGCGCTCGGGCTCGCTTGGGGGTTGGGAGTAGGCTGCACGCTGCACGCGCCACCGGAGCACACCTCGGCGGGCGGCGGCTCGGGAAGCAGCGGCGCCGCGACCACTTCGGGTACGACGAGCTCGAGTGCGGGGGCGATTGGCTCTGGCGCGACGGCGGGTGCGAGCTCGACCTCGAGCGGAGGCGGAAACGGATTCGGAGGCAGCTCGCTCGTGGACCCGAGCGCGGCCGGTAACGACTCCGTGGCGGGAGATTCCAGCACCGGTGGCGATCCCAGCTCCGGCGCTTGCTCGCCGGCTTGTGGAGGCGACGCCCATTGCCAGGACGGCGTCTGCCAGTGCGATGGCTCGCTGTCGTATTGCGCAGGTCAGTGCGTCGACACCAAGACCGATCGCGAACACTGCGGCGGCGGATGCGGCGTGGCCTGCACGGGCGGCCGTGAATGCGTCGCGGGCGCTTGTACCTGCG
The DNA here is from genome assembly GCA_040348565.1 of Myxococcales bacterium. Lineage (GTDB taxonomy): Bacteria > Myxococcota_A > Polyangia > Polyangiales > Polyangiaceae > PMG-095. Next base: position 3,573 of record JBEQSW010000373.1, on the reverse strand, counting down.
AATCTGGCTCGTTCTGCGGTGACGCGTGCGTGGACACCGACGTGGACGCGAGCAACTGCGGTGGCTGCAACAAGCCCTGCGGGTCACCTCGCAGCTGCTCGGCCGGAAAATGCCAGTGCCCGAGTGGCGAGACGTTCTGCGCTCCGGGCTGCGTCGACGCCAAGACCGACCATCTCAATTGTGGCAGCTGCGGCACGGAGTGTCAGGGCGCGGCCGAGTGCGTGAACGGAGCCTGCAAGGTGTGCTCGACCGGTTGTGCCGTGCTCAGCACGACGGTGGACGATATCTCGTCCGGCGTGTTCGTCACCTACGGAACGAAGCTGGAGCCTGCCGTCGACTTGGTCGCCGCCACCATCACGGTTTGGCTGTACGTCACGTCCAGCGTCAGGCCAACCTTCATTCAGATCCACCTCGACGACACGACCGATTCTGCCTCGTCGGGCACCTACACTTCGACGGCCATTCCCGCCGCCGGCTGGTACAAGATAACGACCGCGCCGTTGTCGCTGCCCAACGTCGATCTACTGGAGTTGATGCTGACCAATTTCGATGAAGTCGGTACCTCCACCATCTACGTCGACTCCATCACCATCTCGCCCGCCGTCGCCGGCCCCTGGAATTTCACCTCTTCGGGCGCTCCATTGACGTTCGCTCCGGGCGACTCCGTCGATCCGAGCGTCGTCAGCGGCCTCGTGGGCTGGCGGAACAACTAGCGCCGGCGGTCAGTGCGGCACGGTCGAGGCGACCCACGTCGGATCGCTCGCCTCGACCGCGTCGGTCGTGCCCAACCACGCGCTGAGGTCGTTGCCACTCGAGTCCGCCGTGGTTTGGCCGCTGCCCTCGTCGAAGGTCCATTGCCCGACGAGGCCAGCTTGGACGTCTAGCCGGTGCGTGTGCATGTCTGCCCAAATTTGCGCCGGCGTACGGGCGACCGAGAACAGCCGCAGCTCATCCAGGGTGCCGTTGAAGAAGCCGTTGGTGGAGCCGTTGTCGGTGTCGGCGCCGATGAGCAGCGCGTGACTGTCGTACAGTACCGCGCCGCCCGCGGGTAGGCACGACACCGGTAGGCCGTCGACGTACAAAGCCTGAATCTGCGTGGCGCCGTCGTAGGTCAGGGCGGCGTGGTGCCATTCTCCGTAGGTCGTCCACGGTACCGCAGGCACGCCACTCGTGCTCGCGGCGCCGATACCGGCGTGGAGGGCGGCGTCTTGGAACCAAATCGTGTACGAATCTTGCGAGCCTGCCCCGTAAGTCTTGCCGAAGAGCGACGAATACACTCCGCTCGGCGCGGCGAAGTTGAACCACGCCTCTTGCGTGATGCTGGCCGCATGCAACGCTGCCGCGTCAGCCACCGTGGCCAACTGCGCCCCGCTGAAGCTCAACGCCGAGCCCGCGCTGCCCTGGCCCACGGAAGAGTGCGAGCTGATGGCATCCGCTTCGACGGACTCCACGTCCATTTGGATGAATTGTCCGTCATACGGTTGGGGGAGGGAAACGTTCGGTACCGCGAAGGGCTGGCCGAGCTCGTCTTTGTTTTTGATTTCTTGGTTGTCGATGGCGTCGGCAAAGAGCGTCACCGTCGCGCCAGCGTCGATACGCAGCGTCCGCTCGAAGTCGAGCGCCCACGCGCGTTCGATGCTCGACGTGCCGCGATTCAAGTAGAAGGTTTGAGGCGGCGACGAAATCGTCAAGCGATACACGTTGTACGTGTCGCCGTTGGGTGCGCCCCCCGTCAGCCAATAGCTGCCGTCGCTGCAGCCGCCGCTGTAGGTCTTCTGCTCTCCGACGCCTCGGAAATGAAGCTTCACGTCGTAGGTGATGCCGGGGGCGCCGCCGAGCTGCGTGCTCACGCTGGTGTTGGCGATGGTGTTGCAAACGTTGCTGCTGGCCTCACTGGAGCAGGGCAGCTCCCAGAGCAGGCCGGCGAGCGCGCCTGCGACGTTTTCGCAAGTGCCGTCGCTACACACCTCGCCCTCTTTGCATACGGTCGGATCGACCGCGCACGAGACGGGCGGCGCGCCGCCAGCGCCGGCTGCGGCGCCTTCGGTCATGCTGCCCGCTTCGCCCGCCACACTACCGCCGTTGCCGGCCGCTCCAGGCGCGCCACCCGACCCGCCTGGCTCGTTCGCCTGGCCAGCGTCGTCCGTCCGCGTCGTGCTGCCGCCGTCACCTCCGACCCCACCGCTGTGCGTCCCCGCGCCCCAAACGTCAGCTGCGCCGCCGGCATCGGCGCCGGCCTCTTCGGGCACGGCTTTGTCCGAGCTGCTCGAGCCGCACGACCAGACCAAAAGAGTCCACGCGATACCGAGAAAACCGAGTCCGGGGCGAAGCATTTTGCGGGAAGTCTAATCACATCGCCGAGCCTCTGGAACTGGATAGATGGCGACGCGCGCACAAGCTTCCCAGCTCTGGGGCGTGAGACTGTACACTCGCTGAAATGCCCGTTCGGAAACTTTCGAGCAACGTCGCGCGGCTTGTAATCCTGGGGAGTGTTGGTTTTGGGGCTTGCAGCTCGGACCACGTCTCGTCGGGCAACGGCGGGGGCGGCGCTGGCGTCCTGACCGGCGGGGCGGGGGCCGGCAATGACGACGGCGCGGCGGGAACGAACGGCAATGCGGGCGGCGGTGCCGCGATTGGCAACGACGGCGGTGAGGTCGACGGGGGAGCCGGCGGCGCCGGCACCGTGAGTCCGAGCGACGGTGGCAGCGGCGGTGACGGCGGCAAGAGTGAAGTGAGCCCAAGCGAAGGCGGCACTGGCGCCATGAGCGGCGGTGACGGCGGCACTGGCGCGGTGAGCACGGGGGACGCCGGCAACGGTGGTGGGGACGAAGGCGGCTGCGGCCCGGGGGTGATTCCGAGCGTGTTGCTGATGATCGACAACTCGTCGAGCATGTTCAACCCACGGGAAAGTCTGTGGGATCCGCTGTTCAACGTGCTGATGAAGCCGGGGGACGGCATCGTGGCTACGTTTCAGAGTGAGGTGCGCTTTGGCTTCACCAGCTTCCGTGGCACGTCCATCGCAAGCGACCCGCAGTGTCCGGTGCTGTTCGAGGTCGACTACGACCTCGACAACTTCGACGCGATCAACGCGCGCTACTCGGCTCAAAGTGCCGAATGGATGGAGGGCGTCAAGTGGGAGACACCGACGGGCGCCGCCATTGCCAAGGTGGCGCAAAAACTGGCCTCCGCCACCAGCGATCCGCCTGGGCCGAAGTACATCGTGCTGGCCACCGATGGCAATCCGAACACCTGTGCGACGCTCGATCCGGAATGTGGCTCCGACGAAGCCATCAAGGCCGTGCAGGACGCCAAGGCGCTCGGCATCACGACCTTCGTGATTGGGATTGGCGATCTTACCGGTCCCAGCACCGGCTGCGAGAAGTCGTGGGGCCGCTGTGGCGCGGACTTCATGCAGGACATGGCGAACGCCGGTCGGGGCCTACCCGTGCATGCACCGCCCGAAAGCTTGAAGTACCTACCGTGCACGCCGACGAACACGCTCGCGGCTTCGTATGCCGGCGCCTCTGATACGCCGGGCATGGCCCCCTACTACGCGGCCACGAACGCGGTCGC
>JBEQSW010000357.1:0-23488 GCA_040348565.1 Myxococcales bacterium | reverse complement strand
GCCCTTGGAGGGCGTGCAGACATGTTTGCCTTCTCCGCCCGGGCATTGTTTGCTCAACCGCGGCGCTGTTTTCCTCGGCGTCGTTGGCCTCGGGCGAGATCCGCAAGCGACGATGGAGCGGCGAACCGTCATGCCTGAGTCTCGAAGCCTCAGACGGTCGACCAATGCGCCACGTAAGCGCAAAATGCCCCAGGAAACCGCGAAATCGCCGGCGCTCGGGGCTTAATTCGTCAAGAAGGTGGCCGCTTCTTCGAGTGGCAGCATGAGCGCTCGACCTCGGTCACAGTCGCTTGGTCCCCCCCTGGCATCGCCGTCGATGCAGCCGCGGCGGCGGGGCAAGGTTCTCGTCGTCGACGACGACCCAATCATCTTGGAGGTCGTGCGCGAACGCCTGGACGCTGCAGGCTACGACGTCTACCTGCGAGCCGATGCGCTCGGGACCTCGCAATGGGTCGCCCGCGAGCAACCCGACTTCATCCTCCTCGACGTGATGATGCCGGCGCTCAGCGGCGGCGAGCTCGGTCAGCTACTGAAGCGCAGCAACTCTACCAACCAGACCGCGGTCATTCTGCACTCCAGCATGACGTCGTCGTCCCTGCAGCCCATCATCGAGCGCACCGGCGCCATCGGCGCCATCAACAAGACGCACGACGGCGCCAAGTTCATGGCCGAGTTCGAGCAGCTCGCAGCCCAAGCCCGAGCCAAGCCCCCCGCGCCCTGAGCTCACCCATCTGGGGCTGCCAAGCCGCAGCCTGAATCGCAGAAGCTTCCGTAGCGGCTGAAGGCCACCTCGGGCGATCGAGATTTTTTCACAGGGAGGACGGGAGGACGGGAGGACGAAGACAGAGGCGAGAATTTTGGGGTCCGCGCTGCCGCCCGCGGGCCTCCAGCGCCACCGCGGGCTCGACCCTCTAGATTTCTCTCGGGGGAAATATTTTTGGTTTTGGTCCTCCAAAAACAAAAATGCGTTCTCGCTCCCGCACCTCCCGTCCTCCCGTCCTCCCTGTAAAATCCCGAAGGCTCTTGAGAGAGCTTGTCAGGACGGCAGCAGCCCCAAGCGGTGCTCGTGGAGACCTCGAGGCGGGGTCTTAGTCTTCGGGATCGGGCTCGAGCGATTTGGCTTGGCCGACCCAGTCGTCCTTGCTGATGCGATCGGGCCGAATTTTGAGCTTTTCGGCGAACAGCACGAGCTCGGCCTCGGTCCAACGCGCGACCTGTTGCACGCGCGTGACGCCGGCTTGCTCGAGCACGCGCTGGTAGGCGGGGCCGATGCCGCGGATGCGACGCAGCCCCTGCGGAGCTTTGCTGGCACGGGAGCCCGACACCGGGGCGGGTGCGGTGTCCGTCACGCGGCTGCGCGCTTGCTCCAGCTCGCTGCGCGCCTGTCCGAGCTCGCTTTGCGCTTGCTCCAGCTCGGTGCGCACTTGCTCGAGCTCGCTCTGCGCTTGCTCGAGCTCGCGGCGGAGACGCGCGCTCTCGGCGTCGCGCTCGGCTTCGACCTCGGCCAGACGCGAGCGCAAGCCGAGGATGGCCGCAAAGTGCTCGTCCGACGCCTGCGCGCGAAGATCTTTTTCCGCGCGCAACGCCGACTCTAGCTCACGCAAGCGATCCGCCTCGCGCCGCAAGCGCGCGCGCAGGGTGTGCCGCTCACTGCCCAGCTTGCGCAGCTCGATCTGAGTGGCGCCGAGCCGTTGTTCCAGTTGGGTAGTCACGCTGCTGACCACCGGTGGTTGCGTCAATGGCCGCGCAAACCCAGGCGACGACGAATGCCGCTGCGGTGGCGGCGGAGGCGTCGCCGGCGCGCGCGGCATCACACTGGGCGACGCCGCTACGGATGACACGGGCGCAGCCGTGGGACTGCGCTGGGGCGCGGGCGGCAACGGCGAGCGCAGGCCACCAGGCGCCGCCGCGCCTGGCAAGATCCCTCGCGACGAGGGCGGCGGCGGCATGCGGGACGTGGGCGCAACCCCACCCAGCGGCCGAGGCGGAATGCTGACCGGCCGCGGGACGACGCTGACCGGCGAAGACGGCGGGCCGGGGGCGGCCGGAGGGGCGGTTTCGGAAGCGGTCGAGGCGCTGGGGTCCTTGTCGTCACCCATCGAAGGTCTCGCGTCTCGCGGCGCAAGCTCTACACCGCGCCCAGCAACTCTAACCCGAAGCGCCGCTACTCGCGCACGATTTCGTAATGCATGGCGTGGTGGTCGGCAGAAAGCCCAAAGCTCAGCCCGCCTGCCGTGTTGGCCACCTCGACCGCGTGGTCGCGCTCCCCGTTCGGGCCGAGCGCGTGCACCTTGGCGGCGGCCGCGCCGGTCAAGCCTTGGAGCGCCAAGCGCCCGACGATCGGCTCCACCAGCACGGGTGATACGCCGGCGTCGTCGATGCGGTTGCGGCCCGGCCCGAGCGTCATGCCGGAGTTGACCGCGTTGCCCAGCGCCGACACCAAAATACGCTTGGAAGCGGCCAGTGGCTGATCGTCCAGCGCCGTCACCAGCACGACCGCGAAAGCGCTGGCGAGCTCGAGCTCGACGTTTCCGAGCCGCACTTTTTGCGCGGGCTTGAAGCCGGCGAAGCCTTGCGTGCGGGGCGTGTTGACGAGCAGCGTCCCGGCGCGCGCGTCGTGCACCAGCTCGCCGCCGTTGGCGCTGGCAACGCCGTCCTTGATCTGACTGGTCAGCAACGTTTGCAGCTGGTCGAGCGTCTGACCTTGGCCGAAGCCGATGCCCGTCTTCCCAAGCCGCACCAGCTCCTTGGGCGCGCCGCCGCGAAACAGCGGATCGAACACGCTGGCTTCGTCCAGCTTCAGGACCGCGTCTTGCTTGGCCTCCGCGACGTCGTGACGATGAAAGAGCAACGACACCGCGGGCCAGGCGCCGAGCATGGTCGGCTGCTCGACCACGTCGAAGTTGCTGGACAGCCGGCTGATGGCGTTGGACGCCTTGCCCGCTTCGTGCGTGAAGGCAAATTCGATCGGGTTGAAGTTGCCGAGCGCCGCGTACGCGCCCATCGCCAACACGCCCTCTTGACGGTAGTCGTTGGGCGCCGCCGTTTGCCATTCGCTGGCGGTGAACGGCAGGCCCTTCACGCGCCGCGCGCCCAAAGAGCCCACGATGCCGAGCCCGGCGTCCTTCAACAGCGAGCTCGGATCCCAGGAAATTTCCGGGGTATAGCCCCAGCCGCCCTGCGGATGCGCCCAGTAGGCATGACGATCGACGAAGTCGAGCTGCGCGTTGACGAACAGATCGATCGGCGTTTCGACCCAATGGTTGCTGCCGGTGACGACTCCTTGATAGCCGAGCTGCTTCAGCTTGCTCTGAATGCGCCGGTAGTAGCCGAGCGCCGTGTCGTAATAGAAGCGCAGCGTGTCGGCGGCGCGCGCGTGGCTCAGCCGCTTCGGATCTTCCGTCGCAAACTGGACTACGGCGTCCACGTTGCCCGCCGCCGGGTCTTCGGTCGTGGCCAGCCCCTGCCCTCCGGACGCATCGGGCTGCCAACGCTTCTCGAGCGCGGCGCGGCCGCCCGGCACCTGCTTCGAGAGCCAGAGCGAAAATTGCTTGGCCAGCTCCTGCCGGTATTCCGGCGAGCTGATGGCAAACTCACCGTCTTTGTGGATCCAGAACAAGCTGTCTTCGTTGATCACTTCGACCAACGCCACCGCCGGGTCCTTGGCGTAGCTGCGCTTGGTGTAGGGGTTCTGATGCCCCATCAGCTGCTCGATGTACTTCTCCTGTAGCTCGATCAGCTGCGGCGCGAACTCGCCTTCGATCTTGAAGCCGTTGACCACGTCGGCGGGGGCTTTGACGCCGTCCGCTTCGCCGGCGTGGCGGTGCACCAGCATGTCGAAGAACTGATAAATCCCGCGCTTTTGCAGCGCCGCGACGAAATAGTCGAAGCGCTCCAGCGCGACCGGGTCGAGCTTTTGCGTGCTGGTTGCGTTACCGAACACGTTGGGCGTCGACCAGGGCGCGTCCATGTGGTGGTGCCGCGTGATGTTCACGCCCATCTGCGCCAGCAGCTCCGCCATCTGGTCGGCTTGCTCGTGCGTGGGAAAGTTGGCCGAAGCCACCAGGTTCACACCCCAAAAGCGCGCCGTCTTGCCGTTGGCGAAGACGAAATTCTCACCCTGCCGCTTCAGCGGACCGTATTTGCCGGCGGGCGCGTCCAGCAACCGACTCACGTCCAGCGCGGTGCCACGCCGTTTGACCGGGTCGGTACCGCGGTAGGCGAACCACTTGCTCGCATCGTAGGCGACCGGCCTCAGCACGACTTCGTCGGGGCTGAGCTCGACGTGGTCGATGCTGACGTCGAACGGTCGCGAAAAGCCCGCTGGGGAGAACTGAATCTGCGTGACGTCGTCGAACACCGTGGGCAGCTTCTTGCCCCAGCCCGCCTGCACGAAGCCGCTGAGCGGCAGCGTGATCTCGCTCCAGGCGCTGGTGGCCACGAACTCCTGCCGAAAATGGTCGTAGTCCGTGACGGCTTGTTTGGAGAGCACGACCGCGTAGCGCCCACCGTCGCCCTTGGCCCAGAAACGAATGCTGCGGTAGCCGCGCAAATCCGTGGGGGTTTTGCCGGAATTCAAGAACACTTGCAGCTGGGCCCAGGAATAGGGCGGTCGGTTGTCGCCGATCGTGCCGAAATAGCGGGCGCTCTGGCCGGGCGAAGGGGGCGCGCCGCCCGGCGTGAGCACGAACGGATCGGGGCTGACTTGCGTGCCGAGCCCGTTTTGATCGAAGGCGCACCAGAAGCCGCCTGACGTGCCTTGGGGCGATTCGAAGCTCTCCACCAGCCACGCTTTGGAAGCGGCGGGTATGGGTTTCGGTGACGGTGTAGGCGGCTTGGGCTTCGGCGCCGACGCAGCGTCCACGCAACTCGCAAGCGCGAGCGCGGCAAGCCACGCGCCCCGAGAATTTGGCTGAATCTGCAGAAGTCCACCGACCGCGCGACGCATCGACCGCGGAGGGTAGGACAAAGCTCCGAGCGCGCGCTACACTCGTTTGGTTACGTCATTCTTTGCCCATCTTCGCGTGGGCTGGTTACTTCGCCTTATTAAGCTTTTCGAGGTTTCGATGCGTCAGATTCACGTCTGCGCCTGGCTCTTGGTAACGTTTCTCACCGTTGCCGCGTGCAGCGGCGAAAAGTTCACGGCCAGTGAGCAGGCTAGCGGAGGCAACGAAACCCCCGCGGAAACCAGCGCCGGCACGCCCAGCCGCAACCACGCCGGTTCCAGCTCCAACAGCGCGGGCAGCTTGGCCCTGGCCAGTGGCGGGCAATCGGCCAGCGGGGGCTCGGCCAATAGCGGCGGAACCGGCACGGCCTCCGCAGGGGCAAGCTTCACGAGCGGCGGCGCGCCTGGCTCGGCCGGCAGCGACGCAGGCGGCGACGCCGCGGGCGCCCCCAGCGAGGAATGCCCGAGCGGCGCCATCACCTTTCGCATGCTGCCGGGCCCTGATCTGGGCAAAGACTTTTTGTGTGACGCCGGCTGCGGCACGGGCTGGCTCACCATCACCGACGCCGAAGGTGCAACCGCCTTCTCCATTTTCTCGGCTTGCGGGACCGCCAGCTGCGAGTCGTGCCAGATGCTCGCCTGCGCCGCTGCGGCGTGTCTGCCCACGCCGCTCACGGCGGAGGGCAGCGAGCTAGTGTGGACCGGCACCTACCTCGCGAAGGACACCTGCGGCGCCAACATGGCGTGCCAACGCCAAGCCTGCGTGAAGCCCGGAAGATACAAAGCCAAGGCTTGCGCCGCCATCAACGGCGGCGCCAGCTCCAACGGCAGCCTGGCCTGCACGCCCAAGAACGAGCAGCTGTGCGCCGAAGCCGATTTCGAGTTTCCGGCCACCACCACCGTCAAGCTCGTGCTGAAAAAATAGCGATTCGACCGTGGGCTGCCAATCCGCAGCCCGAATCGCAGAAGCTTCCGTAGCGGATCCAGGCCACCTCGGGCGCTCGAGATTTTTCACAGGGAGGACGGGAGGACGGGAGGGCCAGACAGAGGCGAGAATTTTGGGGTTTGCGCTGCCGCCTGCGAGTCTGCAGCAGCGTGGCGCGCTCAATCCCTCCGGCTTTCTCACGGGGAAAATATTTTTGGTTTTGGTCCTCCAAAAACAAAAATGCGTTCTCGCCTCCCGTCCTCCCGTCCTCCCGTCCTCCCTGTGAAATCCCGGAGGCTCTCGACACGAGCTGCCAGGACGGCGGCAGCCCGAAGCGCTCGCGCACGGTGGCCTAGCGACGACACGGTAGTTTCTGCAAGAGATCTGCGGCGTGGCAGCCCCGGATGCGATGAATCCTTAGGCGGCCCCGATTTTGGCAGCCCAAGCCATCCCCGGTGGCGCTCAACATTTCTTCATCGAGCGCCCCGCACGCGCTTCACATTCGCGACCGACGTTTGAATCGACGCCGCAGGGCCTCGCTCGGATGAGCCGAGAGAGGAGCTGACGGCGCTCGAAAGGAAACGTCAGTATGTTCGGATTTTTCATCGGTACCGCTTGCCTCATCGGCTTCGCGGCGCTCGCCCGTCGCGGTCGCCGGCACCACTTTTTCGGCCATGGTCGCGGTCACGGCTGTCACGGCCATCGCGGCATGGGTGGTCGCTTCTTCTTCCACCGCGTTTTGGAGCGGCTGGACACCACGCCTGGCCAAGAAAAAGTGATCCGCGAGGCCATCTCCGATTTCAAAGAAGAAGCCTGGAGCCTACGCAGCGAGGTGCGCGGCACTCGCAGTGACCTCGCCCAAGCCATCCGCGGGCCCGAGCTCGACAAGGCGCTGGTGGATCGCGTCTTTGTAAAGCACGACGAAGTGATCGAAAAGCTGCGCGCGCTGATGCTGCGGACGGCCGAGCAAGTGCACGGCACGCTGGACGAGCGGCAACGAAAGCAGCTCGCCGACATGATCGAATCGGGGCCGTGGGGCTACGCGGGCTGCTGAGCCCAGCAACGAAAGCGCAAAGGAGCAGCACATGGGACGTAGATTTTTGATGGTGTTACTGGGTATCGGCGCGGTCGCGGGCTTCGCGTCTGGGTTCGCGCGGCTCTGCTATGGTGGCTACGGGCACTTCGGCCCCGGCGGCCGCTTCGATCGGCACGGTGACTTCGAGCGCCACGTGGCCGACACGTGCGCCGAGTCGGCGCTCAAGGTGTACCAACGCCAGAGCCCCCCAGGTTCGAAGCCATGAGCAGCCCGGCATTGCAGGGATTCGGGGCCTCGCCGGCTCCGAACCCTGCCGTGGCCGTCAAACCCGTGGCATTCTCGGCGCGTGCCATGGACCTGAACGTGCTCATCGTCGACGACGACGAGCGGCTGTACGAGCTGCTCGCGCAGTACCTCGCCGAAAACGGGGTGATCGCCAAGCGTGCCGCAACCGGTCCGCTCGGCTTGAAAGCCATCGAAAGCGGCGAGTCGTACGACGCGGTGTTGCTGGACGTGATGCTGCCCGGTCTGGACGGCCTGAGCCTGCTCAAGCGGGTGCGAGAGAAGAGCCAAATTCCGGTGATCATGCTCACCGCCAAGGGCGACGAAACCGATCGCGTCGTCGGTCTCGAGCTGGGTGCCGACGACTACCTGGCCAAGCCGTTCAGCCCCCGTGAGCTTTTGGCACGGCTGCGCGCGGTGCTGCGGCGGACCCAGGTGGATCCGAACAAAGAGCAGCTAACCGTCGGCAGCATGCTGTTCGACGTGGCGGCGCGCAGCGTGCAGAAGAACGGCAACCCGGTCGAGCTGACCGGCCTCGAGTTCGATTTGTTGCTGGCGCTGGCGCGGCGCGCGGGGCGGGTCGTGCCGCGCAGCAACTTACTCGAGCTGGCGGGCCGCAGCGACGTCAACGTCAGCGACCGCACCGTCGACGTGCACGTGTCCCACATCCGCAAGAAGCTGGGTGACGACGACGCGGTGCTGCTCAAGACGGTGCGTGGCGTCGGCTACGTCCTGACCCGCGAATGAGACGCTTTCACCGCCACCATCGACGCTGGCACCGACGCCACGATTTCAGGCTTCAGCGCGCGCTGTTCTGGTGGTTCGGCATCACCATCTTGATGACCTGCTTGGTGTCGTTCGGGGTCATGCGACTGGTGGCGCCGGACATGCACTCGTGGCGTCGAGACGCCGACCGGCTCCAACATTTTGCGGCCGATCGCTTCGCCAAAGTCTGGGACGATCCCGCCGCGCGCCTGGAGCTAGCGTCGGCGGTGTCGCAAGCCTTCGACGCCGCGCTCCGGGTCGAAGACGTGAACGGCACCGTGCTCGATCGCGTGGGCGGCGAATGTAAAAAAGACGCCGTGCAGATCGACGTCGAGCGCGGCGGGCACGCGCTGGGTAGCGTGCACGGTTGCTTGCACCAGTACCACACGCACTGGACCGGCGTGATGCTCACGCTATTCGCAGCGTTTCTGACGATTTGGGCCGCCACCGCCAAGCTCAGCCGTAGGCTCACCCGCCCGCTTCAAGATCTCACCCGGGTGACGCGCGAGCTGGGCGAGGGCAAGCTGGAGAGCCGCGTCCGCTTGGGCCATACCCATCGCGGTGAAGTCGGCATCCTGGCCGAGTCGATCAACGAGATGGCCAAGCGCATCGAGCGCCAAATGAAAGATCAGCGCGAGCTGTTGGCCGGCGTCTCGCACGAAATCCGGAGCCCGCTCGCGCGCTTGCGCGTGCTGGCCGAGCTGCTGCAGGGCAACACCCCTTCCCCGGATTTACACGCCAAAATCGAGCGTGAAGTCGCGGAAATCGACGACTTGGTGGGCAAGCTTTTGGCAAGCTCGCGGCTCGACTTCGGGGCGCTGGGGCAGTCGGTGCTGTGCGCGCGCGACGTCGCGCTGCGAGCCTTGGAGCGTGCCGGCCTTTCGGAAGAGCTGCTTCACGACAGCTCGCAAGCGGCCACGCTGCGCGGCGACGCCACGCTCTTGGCGCGCGCCCTCGGCAACTTGCTGGAGAACGCGCAGCATCACGCGGGCGGCGTCACCGCGCTGTCGCTGAGGGTCGACGCCGAGACCATCTTCTTCGAGGTTGCCGACGCTGGCCCCGGTCTCAGCACCGAGGCGCTGGCGAAGGGCTTCGACCCTTTCTTCCGCGGGGCCGAGGACGGTCAGACGTCGTCGCGGGGAGCGTTGGGCCTGGGCCTGGCGCTGGTCCGGCGCATCGCCCGCGCCCATGGCGGTGATGCTGTGATTGAAAATCGTCCGAACCAGCCCGGCGCCGTCGCTACTCTTTCGGTGCCGCGCGTCGTCGATTCTTCCCGCGTTTCGTAAGCAAGCAACCAATTCAAGCGACGGGTTGCTCTACGAGGCGGGTTTCGGGCAGGATGCGCGGAATCGCTCGGGAGACCCCGAGCGCACGGTCGGAGAATGCTCATGGGATCTCGATGGACGCTACTGATGTGCGCCGCGGTTGCGACGGCGCCGCTCGCCGCGTGCAAGAAGAAGACGAGCGCGGCCGAAGAAGCAGCCGCGGCCGCCAGCGCAAAGACCCCTTCGGCTGATGCAATGGCGGCGATCGCCAGTGCCAACGCGGCCATCGCGGCCGCACTGGCGGCAAACTCGGGGGCAGCACCGGCCGCCAGCGCCGCACCCCACGGCGCGGCGCCGGCCGCCACCGTCACGGAAGCCGCAGCCGCCAAGCCCGCGGTAACCGCAAAGCCGGCAACCTCGGCCGCGCTGGTCGCGGCGGCGCCCTCCGCCAAACCCAGCAGCGCCACCGCGGCTAAGACAGCCGCGCCGGCAACGTCGACGGCGGCCAAACCCGCCTCCACCACCGCCAAGTCGGCCACTGCGGCTGCCCCCTCGGCGGCACCGGCCAAGACTCCGAGCGCCACCGATAGCAAGGAAGCCGTCATCGCGCGCGCCGCCGCCGCCGCCGCCCGCAAAGCTCGCGCCGCCAAGACATCGGTCAGCAAGTAGCCGCTGCGACCGCGCAAGACGTCAACTCACGCCGCTGAACCGTGCGCTACTTGCCGATCTGATGCGAGGCCAACGCTCCTAGCGCTTGGTCTCTCAGCGCGCCAAGTAAGGCCGAGCCCAACCCAGGCCTTCATCGGTCTTGCCCTTGGGTTTGTATTCGGCGCCGACGTAGCCTTGGTAGCCCTCTTGGTCGAGGAGCTGAAACAGGAAGGCGTGATTGATTTCGCCGGTACCGGGCTCGTTGCGGCCAGGATTGTCGGCAATTTGCACGTGCGCGATGCGCGCCAGGTTGGCTTTGATGGTCGGGCCCAAGTCGCCTTCCATGATTTGCATATGGTAGATGTCGTACTGCAAATAAAGGTTGGGCGACGCCACGTCGTCGAGCAGCTGGAGCGCTTGCTTGGTGCGGCACAGGTGGAAGCCCGGGATGTCGCGCGTGTTGATCGGCTCGACCAGCAGCTTGATGCCGTGTTTCGACAGCTCCGCGGCGGCGAGCTTCAAGTTGTCGACCAAGGTGGCGTGCAGCGCCTCCGGGTCGACGCCGGTCGGCGCTATGCCGGCCAGGCAATTGAGCTGCGAGCAGCCCAACGCGCGGGCGTAGTCGATAGCCAGACCCAGCCCGTCACGAAACTCTCCACGCCGTTCCGGCTGACAGGCAATGCCACGATCTCCCTGGGCCCAGTCACCGGCGGGAAGGTTGTGCAGCACTTGCGTGAGCCGGTGCTGGCCCAAGCGATCGACGAGCTTTTGCTTTTCGTACGGATACGGAAACAAGTATTCGACCGCCGAGAAACCGGCGTTGGCGGCCGCGCCAAAACGGTCCAGAAAGCCGAGCTCGTTCCAGAGCATGCTGAGGTTGGCAGCGAGCTTGGGCATCCGGCTCAGCCTTTTACCTGAAACGCCGCCCGCGCCCAAACCGCCGCTCGGCGCGGGCTTGGGCTCAGGTCTGCGCCGGCGCGATGCTAGGCTCGGTCGGCAGAGAGCTCGCGGCACCGACCGGCTTTACCCGGATGCGCGTCGCGATCAGCCCGCCCAAGAATACCAGCAGCGCCAGCGTGCGCAGACCCCAGTCGTGTGACTTCAGGTACTGCTCCGACCAGCCCATGATCACGGGCCCACAGATGCCGCCCAAGTTGCCGACGGCGTTGATCAACGCAATCGAGCCGGCCGCGGCCGTGCCGCTGAGGAACGTCGTCGTCAGACCCCAAAACGGCGCGACGGCGCTCCAGCGACCCGCCACCACGAAGCCGAGGGCCACCACACACACGATAGCCGGCGGATGAAAGCTGGCGATCACCAACCCCGCCGCCGCCCACCAAACCGCCAGGGCGTAGTGCCATTTCCGCTCCTGCCGGCGGTCGGACGAGCGGCCATACGGCCCCATGATGATGATGGCAAACACGGCGGGCACGCCCGTGATGCAGCCCTGAATGAACTGCGACGAATCTTTGTATTCGCCCTTGATCAGGGTGGGTAAGAAGAAATCCAGGCCATAGCCGGCCAGCACGTGGGTGAAGTAGACGAAGCCGAGCACCAGCACGCGGGGATCGGTCAAGGCTTGTCCGAAGGACGTGTGCGCGCTCGGCCCTGCCGCCAAGCGGTCCTGCTCCAGCCGCTCGATCAGCCACTTCTTCTCGGCTGGCTCGAGCCACTTGGCTTCCTCGGGGCCGTTGGGCAGGCGCAAGAACAAGAGCACGCCGAGGAGCAACGACGGCAACGCCTCGAGCAAGAACAACCATTTGTAGCCGGCCAAACCGCCCGCGCCGTGCAACGACAGAATCGCGCCGGACAACGGCGCGCCGATGATGCCGGTGCCGGCGGCGGCCATCATGAACAGCGCGATGGTGCGCGAGCGGTAAGCACCGGGGAAGAACTTGGTCAGGTAGAAGATGACGCCGGGAAAGAAGCCGGCCTCGGCCGCGCCGAGCAAGAACCGGAGAACATAGAAGGACGTTTCGCCTTGAACGAAGGCAAAGCTGGCGCTGATGATGCCCCAGGTCACCATGATGCGCGCAATCCAGCTGCGCGCGCCCACCTTGGCCAAAATCAGATTCGACGGGACCTCGAACAAGAAGTAGCCGACGAAGAAGATGCTGGCGCCCAGCGAGTACACGACGGGGCTCATGCCCAGCTCTTTCGACATCGCCTCTTTGGCGAAGCCGACGTTCACGCGGTCGAGGAAGGCCGCCATGAAGCAGATGCACAAGAACGGAACGACTTTCCAGGTAATCTTGCGCATCAACTGCGCTTCGTAGGCCGGTACGGCTTGGTCCGTCATGAGCTCACCTTGGTTGACAGTGTCGGCGCGGGCGGGGCTACTCGGTCGTCACGACTTCGTGCGCTTCATCTGCGGCCAAAGGCTGGAAGCGGGCGCGGAGGACGTCGAAAGTCTCGGGGGCGATGAACAGACTGCCGCCGAGATCCAGGTTGCGCGCCAGGCAACGACGACGAGCCGTTTCCTCAGCGCAACGCAGCGCGTAAACGCGCGTGGTGGCGCCTAGCTCCGCCGCCATGCCTCGCGTCTCGTCGCGCAGACGACGCGACCAAAAGCCGAAGTCCAAGACCACGTCTACTCCCGCTCGCGTCACCTTCCGCCAAGTGTCGTGCGTGATGGCAAAGACGCGATTGAGGTAGTCCTCGAAGTGCTCGGCGGGCGGATCGTGCCCATACAAGGCGACCATCCACTCGTCGGGCGAGAAACGCACGGCGGGGAGCTCCTGCTCCAAACGCTTGGAAAACGTGGTCTTGCCAGCCCCGAGGTAGCCGTGAACCATGTGAACGACGGGCATGCACGAACGAGCTTACCCCAGCGAGCCTCCCCCGGGCGCGCCTGCAATCTGCTAGTTTGCGGCGAGCGAGAATGATGCTGGACGACCTGGACTCGGTCTCTTCGCGAGCCTTGGCGCGAGAGCTCGCGGCGTTGTCGGCGCACGAGATGGTGGCGGCGTTGGGTGTGCGGCGGGGGCCGGCGCTCTTGCGCGAAGGCCTGGCGCTACCGTTCTATGCCGCCTCGCGCACGCTGGGTCGCACGCTGGCCGAGCTCGACGCAAACGTTTCGACGCGCGGCCTGCCTTCGGCGGCGGGGCGAGCGCTTTCGCGCTTCGGCGTGGCCCTGCGCACGAGCGGCGCCTCTGCCGGCGCAGGACCGCTGCTGGTGTTGGCCAATCACCCCGGCGCCTACGACGCTTTGTCGCTGATGAGCGCGCTCGAGCGCAAAGATTTGCTGATTTTGGCAGCGGATCGCCGATTTTTGCGCGCCCTCCCGGGCTTGTCGGCGCACTTCTTGTTCGTGGGTGACAGCGCGGGGCAGCGGGCGGGCGCGCTCAAACGCGCGCTCACTCACTTGCGTCGCGGGGGCGCCCTGCTGCACTTTCCGGCGGGTCAGATCGAGCCCGACGCCGACTTCGAACCGGACGAAGCGCGCTGGCTCGAGCCGTGGCAACCCGGCGTCAGCGCTCTCGTCGACGCTTGCGCCCGCGCCGACGGCCGGGTGCTGGTTGCCGGCGTGCGCGGCGTGCACTCGCCTCGCGCCAAACGTTGGCTGCTCAATCGCGCGGCCGAGCGGCGCGGCATCACCACCCTGTCCCCCCTCCTCCAAATGCTGGGCAACCTGCGTGACGTCGCCACCAGGGTTTCCCGCCTGGACCTCGGTAACGCTCGCGAGCTCCGCGCGCTCTCCGCCTCCGAGCGCCAACCTCATCTGCGCGAGGCGTTGCGGCGTGCCATCCGCCAGGGCTGACCTGGCTTTGCATAGCAAATTTAGAAATGTCTCGGGGCGTCGTCCGGGCAACCTGACGCCATGACTTCGGCTTTTGCGGGCGCAAAATTGCCGGTTCGGGCCGCCGCGCGACGCGGTTGGCGTCTCATCGTGGTAGACGAGGCGGGGTGAATCGGGAGTCGGCAGGCGAGAGCGAGCTCCAAGGCACAACGACGCGCTTCCCGCTGTACGCCCAGATCTTGCTGGGAATGTTGCTCGGGTTGCTCGCCGGCCCGGTGCTGGGGGCGCAGGCGCTGGTCTTGGGGACGCTCGGGAAGATCGTCGTCCAGCTGATCAAGGCAGCGGCCACCCCGCTGTTGTTTTTCGCCATCGTTCAGGCCGTGTTGACCGCGGAAATCCGTGGGCGCGCGGCGCTGCGCTTGTTGTTCTTCGCCACCTTGAACGCGAGCATCGCGTTGGCCATCGGCCTCTCGTTGTCCAATTTCTTCTTGCCGGGGCGGTCGCTGGCGCGATTCTCGCCTCCTTCGTCGACGGCGCTCGCCAGCTACACGGGCAAGAAGATCGATCTGTTGGCAACGCTCGAAAGCTTCGTGCCTTCGAATTTCGTCTCGCCCTTCGCCGAAAATTCGGTGCTGACCATCGTGCTGATCGCGCTCTTGCTCGGTTTTGGGCTGCGCCGCGCAAAGAGCGAACAGCTGCGGTCCGGTGCGGAGGGCTACCGAGTCGTAGAAGGCGCCGTCAACACCTTGTACCGCGTCCTCGAGCTGGTGCTGGGTTGGGTCATCCGCCTGGTGCCGTTTGCGGTGTTCGGAGTGGTAGCCAAAGCCGTCGGCGAGCATGGCTATGCGCCGCTCAAAGGCTTGGCCGTGTACGTGGCGGTCGGGGTCGGGGGCCTGGTCGTGCACGTCGTCGTGACTTATCAGGCCTGGCTGGTGCTGTTTGCGCGCATGCCGCTGCGTCGGTTTTGGAAAGAAGCGCGGGAGCCGGTAGCCTATGCGCTCGGCGCCAACAGCAGCCTAGCGACTTTGCCAGTCACGTTGCGAGCGCTGGATCGGCTGGGGGTGCCACGCTCGGCCTCGACGCTGGGGGCGTGCGTCGGCACCAACTTCAACAACGACGGCATCATTCTCTACGAGGGCATGGCCGTGCTGTTCGTAGCCCAAGCCAGCGGGATTCACGTCAGCGTGGCCGAGCAGTTGCTGGTCGCGGGGGCTTGTCTGGTGGCGGCCATGGGCGTGGCGGGCGTGCCCGAAGCCGGCTTCGTTTCGCTCGCGCTGGTGCTCAACACGGTCAAGCTGCCGCTCGAGCTCTTGCCGCTCTTGCTCACGGTGGACTGGATCATTGCGCGGGGGCGCTCGGCCGTGAACGTGCTCAGCGACATGCTGCTCTCCATTCTGCTCGCCAAGAGCGAGGAGCGAGCGCCGTAGTGCGACGCAGGGCGTTCGTTGCCGTCTCGGCGGGCGCGCTCGTCGTCAGCTTGAAATTGACGAGCGCGTCGGCACAACCAGCACAGGCCAAAGCGTCGGGCAGCGCCGAAACGCTCGCAGTCGTGGTTCCGCCGCAGCTTTTGTCCGACGCGGTAGTGCCCTATCCCGAGGGAGCGCACGGAGACGCCAACGTGGTGCTCACCGTAACCGTGAACGCCGACGGCAGCGTCCGCACCGTCAGCGCCGTAGCCACGAACGAGCCGTTTTCCAGCCTCGCGGTGGCTGCGGCCAAAACGTTTCGCTTCAGCCCCGCCACCCGCGCCGGCAAGCCGGTCGCCGCCGTCATCCATTTCGAGATCGTCTTTCGCGAGCCCAAACCGGAACCCTCGCCCGAGTCCCCCGCCCCTGCCGACGCCGTGGGAGCGACGCCCGACGACGTCGCGACCAAGACCAACGGCTCTCCATCGCCCAGCGCCGCCAAGCCCAGCGCCGCCAAGCCGATCGAGATCGAAGTTTTGGGGGCCAAGCTCGCGCCCGCCGTTTCGTCATTCACGCGCGCGGAGGTGCGCCAGCTGCCCGGCGCGTTCGGCGATCCCTTTCGCGCCATCGAGTCCTTGCCCGGCGTCACGCCCATCGTGTCGGGGTTGCCGTTCTTCTACGTGCGCGGCGCGCCCCCCGGAAACGTCGGCTATTTCCTGGACGGCGTGCGAGTGCCTTACCTGTATCACGTGGGCTTGGGGCCCTCCATCGTCCACCCAGGCATGGTGTCGCGCGTCGACTTGTATCCGGGAGGCTACCCGGCCGAGTTTGGTCGCTACGCCGGCGGCATCGTATCGGGCGAGACCACGACGCCCACCACCACCGCTCACGGCGAAGGCAACATCCGCATCTTCGACGCCGGGGCGCTGGTGGAAACCGGATTTGCCGGCGGAAAAGGCACCATTTTGCTCGGCGGGCGCTACTCGTACACGGCCGCCATCGTCTCGCTGCTCGCGCCTGATACCAGCCTTGCCTATCACGACTACCAGGCGCGCGTTTCGTACGACATCACCCCGCGCGATCGCGTGACCGCGTTCAGCTTCGGTTCCTATGATTTGGTCGGTCAGACCCAGAACGGCATCCTCAATGTCCTGTTCGGCTCTGAATTTTACCGCGCCGACTTCCGCTACGAGCACACCTTCGACGACTCCAGCCACTGGCGGACGGCGGTGGCGCTCGGCTTCGATCAAACCCGCATCGGCGATCAGCGCAATTCGCAAGATCGCATGCTCGGTGTGCGCAGCCGACTCGACCATCCGCTCGGCGGCGGCTCACTGTTGCGCACCGGCTTCGACGTCAGCCTCGACGGCTACAGCGCGGACAAGCGCACCTACGCCGATCCGGAAGATCCGGACACGATCCGCTTCGACAACTTGTTCCCCCCGCGCACCGATCAAGCCGCCGGCATCTGGACCGACGTGGTGTGGCAGGCCGCACCTCGGCTCGAGATCACGCCCGGTTTACGCGCCGACGTGTACGGCTCGGGCGGCGCCACCGCCTTCTCGCTCGATCCGCGCGTCGCCGCCCGCTTCAAAATCACCGACAAATTTCGGATTGTTCACGCCTATGGCCTCGCGCATCAACCGCCGTCGTTCGTGGTACCGATCCCCGGGCTGACGCCCGGTAAGCTGCAGGGCGGGCTGCAATCGGCCTGGCAAACCGCCGCCGGCGTGGAGGTGGATCTGCCGGCCGAAACTAGCGCCAAGGCGACGGTGTTCCACAATGCCTTCTTCAACATGAACGACGTGCTCGGCATCAGCTCGGGAAACCGCGGCGATTCGCTGGACGCGCGCGCCAAGGGCTCGGCCATCGGCTTCGAGCTGTACTTGCACCGGCGGCTGACCAAGCGCGTCGGCGGCTATTTGTCGTACACGTTGTCTCGCTCCACTCGTCAGCTGGACGGCTACACGTTTCCGAGCGCGTTCGACCGCACCCACGTGGCGAGCGGTGCCCTGGCCTTCGATCTCGGGCGCAATTGGCGCGCCGGTGCACGCTTGGTCTTTTACACGGGCGTCCCGAAGTCGCTCGAGGTTCGCGGCGCCGTGGCGCCCCCGCCCGCCGAGCATCCCGCGCGCGACCCCGCTTTTTACCGCGTCGACGCGCGAATCGAAAAGCGCTGGAACATCGCGAAGAAGGCTTGGATTTCGCTGGTGATCGAAGGACTGAACGTCACGCTCAGCAAAGAGACGTTCGGCAACGACGAAATTGGCCCCGTCACCATCCCGAGCATCGGCGTGGAGGGTGGGTTTTGAAGCGGTTGGCCTGCTCGCAATCCGCGCTGGCGCTAGCCGGAGCGCTGGTGGCGGCGAGCGCCTGCTTGCCCAAAGATACGCGTCCACCACCCTCGCGGGTGTTGTTCACCGCCACCGCCAGCCCTGACACCAAGGCTGGCGCTCTCGCCCAGCCCACCGCCGACGGCTGGGACATCACGTTCGAGCGCGTGCTGGTCTCGCTCGGGCGCGTCTCGCTCGACGGCGACGATTGCAGCGTGTACTCGGATCCTCGCTACGGCCGCGTGCTTTCGCTGATTGGGGCGCCGGACGCGCAGAAGATCAGCGAATCTTACGCGCTTGGTCGCTGCGATTTCGGCTTCGCCATCGGCAACGCCTCGTCCGACTCGCTGCTGGGCGTCGGAGCCACGGCCGATGATCTGGCGTTTCTGCGCACCGCCGGTAGCGACCACTACAGGGGCCCGAGCGGCATCAGCATGTTCGTCTCCGGCCGCGCGCACCAGGGCGACCGAACGCTGACCTTCGCTTGGGCGTTTCGGGGCCGGGCGCGCTACCGACAGTGCCAAACCGTGCTGCAAGACGCGCCCCAGGGCGGCAGCCTATCGCTGAAGCAAGATGGCGACGTCTCGCTCGACGTGACCCTGCACGCCGAAGCGCTGTTCGCCGAAAGCGCTAGCGATCGCAACGCTGCGCTGCATTTCGAGCCGATCGCCCAAGCCGACGCGCTGGGCGACGGCGACGGCGACGTCACGCTGGACGAGCTTGCGCTGGTACCGCTGAGCGAGCTGCAAATGGACACCGCTTACGGCGACGGCGGAGGCGATGCCGGCGTTGGTGTCTGGACCACCCTCGAAGACTTCATCTATTTGGGCACCGCCCCCAACGTGGCGCGCTTCGAGGAAACCGGAAAATGCATGGTCGCGCTCGGTAACCTGCGCGGTGCAGATTGAGCGGCTACGGCGCCGAGCGGCGCGGCCCGCGCCGCCCGCGATAGGGCGGCCCCTCGCCGCAGAGTTTTGGTGTACAAGGACGAGCCTTGTTCAAGACGATTCGCGCCAAGCTCGACGGCATCCTGAACGGCACCGCCACCGCCGGCCGTGCCACGCCCGCACGCGCCGCGGCGGCCCCCCGCCCCGTGCCAGTGCGCGAACCGGCGCCGGTCATGGTGTATCTGGAAAAAGACCGTAACCAGCGGCTGATCGAGCGCGTGCGGGAGCTGCTCAATTCGAAGCAAATCCCGTTTCGGGAGCTGGACGTGAGCGGCGACGCGGCGACTTTGGCTTTCGTAGTGCGCGAAGCCCAATGCGAAGACGACGACTTGCCCATCGTATTCGTCGGCGGCACGGTCGTGGGCGGGTTCAACGAGCTCGTGGACTGGGACGTCTCCGGCCGGCTGAAGACCGCCGTCTTCGGCAACTGAAGCTCGAGCGGTCCCTTCAGCGACACGTCCACGCCAGATCTTCGATGGCCCAGCCTTGGTGGCAGGCGGCCGCAGACAACGTGAGCTCGGCGTTGCCTTTCGCAGCCAGGCTGAACAGCACGCGCTTCGACACGCGCGAGGTCTCTTTTTGGTGGTTGTCTTCGCAACGCACGGCGTAGTCGAGCGTGCAGGCCAGCTTGCGCTCGCAGTCGTTGCCGGCGTGCACCAACAGCTGCTTGTCGCCCACCGAGTTTTGGAAACCGACGCAAGCATTGGCGGTTTCGAGCTCTTCGGCCAGAGCCGGGCGAACACCCCCCGACGCGACGTCGAAGGGTAGGAACACGGCCATCATCAGCGAGCACGCGCCCAGCGCGCGAAGGCAATTCTTCACGGATCCTCGTTCGGGTCTGCGGCTCACGCCCCATCGCGCTGCCGTTTTCGATGACCAGCAGACAGCGAGCCCCCGCCCAGGTTCCCGGCGCCCGCAATTTTTCGCCATCGCGGGCGGGACGGCGGCTTCAGTGGCTGCCGGCGGCGCGCCAGACCAGGCCCAAGTACACGAGACCGCTCACGGTGCCGAGCGCGATGCCGCTGACCAGCCAAACCGCCAGCAAACGCCGCCAGCCGGGGGGCACGCTGACCAACAGCCGCCGCCGTTCGGCAACCGCGACCGACGTCACGAGCGAGACCGCAGGCAGCAACAAATTCCAGCCCGTCCAGGTAGCGCCCACCGCCTTCACGTTGGAGCCGCCCAGGAACCGCAGCAAGAAATCGTCGACCACGTGGAACAGCAGCACCAACAGGCCGTAGCTGATGATGCCGGCCAGCACCGCCGCCCGCACTTGACCCAAGAGCGCCAGCACCCGCGAGCTGCTGGTCCAAATGCGCTTGCGAATGTGCAAGATCCAAAGCACGAACGGCGTCGCCGCGCTGCCCACGATGCACAGCAGAATCAACCGCAGCTCCACCGTGCCGAAGGTGTAGCCGCTCGCCAGCTCGACACCGCTGATGGCCGTCGTCAGAGCCGAGATGAGCAACAGCACGGCCGCCAGCAGCGCCATCAACAGCCGCGGCCGCGCGGCGTTCACGTCGGAGTCCGACTCGGACAGCTGCGTCGGGCGTTTGAGGCTCTGGGCGGGGGCGGCCAGAGCCTGGCCCTGAGCCGGAGCTTCGTCGGGCCAGCTCTTGAGATGCGGCAGCGAGTCCAGCGCTTGCTCGAAGGCGGCCATGTCCTGATAGCGATCGTCCGGATTTTTGGCCATCGCGCGCTCGATGATCAGCTCCACGTGCGGCGGAATCGTCGGCATCAACGAGCGGGGGCGGGGCGGCTCGGAGTTGAGCAACGCCAAGATGGTGGATTGCGGGGTCTCCTCTTGGTACGGCGCGCGCCCCGTCAGCACCGTGTACAAAATCGTGCCCAGGCCATAGACGTCGGCGCGGTGATCGACCTTTTGGCCGCGCGCTTGCTCGGGCGCCATGTACGACGGCGTGCCCATGATGAACCCGGTCTTGGTCAGGTTTTGGTCGCCGCCAGCCGTGTGAAAGCGTGACAGCCCGAAGTCCAAAACCTTGGCGAACAAGCGCGCCGGCGCGCCCTTCGAAAAATCACCGACCAGAAACACGTTGGGCGGCTTCAAATCGCGGTGAATCACGCCGCGCTCGTGAGCCGCGCCCAAGCCGCGGCATAGCTGACGGGTGATCGAAATCGCGTCGGGCACGTCCAGCCGCTTCACTTCCCTCAGGTGATCGGAAAGGTCCACGCCTTCCAGGTACTCGCACACCAGGTACGGCATGCCGCGCGGGGTGACGTCGACGTCGAGCACCGTCACCACGTTGGGATGCGAGATGGCCGCCGCCGCCTCCGCCTCACGCTGAAAACGCGCCAACACTTGCGCGTTGCCGGCAAACTCGTCGTGCAAGACTTTGATGGCCACGCGTTTCTGCGCGATGCGCTTGTGCTGCGCCAGGTAGACGCGACCCATGCCGCCTTCACCCAGCAGGCGCTCCACGGCGTAAGTATTGTTCAGCGTCGTGCCGACCAGCTCATCGCCCGACTCGGGGCCGGGCACGGGCGCCCCGCGCCAAGATTCGATGATGTCCCCAGTCCGGAGGAGCTGGGTGTCGTCGCTGCTCGACATTGCGCTTGGGAGCATGCTCTGATTGCGGCGTGTCCTCAATCGCGTTTGCGGCCAAGGTGTCGCTCAATCCGGAGAACATAGCGCTGGTTGCCGCACAGATCGGCGGCGCGCCTGACGCTTGGCAGGTGGACGAAATTGGTGACGGCAACGTCAACATGATCTTTCGCCTGGCCGGCCCGCGCGGTCAGCTGCTGATCAAACAAGCCGTGCCCTATTTGCGCTGCGTCGGCGAAAGTTGGCCGCTCAGCCTGCGCCGCAATTTCTTCGAACGGAAAGCGCTGGAGGCGCATGCCACCTTCGCGCCCGAGTACCTACCTCGGGTGTTAGCGTTCGACGAAGCCTCGGCCTCGATGGTGATGGAGTTCCTGGGTGACCACATCATCCTACGCAAGGGCGTGATGCAGGGTATCCGCTACCCGAAGTTTGCCGAGCACATCACCGACTACATGGCCAAGACGTTGTTCTTCACGTCGGACTTGTTTTTGTCCGCCGCGCAGAAGAAGGCGCAGATGCAGCTTTTCTGCGAGAACGTCGACCTGTGCAAGATCACCGAAGATCTGATTTTCACCGATCCGTACCGCGTGGCCGAGCAGAACCGCTGGACGACGCCCGAGCTGGACCGCGTCGCCAACGCCTTTGCCGAAGACGCCGAGCTGAAGGTCGCCATCACGACGCTGAAAGCCAAGTTCCTGACCAGCGCCGAAGCGCTCATCCACGGGGACTTGCACACCGGCTCGATCATGGTCAACCAGCACGAGACCAAAGTCATCGACCCGGAGTTCGCGTTCTACGGCCCGATGGGCTTCGACGTCGGGCTCTTGTTGGCCAACTTCTTCCTCGCCTACTACAGCCAGGCCGGGCTCGGCGGTAACCCCGTAGAGTACGAAGAGTGGCTGCTCGAGCAAGCCGAGGAAATTTGGACCAAGTTCGAGCGTAAGTTCTCGGCCTTGTGGGAAGAGCGGTTGGACGGCGACTACCTGCCGGCGCGCCTCTTGACCCCGGAGACGCGCGTCGGCGTCATCACGCGTGTGCGCGCCGACTACCTAGCGCGCTTGTTCGACGACTCGCTCGGCTTTGCCGCGACCGAGATGATCCGCAGAATCCTGGGGCTGGCCCACGTCGCCGACCTGGACGCGATCGCCGACAAAAAAGCGCGGGCGCTCTCGGAAATGCGCGCGCTTCGAGCCGCCCGCGAGCTGTTGGTCAATCACGCCCGCTACCGCGATATTTCGCAAACGCTCGAGTTGATTCGCGCGCAACGCGCCTGGACCCCGGAATGAAGACTCTCACGTCGCTCGCCCTGAAATCCGACGCCGACGGCCTGTACGTGCTCGATCAGCGGCAGCTGCCGCACGAAGAGCTCTGGCTCACCTGCACCGGCCCCGAGCACATGGTGGAGCTGATTCGCGGCCTGGCCGTGCGCGGGGCCCCGCTGATCGGCATTGCCGCGGCGCTGGCGGTGGCTCACCACGCGCGGAGTGGCGCCAACGCGACCGAGCTGCGAAGCGCCTGCGTACTGTTGCGCGGCGCTCGCCCCACCGCCGTGAACTTGATGGCCGCCATCGACCGCTTGCTGGCGTTGCCCGAGCTTTCGGCCGAAGCCGTCATCGCCACCGCCGAAGCCATCTTCGAAGAGGACGTGGCCATGTGCGAAGCGATGGCGGAGCGCGGCGCCCGACTGATCGCCGACGGTGACACCATCCTCACCCACTGCAACGCCGGCGGCTTGGTTGCCGGCGGCATCGGCACCGCGCTCGGCGTCGTGCGACGCGCCCACGAGCAGGGCAAAAAGATCCATGTTTTCGTCGACGAAACGCGGCCGCTCTTACAGGGGGCGCGCATCACCGCGTGGGAGCTGGGCCAGCTGGGCATCGATCACACGCTGATTTGCGACAACATGGCCGCCGGCTTGATGGCCCAGCGCAAAATCCAAAAGGTTTTCGTCGGCGCCGATCGCATCGCCGCCAACGGCGACGTGGCCAACAAGATCGGCACCTACGGCGTCGCGGTGCTGGCGCACTTCCACCGCGTCCCGTTCTACGTCGTCGCGCCCCGCACCACCTTCGACCCCGCCTGCCCCTCCGGTCGCGACATCCCGATCGAGCAGCGCGACGCCGACGAAGTGCGCGCCGGCAAGAGCCCCATCACCAGCCGCGTCTACAACCCCGCCTTCGACGTCACCCCCCGCGAGCTCATCACCGGCATCGTCCTCGACGACGGCATGCTGTAGGCATTCGGGTCTGCAACCTTGCCTAGGCCGTGGCGCGAGTGCCTGAGTTTACAGGTAGGACGGGAGGACGCTCACGACTCATCGCATCGTTCGCTCAAGCAGCCCCCCCGGGCTTTCCCTCGCCCCTTTGTCGTGCTGCAGCGCCTTCACCTTTTGTCCTTCGCAGCGTCTCGGAATGACTTCGCATGCGAAGTCATCGCGAAGCTCGTGATCGCTCCCTGGCATTTACTAGGGAATACGAGCAGTTGAAGGTTCACTTCCAGCGGAAGTGGAGATGACTTCGCATGCGAAGTCATTCCGTCGTGAACGAGGGGCGCTGGCTCGCCTACCAGCGACGGCCCAGGCAGCACGCTTTTCTCCACACCGAGTGACCGCTCGACAGACTCGCTGGCGGCAGC
>JBEQSW010000329.1:0-38328 GCA_040348565.1 Myxococcales bacterium | reverse complement strand
CATTTTGAGCCTCGGCTTGGCCGGCTTCGTCGGCTGTTCTTCCGAGCCAGCCAGCGAGCCAGAGTCGACCGGGAGCATTTCGCAGGCCGCCACGATTCTGGACAGTGGCTTCACCGATACCACGGTGGTGACCGGCCTCTCCAATCCCACCGCCATGGCGTTCGCGCCCGACGGGCGGCTGTTCGTAGCGCAACAGGCGGGGCAATTGCGAGTCGTCAAGAATGGCGCGCTACTGGCAACTCCGTTTTTGACGTTGAGCGTCGATTCGAACGGCGAGCGCGGCCTGCTGGGCGTGACCTTCGACCCGAGCTTCGCGGCCAACAAGCTGGTGTATGTCTACTACACCACCACCAGCGGCGGCACGCACAACCGCATCAGCCGCTTCACCGCCAATGGCGACGTCGCGACAGTCGGCAGCGAGACCGTGCTGGTCGATTTGCCAGCGCTGAGCGCGGCGACGAATCACAACGGCGGCGCGCTGCATTTCGGCAACGACGGCAAGCTGTACGTCGCCGTCGGCGAGAACGCCACCGGCTCGAACGCGCAAAACATGACCACGCCCTTCGGCAAATTGCTGCGTTTCAATAGCGACGGCACCATTCCCAGCGACAACCCGTTCTTTGCCAGCACGACCGGCGTCAACCGCGCCATCTGGGCTTTGGGGCTGCGCAACCCGTTCACCTTCGACGTGCGCCGCAGCACGGGTGCCATCCTGATCAACGACGTGGGCAACAACGCCTGGGAAGAAGTGAATAGCGGAGGCGCCGGTCGCAACTATGGCTGGCCCACCAGCGAAGGCGCGACCACCAACCCGGCCTTCACCGGTCCGCTCTACGTCTATCCGCACGCTTCGGACAACAGCGGCGGCTGCGCCATCACCGGCGGCGCCTTTTACGATCCGACCACGGTGCAGTTTCCGGCCAGCTACGTCGGCAAGTACTTTTTCGCCGACTACTGCAACGGCTGGATCCGCAAGCTCGATCCCGCGACTGGCACCGCGACCTTGTTCGCCACCGGCCTCAACGCCGTGGTCGACATCCGCGTTGGACCGGAAGGCGCGCTCTACTACTTGGCACGGGGCGCAAACGCGATCGGCAAGATCACCTTCCCGACCTCGCAGCCTCCCAGCATCGCCAGCCAGCCGTCGAGCGTCACGGTGCCGGTCGGTGGCAACGCCACGTTCACGGTATCGGCCAGCGGCAGCGCGCCGCTTTCGTATCAATGGCAGCGCAACGGCAGCAACATCTCCGGCGCCACGAGCGCTTCTTACAGCCTCACCGGCGTACAAGTGGCCGACAGCGGCGCGCAATTTCGCGCCGTCGTGACCAACACCTTCGGCACGGCCACCAGCAACGCAGCCGTGCTCACCGTAACCAACAACACCGCGCCCACCGTCAGCATCACCAGCCCCACCGCCGGCGCGACGTACACGGGGGGCAGCACGCTCACCTTTGCCGGCACCGCCACCGACGCCGAAGATGGCACGCTTCCGGCCAGCGCCTTCACCTGGCGCATCGATCTGCATCACGATCAGCACGTACACCCCGCGCTGCAAGACACCTCGGGGGCCAAGAGCGGCTCTTGGGCCATTCCCAGCACCGGCCACACGGAAACGACGGTGTTTTATCGCGTCACTTTGACGGTCAAGGATTCGAGCGGGCTTACGTCGTCCACGTTCGTGGACGTGGTGCCCGTCGTCCGGCAAATCACGCTCAATACCGTGCCCGCGGGCCTCACCGTCACGCTCGATGGCCAGCCGTTCACGGCGCCGCTCACCGCCGACAGCGTGGTCGGGGTGCAGCGTGACATCGGCGTTTCTTCGCCCCAGTCGTTGAGCGGCAAGACGTACGGGTTCAGCGCTTGGTCGGACGCGGGCGCGGCGACGCACACCATCACCACGCCCGCCAGCAATACGACCTATACCGCCACCTTCAAAGAAGCGTCCGGATTTACTGCCGAATACTACGACAACCAGAACCTGACCGGACTCTTTGCGACCCGCTCCGACGCCAGCATCGATTTCGATTGGAGCACCGGCGCGCCGATCAGCGGCATGGGCGCGGACACGTTTTCGGTGCGTTGGACCGGCAGCACCGTCCCGCAGTTTTCCGAGACCTACACGTTTCACACCGTCAGTGACGACGGGGTGCGGCTTTGGGTCAACGGCACGCTGGTGATCGACAATTGGACCGATCATGGGCCCGCCGAAAACGCCGCTACCATGGCGCTCGTCGCGGGCCAAAGCTACTCGATCAAGATGGAGTACTACGAGAACGCCGGCGGCGCCGTCGCGCGGCTCCATTGGTCCAGCCCCTCCACACCCCGGCGCCCCGTGCCGTTCGGCAGCAACGGCTTGCCTGCCAGCTTCACCGGCAGCTACTACGACAACGCAGACCTCACGACGCTCAAGACCACGCGTGCCGACGCCAGCATCGATTTCGATTGGGGCACGGGCGCTCCCGCAACCGGTGTCGGCGCCGACACTTTCTCGGTGCGTTGGACCGGTAACGCCAAACCGACCTCGTCCGAGACCTACACCTTCTACACGCAGAGCGACGACGGCGTGCGGCTATGGGTCAACGGCTCCCTGCTGATCGACAACTGGACCAACCACTCGTCCACGCAAAACTCCGCCAATTTGGCGCTGGTCGCCGGTCAAACCTACGCCATCAAGCTCGAATACTACGAGAACACGGGCGGCGCGGTCGCCAAGCTGCACTGGTCGAGTCCGACGTTGAGCAAGCGCGCCATTCCCCCCGCGCCGTAAGCCGGAGAGCGCGGCTCGCCACGCGGGTCGCGCACGGGGTACTCGATGGCGCCGTGAATCGGCTAGGCTCGGCTCCCTGCGATGCTCTACGCCTCCTGGCTCCGGAAACTTGCTCGTTCATTCGTCGTCACGCTGCTCGTCGCCCCCGGCTGTCACACCGCGGGCCAGGCGCCAGGCAGCGCGCACGCGGCTCCCGACCAGAAAGCGCAATCGGCGTCGCCGTTGCCGCTCTTGCCGGGCGTCGGGTCGCCGATCAGGGTCGAAAGCAACGTCGCTTTCGTTTCCCTGGAGGGCCCACTGTGGATGGGGGATGCACTGCTATTTTCGGACGTCGATGCGTCGAAGGTGTACCGCCTCGATCCGCTGGCCCCCGCCGCCGCCCGCTACACTCCGTTCGAATTTCCCCGCCAAACCAACGGCATCGGGCGAGACGCACAGGGCCGGCTGTATTTTTGCGAGCGCGCCGCCGCTCAGATAACCCGCAAAAACTCCGACGGCTCGCTCGAAGTCGTCGCTGATCGCTTCGAAGGCAAGCGCTTCAACGCGACCAACGACCTTGCGCTGCGTCAGGACGGCAACGTCTACTTCAGCGATCCGAAGTGGGGCACCACGCACGCCCCCGAGCTCGGTTTCGAGGGCGCTTTTCGTATCTCTCCCGACGGCCAAGTATCGCTCGTCACCCGGAGCATGACGCGCCCCAATGGTGTCGCGTTGTCGCCGCGGGGCGACACGCTCTACGTCGGTGACGACACCGCCAACGAGCTGCGGCGCTTCGACGTCGCGGCCGACGGCTCCGTTTCCGGCGAGCGCGTCTTCATCGCCAAGAACGACGTGCCGGGCGGCCATTTCGCGACCCCCGACGGCATTTGCGTCGACGTGGCCGGCAACCTGTACGTTACCAACAACCACGACTCGGTGCACTCCATCATCGCCTTCGCGCCCGACGCCAAGCTCCTGGGGGAAATCCCGCTCCCAGGCAATCCGTCGAACTGCAGCTTTGGCGGAGCCGACGGCAAAACCTTGTACGCAACGGTCGGCACCGCCATCTATTCGGTGCGCATGCCAACCGCGGGCCTCCCGTAGCAGCCGATTGGCTCTACGGTTCCTGACCCCAAACCAGCACGCCCTTCTTGAACAGGGCCACGAGCGGAGTGGTCACGTACGCGGTCGAGCCGGTGTACGAATAATCACCGGCTTGGGTGAACATGGCGTTGCCGGCGAGGCAAAAGCCGTTTTGGAGCTCGAAGAACTTGCCCGCGGTCAACGACTTGGCCGCGGACGTGAACGACAGCTCGAGGTAGCGATCGGCGTTGGCTTTTCCGGGTGAAAGGCTGGCGAAATGAGCGGGCGCGATCTGATTGCAGTCGCCGTCGTTCACGTAATAGCAGGAGTAGCTCTCTTGGGCCGCGGGCTCTTTCGTGTAGTAGTAGCGAAGGGTGTAGTCGGCCAGCGACACCGCGTTCGTCCCGCCGTTGACGATGCGGAAATACGGTTGAATGCAAATCGGCATCGCGTCGCGGTTCGAGCACAACAGGTCGACGTGCAGCGTGGCGACACACGTCTTGTCGCACGAGCCGGTAGCGCAATCGTCGCTGGACGCGCACGAGCGACCCACCGCACAGGGCGCGCAGCCCTGACCGCAGTCGGTGTCGCTTTCGCTGCCGTTCTTGACGCCGTCGTCGCAGCGCGCGGTCGCGCAGGCGCCCGATTGGCACACCTTGCTCGGGCAGTCAGCCGCCACCGTGCATTCGGGGCCGGTGGCGCACGCGCTGCAGCCACCGCCGCAGTCGATGCCCGTTTCGTCGCCGTTTTTCACGAAGTCCGAGCAGGTGGGGGTCATGCACACTTGTTGTGTGCACACGCCGCTCCGGCAATCGCGGCCGAGCATGCAAGCCGCGCGGTCCGCGCACGCCGGGCAGCCGTTGCCGCCACAGTCGACGCCCGTTTCGTCTTGGTTCAGCACGTCGTCGCTACAGCTGGCGACGCCGCAAACCGACCGCTGACAGCTGCCGCTGACGCAGTCACTCGACAGCAGACAGCCCGCGCCGCCCGGGCAGCCTCCGCACGAGGTACCGCCGCAGTCCACGTCCGTCTCGCCGGGATCGACGGCTTGGTTGCGGCAAGCTCCGGGCGCGCAGCGCGCCGCCGAGCAGATGCGCGTGTCGCAGTCGGTATCGGCTCCGCACATCATGCCCGACGGGCACGCGGGGCAGTTCGGACCGCCGCAATCGACGTCTGATTCGGCGCCGTTCAGCAGACCATCGTTGCAGGCCGCCGCGTTGCAGCGGCCCTCACGGCACTGAAAGCTGTTGCAGTCCTCGTTGAAGGCGCAAACGTTGCCGCTGGCGCAGCGCTTGGGTGTGCAGGCCTCGCCGCAATCGACATCGGATTCTCGACCATTCTTGACGCCGTCGGCACAGCTGGGAGCAGCGCAAGTACCGGCCAGGCACACCCCGGAAGCGCAGTCGCCAGGGACGACGCAGCTTTGGCCGACCGCGCATGGCCCACAGTCTCCACCACAGTCGTAGTCGGCTTCGCCCGGATCTTTGAGCCGGTTCGCGCAATGGGCGGCCGCGTCCGACACCACGTAGTCCGGAAACGAGCAGGCGAGCGAGATGGGCCAAGCGCCGAGCGCGAAGCAGAGCGCGGCCCCCCGCATGCGACGTCGTTCCGCCCGATAGGCCAAGCGTTTTAGCTTAGTGGCGTCGCGACAGCGGCACAACGTAGGACGCCGTCGGCAGGAGTACGACACGCGCCTTTACCGCGCCAACGCGAGAAAAGCGGCCGTTCGCGCGCGAACGATGGGGCGTGCCTACCCCGGTCAGCGCCGCGACGGCAGCGCGGCCAAGACGGCGAGCTGTACGTCGCACAGGGCGCTGTCGCTGAGCCCGCCCTGCGACGTCGGCTCGACCTCGAAGCGGTCACAGGCGCGGCCCGCGACGGTGCGAATCTCGCAAGCCACGATGCGCATGCTCTTGGCGTGCAGGGCGGCGCTGACGGCGTGCAGCAAGCCGTCGGAATCGGGCGCGTCCACCACCAGCAGGTAGCGCCCGTCACCGGGCGACTGGCGCTCGAAATAGACGCGGGTGACCGTCTCGCTGTCGGGGCTGCGCGGGCTCGCGCTGCCTTGAGCGATGTCGTCGGCGACCAGCTCGTTCAGGGACTTGGCGAACGCCTGCAACCCGTCGTCGTCCAGGTGAGCCGAGACGTCGGGACCGCCGAGCGCGCGCAGCTCCAGAAAGTCCACCGCCTCCAGCCGCTCTTTGCCCACGACGCGTCCGAACGCGCGGGCGCTTTGAATGGCCATACCTTGTGCCAAGAGCGCGTCGGTCACCAGCGCCAGTAGACCGGGGCGGTCTTCGGCCACCACGCACAACAGCGCGCTCTTGGCCGATCGGCACAGCTCGGCGTGCACCAAGCGGCCTTCGCGCCGTGCCACGATCGCAGCGTGCTCCGCCACCTCGTTGGCGCCGTACAGACGTGCGTAGGCTTCGGGCATGGTTGCAACGAATTGGTTCATCTGGACGCTTCCGGCATAGCGGACGCCCCATAGCCCGCGAATGTCGTCGATGTTTCGGGACCCCGCGCGATACGAAGTCGAGCACCCGAGGTCTCGAAACTCCGCGCTCGCTGAAGCCGTCGGCGGTTCGCGCTCGAAAGCGGGGCGTTCTGACGCGACGCGCAGCGGTTCTGACTGCTGAATGAGGCGATATGTCGCGACCGCGCGGGCGAGGGCTTACGCAACGGCCCGAACGCCGTAGTTGGGCCGGCGTTTGGCGGTACGGTGCGGCGTGAATCTTCAGAAGCGAAACAACGTGCGCGTCTCCGGGGAAGGGCCGGCCACGTTATTTTTCGCGCACGGGTTCGGTTGCGACCAGAACATGTGGCGGTTACTCGCGCCCGCCTACGCCAAGCGGTACCGGACCGTGCTGTTCGACCTAGTCGGGAGCGGGGGCTCGGACTTGAGCGCCTATGTCACGACCTCCGAAATCCCATTTCCACCATTCAGACGGCGGCGGCCATGCTGTCGCGCGGCATGGCACCGGCCAGCAGCGAGCGAATGGTGGCGCGCATTGCGCGGGCCAGCCAACGCGCCGATCGACTGATAGCGGACCTGCTCGATTTTACGCAAGCGCGCCTAGGCACCGGCGTCACGGTGAGGCCCGAGCCAATCGACTTGCACGCCCTGGTGGCGGACGCGGTAGAGGAGCTGGCGCTAGCGCACGCCGACTAGAGCACGTGCAGAGGGGCTCGGGCGAGTGTCGCGCCGACGCCAGTCGGCTGGAGCAGCTGGTGGGCAACCTGGTTTCGAACGCCATGACCTACGGGCAAGTCGACGCCACCGTGACCGTCTCGTCGACGATCGACGCGGAGAGCTTTGGGATCGCGGTTCACAACTTCGGTGCTCCCATTCCGGCCGAAGCACTGCCAACACTGTTCGAGCCGATGACCCGCGGCACGCAAGCCTTGGGTGCCAAACGCAGCGTGGGGCTCGGTCTCTTCATCGTGGGCCAGGTCGCCAAGGCTCACCGTGGCAAGACCGAAGTCTCGTCGTCGGCCGAAGCAGGCACGCTGTTCAGCGCTTCATTTCCCCGGTGACGCTAGCCCTTGCTCGAAGGGGCGAGGACGGCCATTCTCGCGGCATGCGTTTGTGCGTGTTTTGCGGTTCGAGTGAAGGCACGCGCCCCGTGTATCGCGCCCAAGCCGAGGCTTTTGGCCGGCTCCTGGCGAAGCGAGAGATCGAGCTCGTGTACGGCGGGGCGCGCGTGGGCCTGATGGGCGTTTTGGCCGACGCCGTGCTGGCCAACGGCGGCAAGGTCACCGGCGTCATTCCCGAAGCGCTGATGGGAAGAGAGCTGGCCCACCTCGAGCTGACGGACCTGCGCGTCGTGGGCTCGATGCACGAGCGCAAGGCGCTCATGGCAT
The DNA here is from genome assembly GCA_040348565.1 of Myxococcales bacterium. GTDB lineage: Bacteria > Myxococcota_A > Polyangia > Polyangiales > Polyangiaceae > PMG-095. The sequence continues at coordinate 30,635 of JBEQSW010000329.1, read as the reverse complement.
CCTTGTCGGACGCCTTCGTCGCGCTGCCCGGCGGCATCGGCACCCTCGAGGAGTTGTTCGAGGTCTGGACTTGGTCGCAACTCGGCCTGCACGGCAAGCCATGCGCCTTGCTCGATGTCGATGGCTTTTACAGCGGGCTCGTTGCCTTCCTCGACCACGTCGAGGCGCAGGGCTTTCTACGGCCGCAGCAACGCCAAGCCTTGATTGTCCAAGCCGACGCGGAGGCTCTGCTCGCGCGCTTGGCCGGCTGAAGCGCGCCCGGCGCGAACCCTCGGACCTGCGCTCAGCGGCGCCGTCTGCGCAGGAACGCGACCGCGAGGGCCGCCACGACGAGCAGCGATGACGTTCCGGCGGTCGGAGCGCCGCCGATGGCGCACGAACCCTTCTTGGTTGGCGAAGGCGCGGGGGTAGTCGCCGACGGCGTGACCGGCTTGGCCGTGGCTACGGCCGGCGCGGCGCTGGGAGCGGCAACGGTGGACGGCGCAAGCGGCGCGACCGAGCCGCTCGGAGCGGGCACGGCCGACGCCGACGGCAAAGGGCCTGGCTTGCCCTGGGCGTCGCTCAACTGGGCGATAATGCTGGCGGGCACTTTGGCCGCGTTGGGGCTGGCGCTGCGGCACCAAACTTCGGACCAAGTCGACGCGCCGCGTGACCGGCACTTCTGCGCGAAACCGAAGGCCGACAGGGAATTGGAGCAATGGTCGTGATTCCCGTAGTAGGCCCGACACGCTTGGCATTCTTGCCCCGCGCTGGCCTGTTTCTCGAGCGTGCACGTTTCCACGAAGTCGGCCGGAGGAGCCAGGTCCGCGCGAGACTTGCCCGCCAAGCCAAGCACCAGCGCGGCGGCCACGAAGGCGTGAATTTGACGCATGGGGCAGAATAAGAGACGACGCGCTCGCCCTCGTCAATCTATCGCGCGGGGCTACGTCGACGCTCGACCGCCGCGCTACGCCCACTCGCTGTATGCTGGCGAGCATGAGCGCATCCATCCGCGACGGGATTGCGGCGAGCGCGACGTTGCTCGCGTTGTCGCTGGGGACGAGCTGCGGCGAAGGCTCATCGACGTCGACCAGCGCGCCTGCGGCGGGCCAAGCGCCTACCGGCACGGCCGCCGGCGCGGCGCCGGGCGGAGCTAGCGCGGGCACGGCCGGGAGCGTCGACGCGGCTGGCCGCACCTCCGCGCTGGGCGGGGCGGGCTCCAGCACGAACGCCGGCTCTCCCGCCAACCTCGGTGGCGCTGCCACGTCGGGGGCAGCCGGCGCGGCCGAGCCGGGCGCCGGCTCGGTGCTGAGAATCTATTGGATCGACGTCGAAGGCGGAGCGTCGACCATCATCGCAGCGCCCAATGGTCGAACCATCGTCGTGGACGCGGGCTGGGCCGGCGACCGGGACGCCGCTCGTATCGCCAACGTGCTGAAAGACGAGCTGCACGTGCAGGTCATCGACCACTTCATCACCACGCACTACCACACCGATCACATCGGCGGCGTGCCGACGCTGGCCGGGCTCGTACCAATCAGCCAATTTCACGATCACGGCGCGACGCTCGAGCCCGGCCGAGACTTCGACAATTACGTGAGCGCGGCCGGCGACAAGCGCGTCACCCAGAAGCCCGGCGACAAGCTCGACCTGGGCGAGCTACACCTGACGTTCGTGACCTCCGCCACCGAGGTCATCGATCCGCCCCTGCCACCGGGCGCCACCAACACCCTTTGTGACAGCTCCACGTCGAAGAGCATGACCGCCGGCATCGAAAACACCGAGAGCCTGGGCTTCGTAGCCACGTTCGGCCAATTCCAGTTCGTCGATTTGGGCGACCTGACCTGGAACATCGAACAAACGCTGATGTGCCCCCTCAACCGCCTGGGCACCGCCGACGTCTATCAGGTGAGCCACCATGGCCAAGACATCTCGGGCTCTCCGCAGCTGGTGTATGCGCTCGCTCCCACCGTCGCGATCATGAACAACGGCGCCAGCAAGGGGGGCGCGAGCGCGACCTTCGAGTTGCTCAAGGCATCCCCAGGCCTGAAAGACTTGTGGTCGCTGCACCACGTGACCGCCAACGACGCCGAGCACAACGCCGTCGAAGATCTGACCGCCAACCTGGCCGGCGCCGACGAGGGCTATTTCATCGCGGCCGAGGTCGCGGCCAACGGCAGCTACACCATCACCAACTCTCGCACCGGCGCGTCGCGAACCTACGCCTCGCATTGAAGGAGGCATGCCCCATGGTCGCCGCACGAGACGCGGCCTGGGTCATTCCCAACCCGAGCTGGTGCCGTTGGCCAAAATCGCGCTGACGGCGTAGACCTTGCCGCCGCGCATCTTGAACATGTGCATGTCGACGTAACCGCCGGTAAAAATCGTGAAACCGACGCCTAGCCCGGCGTCGACGTCGGCCATGACGAGACGGGGATTCAGGACTGGTTGCCCCGAGCTTGCGGCCGCGCAGCTCGCCCCTTGGCCGCACACGAACGAGCCGCCGCCGTTCTCCATGCGTTTGCAATCGCTGGTGGTGTTGCAAACGCCAGCCGGAAATTGCTTGAAGTACTTTTCCATCCATCCCGTCAGCTCTTCACGTTTGGCACGCTGATCGGCGGGCACGGCCTCTTCCCATTTCACGACGTCGTTGCTGGCGGCAAGGGCCGCGGGGTTCGCGTCGACCGCGGTGTAGTCGCTGGCGCGGGCCACGATGCTTTCGACCTCCGTCAGCTTCTGATCTTGGAGCCTGAGCCGAAGCGCCACCGGAACGTCGGTCGCGCCGTCGGGCACCACCGCTTCGCTGGCACTCATACAAAGCTCGGTGTCGAGCGCGCTGTGCACGTATTTCAACGCGCCGGCCGTCTTCCACAAGCCTGCGTCGCCCAGCTTGCTGGCTTTGCCGTTTTCGGTGAATTTCACGTTGGGGGCCAACGACAAGCTTTCGGGCGTGTGCAGGGCCAACGCCTTGAAGTAGGCGTCAACGGTGGACTCGAGCAGCGCGCGAGTGCAACCGCCGCCGTTGCTAGCGCCGCCGTTGCTAGCGCCGCCGTTGCTAGCGCCACTCGCGTTGCCGCCGCTCGACGTACCACCGTGGCCCGCCGTTGCTTGACTGCCGGCCGCATGGCTGCCGCCGGAACCAGCCAAGTTCCCACTGCCCGCGCCCCCGCTGACGCTGGCGGTTCCGGCGCTGCTGCCGCCGCCACTCTCGAGTCCGGCGCCAGACGCACCAGCGAGACCCGATCCGGCGCCCCCACCCTTCGAGCTGGTGTCAGGCGCCGTGTCCTGTCCGCAAGCGACGGGGAGCGCGAGCACGAGCAACGACAGCGCGAGTGAAGGCCGCATGGCGTTGCTCCAACCTTCCCTCGAACCACAGCGCTGTCCAGCGCGACCGGTGGTGCGGACGCGCTCAACGCAGCTGGAGGTTCACCGGAACATTGTAAGCAGCAGGCGAGATTGTTCTCATCATGGCTCAGGACGAGCTTGTCGCTATGGTGGGGTCCTCCAATGAGCTCCTCCGCAAACGCGACGAGGGCGGTCCTCCGCCTATCATCACGCCTCGACTCAGGGCTGCTGCTTGCCATCGTCGTCACCGCGAGCCTCGCGTGCTCGCCGGAAGACCCGGCAGAGCCTGCGAGCAGTGGGGGAACACCGGCCACCGCCAGCGCAGGAACGGCGCCCACCACCGGCGGGGTCGCGGGACAAGGCGGAATGACGACGGGGATGGGCGGCGTTGCCGGCGTCGGGGGCGGCAAGAACGACGGCGGCAACAGTGGGACGAGCGCCGGTGCCAGCAACGGCGGGTCCAGCAGCGGCGGGTCCAGCAACGGCGGCTCCAGCGCGGGCGGGGGCGGCGGTTCTTCCGCTGGTGGCGCGAGCGGCGGCAAGGGCGGCAGCGCGAGCGGCGGTGGTGGTGGTGCAGCCGCGGGAGGCAGCTCCGGGTTCGACCCCTGCCCTGCAACGGGCGACTGCAAGGTCTTGCCCCTGGGCGACTCGATCACGTTCGGCACTCCCACCAACAACGGCGGCTACCGGGTGGAGCTATTTTCCAAGGCCGTCGCCGACAACAAGCACATGACCTTCGTGGGCAGCCAAATGAACGGCCCCGCCATGGTCGCGGGCAAGCCATTTCCCAAGAACAACGAGGGCTATCCCGGTTGGACCATTAGCCAAATCGACGGCATCGCCAACAACATGAAGGCGCTGAAAGATGCGCCGCACATCGTGCTCTTGCACATCGGCACCAACGACATGGTCCAGGGCGCAAACGGCGCCCCCATGCGGCTCGGAAAGCTCGTCGACGACATCGTGGCGGTGCTGCCGAGCTCGCTCGTGGCCGTCTCCTCGATCATTCCGCTCAGCTCCGGGGGCAGCGCCGTCACCACCTACAACCAAGCCGTGCCGGGCATCGTGCAAGAGCGCGCCAATGCCGGCAAGCACGTGATCTACGTCGACCAGTTCAAAGATTTTCCGACCTCGGAGCTGACCGATGGCGTGCATCCGGACGACGCCAAGGGCTATCCGCGGATGGGAGACGTCTGGTACGCGGCCATCAAGTCCTACTTGCACTGACAGCCGTACCAGGCCGGTCAAAAAACTGCCGAAGTCGGCGGCGGGTGCCAGCCGACTTCGGCAAAGCCTAGGTGCTCAGATGCCTTTGGTTCCGGCGATTGGGCCAGAACCGCCGCTGCTGGTGCCACCTGCGCTGATGGTGCCGCCGGCGCTGATGGTGCCACCGCTGCCCGGATCACCGGCCTGACCGACGTCTCCACCCGTGCTCGAAGTACCGGCGGTGCTCGACCCGCCCGCGCCGCCGCCGCCCGGATTGGTGGTGAAGAGAGCCGCCCGTGCTTTGTCGAGCAGGGCGAGCACTTTGGTCATCGTCGACGGCCGATTCTTGTCCTTGTCCGCAAGCGCGCTCTTCAGCTGAGCTTCGGCGTTGCTCAGCTGCTTTTGCACGCCCGAATTCAGGTCCTTGTCGGCCAAGACCACGCGTGCGTCACGCGTGTCGGCGATGGCCACGTTCAAGAGATCGGTATTGCCGGCCGAGCGCACGTTCTTGATGTATTCGACGCGCTTACGCACCTGGTCGATGTTGGAGGCCGAGTTGACGACGCGCAAAAATGCCGCCAAATCTCCCTGTTGCTCGGTCGTCAGCTGATTGAAGATGAAGAACGACGACGGCGACGCCTGGAAGGTCGGGGAGAAGTAAAACCCCACCGCGTCTTCGATGGTGTCGAAGGCGTTGTTGTGGAAGAACGGCGCCGTATCGGCCGCCTCCACCAAGGGTGGCACGTTGAACGTTCGGTCGCCGGGTGAAAGGAAACCGTCGTCCACCGGCAGCTCGGGCAAGACGTTCGCAACGCCCGTGTCGAAATTGAGATTCGAATCGACGAAGCCGAACACGTCGGTGTGGCAGAAGGTGCAACCGGTTTGGAGGAACAGGTTCTCGCCGTTTTGAGCGCGCGCGTTGCTGGGCGGGTTCTGGGTGAAATCGACCGGCTTTTGCCGGCCGGCGAACAGCTGAAAAGCCTCGAGCGCGTCCAGCTCTTCTTCCGTCGGCACGCGGAAATCGACCCCGGGCCTACGCGCGAGCGTCTTGGTGAAGTGCTGCATGATGGCGCCGAAGGTGAACTCGTGCAGCGTGCTCCGGCCGGGACCACCGTCGCCCGACCAGCCCAAGCGATGGTCAGGCGGACCCGAGAAGGCGTTGGTGATGCCGTTGGTGAGCCCCAGCGACAGCGTGTGCGGCACGCCGCGCATCACGAACTTGTTCGTGGGGTCGTCGAAGCCGTCCAGGTTCTCGAGAATGAGGCCCCGGCTGCGCAAAAGCTGCGAATTTTCGAGCTTGGCGAGAGCCGGATTATTCTCCGCAACGAACAACGGATCGCTTTGCGGAAGCTTGGCGATGAAGGCCGGATCGATGGTGAGACTGTCGTCGGCGCGGTGGCACGTGCCGCAGGTGCGCCCGTTGCCGCCGAACGTTTCGTTGAAGAACAGCTGGGCGCCACGGGCCACCAGCGGGTCGGTGGTTTCGATGTTGTTGGCGACGGGGCCGGTGACCGGGTCGAGGCCTTTGCCCTGCCGAAAGCGAAACAAGCGCTTCTCGAACAGCGTCCTGTCACCCACCGCCACGCGCGACTCGGTCGGCTTTTTTCCCGACCGCGTCACGACGATGAGATCGAGATCGAAGGCGATGTCGGTGCCGATGGACGCGGTGAGCGTACGATTCGCGCCCTTGGTCGAGAACTTACCGATCTTGAGCATCTGATCGGTGGCCTCGGGAGCCATGGTGCCGCCCGCGACGTTCTTCACGAGCCAAAGATCGAAATTGGCTCCGGTCGGCACGTTGTTGAGGGTGGCCGTGACGTTGCCCGTGTTCAGATCGAGGAGGGCTTGACCGCTGGCGAGGGCTCCAGACGGACCGACCACCTTTTCCGTACTGAGGCCCGGGTGAAATGCGTACCCAATGGGAAACTGGGACTCGAAGTTATTGCCCGTGAATACGTTGATGAAAGTACTGAACGCGTCCGCCAGACCGTCAGTCGGCGTCGGCGCCGCTGCCGCCGTAAGCGCCTGTTCTTCCGCACCAAAATTGCCTTCTAGCGACCCCTCCGAACCGTCAGAAGCGGCGCTGCAACCGGCTAAAAACACAGCCGCCGTGAGCAGACACCAACCCTGACGAGCAAAACCCAACTCGCCCTTTAGAATGGACCTCATCTCAACCTCCCGAGTGTGAGACGGAAAATTACTTACAGTCTTGGACTACCTATTCCAAGACTCCATCCGCACAACCTACGCCTCAAACCACCCAAAGGTTAGGTTGCGTGAGAACCCGAAACAGGTCAACGAATTTTCGAAGCGACGCAAGAAATACCACCCTCGGGTATTCAACAGCAGACCGTGTGGCAAAGTACCTCGTCACGTGACGGCGCTATTGAAGGGTCCGTTGCTGCACACGCGTCAGCTCTCTTCAAGCAACCCGGACAGCTGCGCGGGTGAAGTAAGTCACTCGACCTACGGTCCGTCGGACGAGCGGGGCGCGAGCGGACCGCGATCCATCGAAGGCGACACGACCAGACGTGACGCCGCGGTGCGGCGGCTGGCGGCGCACGGGCATTGACGAGCTCGACCTCGGCTGGCAGTCTGCGCCGCGTGAAGCCGATTCGTGAAGTGACCTCGACCCTGCTCGGAAAGCGTTGGTGGCTTTCCTCGTCGGTCGTTCGCCCCACGTCTCGGTAAGCACAAGACACAGGAGCGAGCGGCCTTTTCGGGTCGCTCGCGGCGATGGTCGTCGCGCGGAACCCGGGCCCGAACGAAGATGACCACGCACAATCACTACACATTCGGCGACACCGAAAGGGCGGCGCGCCGGCTCGAGCTACTGGCAAAAACCTACGAATTGCCGAGCAGGCGGCTGCTGGAGCGGTTTCGACCGCCTGACCTTCAGCTCGCCTTGGATCTTGGCTCGGGGCCCGGCCACACCACCCGCTTGGTCCACGAGGCCTCGCGGGCGCGACGCACCATCGGTCTCGAAGCCTCCGAGCGCTATCTGGCCCAGGCGCGCGCCAGCGCGGCCCCGGGGGTCGAGTTCCTGCGTGAAGACGTGACGGCGCCGTCGTCGGCAGTGCCGCCAGCTGGCTTGGTGTTCTCGCGCTTCCTGCTCACCCACCTCAGCAACCCCGTTGCCGCGCTCGGCGCCTTCCGCAGCTTGCTCGTCCCGGGCGGTCTTTTGCTAATCCAAGAAACCGCGCATTTGGAGTCGTCACACCCGGCTCTGGCTCGCTACTACGAGCTCGTTGGCCAACTGCAGGCCCACTACGGGCAGCGGCTCTACATCGGACAGGAGCTGGAGAGCTTCGCGGCCCAAGCTCCCTATCGCATCGTTCACTCCGCGGTGCAGCGCTTCGAGCAACCAGCGTCGGGCATGGCCGAGCTCCACCTGCAAAACCTTCGCACGTGGAGGACGGACGCATTTGCCGAGCGCGCTTTCGACCGCGCTGAGCTCGATAGACTCGAGCTCGGTTTGTCAGCCGTCGTCAGCGGTGCCGAACGCGCAGCGCCGGTTTCGGTGGGCCTCGGCGAGCTGGTTTTGGCCTGAGCTCGTGTTTACGCTTTGCCCGCTTTGGCCGCCAAGGCGGCGGCGACCCGATCGACGACGCGCGCTTCACCGCTGATGGACAAACCGACGTAAGTCTCCGCTTCCACCACCAGCAAGTCGCGGCCCAGAGAGATCTTCATCGTCTCGATGATCTGGGAGCCACCCAGCCCCCATTGACGTGCAGCTAGGTCGGCGCCCAGGCTGGTGAGACAGTCGAGCAGCGCGTGCCGTAGCGCGTCGTCGTACTCACTGCCCAAAACCAGCTTCTTCTTCACGTAGGCCGCGAGTCTACGCGGAGCCGGGCGCCGTTGCCATCGATCCGGGTCTCACGGACACGAAGGGCACGGACTGCAGGCCAGGGTGCCGTTGGTCCCGACTCGCTCCACCGTGCCCGTCCAACCAGCCGCGGCCAAATCGTTTTCGAATTGGTCGAGGCTGCAGCTGCACACGTCAGGGTTGTCTTCCAAGACCACACGCGCATCTCCGCTCAGCTGAAGGTCGGAAAAGAACGGAAACGTTCCGTTCGAGTCTCGGATCTCGACTCCGCCCACGGTCAGCGGCGTTGCGCCCGTGATACCAAGACTCCCCGCCATCTTCGCGCCCTGGACGATGACGTGGCCGATCACCTTCTTCAGCGCCGGGAAAGCTTGGTCGTGGCAGCCGGGCGGGGCCGTGCGGTCGAGCACGAGATCCCCCCCCACTTTGGCGAGCTTGGGGAACACTTGACCGTATTGAAGCTGCACGACGCTGGGCGCGCTGTTGGCCGAGCTGGGGGCAATCGTCAAATTGCCGCTGATCTTGACCAGCTCTGGCATCAGGTAGCGCGCGTTGTGAGACGCCAGCAGCTCGACGTCACCGGTAACGCTGGTCACGTGCGTCAAAAGGTCTTGCGATTCGAGGTCGTTGTTCTTCCAGTCGATGTAGAGATTGCCTGGGATGGAGACGAGACCGCGCAAGCCGCGGACGGAGCCGGGCAACGACTGATCCTCGACGATCACGCTGCCGCCAATCGTCGTTACCTGGTCCAAGCCGAATTCGAATTGCTTGCTGCCCGTGGCCCCCGGAACCGGTTGTTCTCGAATCGCCTTGAGCGTCACGTCCCCGCCCACGCTGGCGAGCGCGGGCGTGAGCAACTGGTTGATTCCTGCCACGCTGACCGCCGTGCCGTCGAAGGTGGCGAAGCGCCTGATGATGACGTCCACGTCTTCGCCGACACGCGCCAAGCCCGGCAGATCGATCTTGGCGCTGTGCTCACCGTCCACGTCCAGCGTGCCCGTCACCTGGACGAGATCGGGCAGCACGAGCGCGACGTTCGGCTCGTAAAAGTCATTGCCGTGGGTATCGCTCTGGACGACGTGGTTGCCGCCGCGAATCGTGAGATTGCCGACGATGACCGAGATGCCTTGATACTGGTCGGCGTCGGCTTGGCTGGTGATCGTGACGTCACCGCAGTGCTGCAAGAGCGCCGGAATATTGGGCAAGATCCGACAACCGTGGTGGGGTTTCAGCGACGGTAGCGTGAGCTCATGACTGCCAACGCTGCTGGTCCCGTCGGCCGTGTGCGAGTCGTCCGGTGTTTCAGCGGAGCCACATGCGGTACTGGCGAGACTCAAAACCGCGCCGGCAACCGCTAGCCCGGCCCGGACAGTCCACTGATGACTGACTTCGTTCATGCAATCCTCCCGAGGTTTGGCAACACGATCGTCGACTGACGATCCGGTTCGCAATAGTCAACTCATGAGCCCGACGTCAGTCAGGGGCAACCGGGGCACGGACTGCACGTCAGACTGCCGTTGGTTCGAGACCACGCTCGGCAATAGTCAACTGACAAGCAATCACGCTCGCGGCGTCAGAGCGGCGAGCCGGCGTCGCTTCCGAGCATGGCGCGGCGAATCAAGGGCAACGGGGCGTCTCCGTAGCTCAAGAGCCGATCGTGAAAGTCGCGCAGGTTGAAAGCACTACCCAATTTGGCGCGAACGTCGGCGCGCAATTTCAGGATCATCAGCTTGCCCAACGTGTAATTCAGATACATGGGGTCGAGGGTACCGCGCGTGGCCTGTTGGCGCGCGGTGCCCACGTCTTGAAATGCTTGGTCTACGAAAAGCTGCTGTGATTCGGCCACGCTCATGCCCTGGGTGTGCAGGCCAATCGCCGACAGCAGCCGTCCGTCGCGCATCAGTGCTTGCAAGAGCTGCGCAATGTGCGCGCGCGGATCGTGACCCGCCACGCCTTCGTCCCACATCATTTCTTCCACGTAGTGCGCCCAGCCTTCGTTCGTCGCGTAAGACCCGAACGAACGCAGGATCTTCGAGCTGAGGCGCACGCGGCGCAGGCGGTCGAGAAAGTGACCGGGCCACACCTCGTGAATGGTCGTGAACAACAGGCTTTGGCGCGATGGCACGTAAGCCAGCTGCTCGGCTTCGGACCATTTGGGATCTGGCGGCGAGATGAAATAGAAGCTGGGCAATGGCCGACTTTCGAACACCCCCGGCTGGTTGATGGAAGCGAAGTTCATGCGCAAGAACGGCGGTGATTCACGCACTTCGGCCTGTTCGTCGGAAGGAATGGTCACGAGCGGGTGATGGTCCAAGAATGCGCGCAACGACACGACTTGTTCGCGTCCCAACGCCACCACCTCGCTGGCCGCCGGCCGATCCGCCGTCGCCATGGCCAACGCTTCGGCCAAAGGCTTGTCGGGAGCCAGCTCGTGAGCCGCTTGCTCGAGCGCGCTCCGGTTGCGTTGCAGATCGGCGCGGCCGACTCGCTCGAGCGTCTCGAGATCGGTTTTGACGCCTTCGGTGGCTTCCAACATGCCCAGAAAGCCCGCTGCGCCGAGGGCAAAGTCGTCGGTGCCTTGCTCCAGCCGCCCCTTGAGGTCGTCGCGAAACGCGCTCAGTTGCACGACCAGATCGGCCAGCCCGGCAGCAAGGTCCGTCTTCAGCTGTGGGTCGGCGACTCCTGCGAACGCGGCGGTCGCGTCTTTCTCGGCAAAAGTGATCTGTCCGGCGATCATCTGAATGGCGACACCCAGCACCGCGCGCGGCAGCTTGGCGTCCAGGTTGGCCCGACCCGTCGCCAAGAACGCGCCGCTGGTCCGACAGACCGACAGCACCGCCCGCGCCCGCTGCTCGAGCGGAGCGTAGTCGCGACTGGTGTAGCTCAGCAGCGACAAGGCACCCAAGTAGCGAAGCGGCGAGCGCCAAGGGCTGCGGCGCACGGTGAGATCGAACCCGTCACCGCGCAAGCGCGTCACGAACACGTCGCGTTCCAGCAGGTGCGCCTCCGACAGCTCCGCCGCGGGCAGCGCCTCGAGCCGGCGGCGCCCGTCTTCCAGAAAGGCGACGCGGCGTTGCAAAGCGGCGGGCGAATCGTCCGGCAACTTGCCGTCGTATTGGTGCATGCCCAACCCCACGCCCAACGTGCCGCCGAAGCCTACCGGGAGACCGGCGAAGTAAGCGTCGTACAGCTCGCCTGCCATTTGCTCGAACGCCGCGTCGGCCGCCCCCTTTGGAGACGCCGACGGCGCGAGCACGGGAGCGATGGCCGGCCCCTTGGCAGGAGCCGAGCACGAGAGTGACGAAGACGCGATGAGCAACCAGCTGACGATCGAAACGCGGCGCATCGGCGGGACTATCGCACGCCGGGCAGGCCAGCGCGATTTCGTTGCCGCAGTCGCGGAGCCATGCTCGCGTCGCGCCGTGACCATCGTGTACCGACCATTGCGACGTGAGGAAATCCCGGAAGCCGCGCAGCTGTTCATCGTAGCCGTCGCCGACCTAGCCCGCCGCCACGGGCTGCAGCCCGCCCCCTATCTGCAGCCGGCGGTCGAAACGCTCTACACGCACTTGTTCGAGACCGGCATATTTCACGTTGCGCAACGGGGAGAGCGCATCTTGGGCATCTGCTGCGGCGTCGTCCGCGACCAGATCTGGTTTCTGAGCATGTTCTGGGTGTTACCTGACCAACGCGTGCGCGGCTTGGGGCGCCCGCTGCTCGAGCAAGTCACGGCCGCGGCGCGCGCGCAGGGCGCGCAGACGCTGTGCACTTGGTCGTCCATCGATTTCGTGGCGATCGCCAACTACCTGCGCCTGGGCATGATGCCCGCCGGCCCGGTGCTCACCTTCAGCGGGGAATGCACGAGCGAGCCGGCGGCGCCCACCGGCGTCGAGCTAGCCGATCTCTCGCCCGCGGTGGCGAGCGCGATCGACGCGGTGGTGCGCGGCACGCCGCGCCCGGTCGATCACGCTTTCTTTCGCGCGCGCGAAGGCAGCGCCCGGCAGGTCGAGCGAGCCGGCAAGCCCATCGGCTACTTCTACGCCAGTCAGGGTGTGGTCGGTCCAGCGGCGTGGCTCGATCCCGCAGACGCTTCGGTGGTGCTGGCCGGTGCGCTGCGCGAAGCGCGCCGCCAACAGGCCAAAGTGCGCCTGATGATCCCCGGCGTGAATCAAGCGGCGCTGACGGCCGCGCTGGCCGCGGGCCTGAAGCTGAGCGGCTCCGCTCACTTCATGACCAGCGGCTCCTTCGGCCAACTCGACCGATACCTGCCTTCCGGTCCGGGCCTATTTTGAGCCAGAAGAGGCGCTATTTCAGGAAGATCACCGCACAACCGCAAGTCGCGCTGAGCTGATCGTCGCTCGTCACGCACGCCAAGTCCGGTCTGCCGTACGCCACCTCGCACTCCGTGCGGCAGACGTAGGTGCTCTTGGGCACGCACGTGCAGGAAAGCGGTACGGGTGTGGTGAAGACGCGGCCCTCAGCGTTGGCGGTGGCGTGCTGGCACAAAAACAGCTGGTCGGGCTGGCAGTCGCTCGCGCTCAGCGGCTTCTTAGGATCGCAAGGGCAGCTGTCGGGCAGCTTCCAACCGGCGGACTGGTAGTCGCAATCGGCGCTCACGCAGGCCCACTGCTGAGGCGGGCAAGCGAAGGGGCCGGGCTCGATCGTCGCCGGTGCCGTGCCGCCCATGGTCGTTCCGATGTCGATGTGCGGCGCTCCGCCGGTGCTCGTGGCCGGGCCTACGCTGTCGCCGCCGCCGCTGCTCGTGGTGCTTCCGCTGCCGGCCGAGGCCACGCTGGTGCGCCCGGAAGAACCGAGCGGCCCTTGGGTCTCGGAGATCCCCCCGCAACCGACGGCCAAGCCAGTGCCCATCAGCACGATCGCGGCAAAGAGACGGTGAGGAGACTGTTCGTCGGTCGGGATCATGTGTTCCTTGCGATTGCCAAGTGGTCGAGTCCGGGAAAAATCAGCTCGCGTACGGCTTCGTCGTGAGCAGCCTTCAGCAAACGCGGCGTGAAGTAGCCGTACGGCACCAGCTCTTCGTCGTCTTGCTCGCTACCTGCACAGCACGTGAGCGCCAGCAGACCAAACAGCTCGGGCAGGCGCGACGAAAGGAACGACTTTCGGCTCACGTCCAGGGTTGCCAGGTAACCCCAACCCACGCGACTGTGCTGAAGCTCGTCAGCCATGTGTCGATGATTCAGCTCGAGCAGCTCGGGCTCGCGCAGCACCGGCCGGACGAGCCGCAAGATCACGCAGCCAACGGTCTCGGTGAAACCGCACAACGCGATGCGCAGCAGGCGGTTTTCGCTTTCTGTCGCCCCCACGAACGCCAGGCGCCGCAACGAGCGAGGCTGGACCTCGCCTCCCGCGTGCCCAAACCGCACCGCCCAATCGCGGCACCACATCGCGTGCCGATGCTCGTCGTCGACGGCGCGCTCGGCCAGCGACACGAGCACGGCGGGCGCGTGCTCTTCTTTCAAATCTTCCAGCACGTGGCGGAAGCCTACCCACGACGTCATTTCTCCGTGCGCGCGGCTCCACCAGTAGTCGGCAACGCGTGCGCGCCGCTCTGGCTCCAGCCCAACCGCACCCGTGTCCATGCCTACATGGTGCGCAACGTCGGGGGTAAAGACAAGCGCAACCGCGGCCGCTTGGGGGCTAGAGCCTGCTGCCTCGAGTCAACCAAAGCCTGCAAATTCATGAGGATGAGCTCACGGATGTGCTTGCCGCCGAGCACTCATCTCTGGTGCGGTGGTGTTGTTCCTCTTCGATGATTGCCACGCCGCATCCCTTCGCTCCGCTTCCCGGAGAATTTTCCGAGATGCCCAGAGCGAGCACGCACCTCGGTCGGATCATTCGCGCCGAGCCACTAGCCACCCAGGAGAAGACGTTCGATGTGGTTTAGTTTGAAACGTTCGTTCGCGGCGGTGGCGCTCGGCAGCGGCGCGGTGGCGCTGGCTTGCACGGGCTCGCTAGACGTTCACACCTAGGCCGACCCAACTACGCCCTCGGCGTCCGCCGGGTCCAGCGGCTCCGCCGGCGCGGGAACGACGCCACCCGACGAACCAATGCCCCAGGTGCCGTTCGAGCCGGTGCCGGCTCGAATCTACGTGGCGAAGGTCAAGAACCTGCTACTCGGCTTGCCCGCCACCGAGGAAGAGATCGCGGCCGTGACTGCAGATCCGGCCGCGCTCCGCGACATGGTCGACGCTTGGTTCGTCAAGCCCGAGGCCCAGGCCAAGCTGAGCACGTTCTTCAGCAAAGCCTTTCAACAGGCGCAGATCACGCAGAATGATTTCTTCGACCAGCTCGGCGTCGACAACATCGGTACGCTGCCGGTGTTTGCGCAAGCGCAAGAGTCCATGGCTCGCACCGCGCTGAAGGTGATCGCCGACGCCAAGCCCTTTACCGACACCGTCACCACTCGCACCTTCATGATGACGCCGTCGCTGATGTCCCTGTACTTGGCCCTGGACCAAGCGCAGGTCGACGACGCCAACAAGGCATCGATCAGCGTGCCCATGCCGGACGGCACGCTCAGCACCGCCCAGACCTTCTGGCTCACCTATCGCGCCGACGGCGCCATCCCGCTCACGGAAACGATGGATCCCGCGAGCCCCAACTTCATGCATTTCGCGGTGCCGATGGCGTTCAGCTGCGACGTTCCGCAGCTGGACGACACCGGCCACGTCGTGGTCGACGCCACCGGCAACGCCATGAAGGTCAAGGCGACCTACAACCAGCGCGCCTATCCCAGCGTGGGCGCCGCGTTCTTGGGCTTGTTCGGCTACGCCACCAGCAGGGGCGTCGTGAACGACGGCATGGACCCCGATGGCCCGCCGAAGATCGTCATTCCGGACGACGTGCCGGCCGACAAGAAGAACCTCTACAACTACTTCTGCACCGGTGGCATGGGCTTCACCTCACCCAGCGTCACCAGCCAAGACGTCATTTGGCGACCCGTCACGGTGCGCGAGGCCAAGGACGGCGAAGCGCTGACGCCTTTCTACGATCTACCCACCTTGCGCGCGGCCAACGAAATCGTGGTGCGCACGCCCCGCGTCGGCTTCTTCTCGACGCCGGCCTTCTTCGCCAACTGGCCCACGAACAACAGCAACCAGCACCGCGACACGCTGAACCAAGCGTTGATCGTCGGCTTGGGGCGCAGCATCAACCCCGTCGACAAGGGCACCGCCACCGTGCTCGACAACGGCAAAGACGGCCAGCACTCGGACCCGAACAGCCCCTGCTACAGCTGCCACCAAACCATGGACCCGATGCGCAACGTGTTTCGCCAGGCGTACACGTACTCGTATCACGCGCAGCACGATCCAGCGCAGGTCTTCTCCACCGCCACCTTCGACTACCTGGGCGCGAGCGCTGCGCTGACGTCGCTGGACGATTTTGCGAATGCGTTGATCCAACACCCGCTCTACCCCGTAGCGTGGGCCCAGAAGCTCTGTTACTACGCGAATTCCAGCGGTTGCGCGGAGGACGACCCCGAGCTCATGCGCGTGGTTCAAGCCTTCACCGACTCGAGCTTCGACTTTCACACTCTGGTGCGGGAGCTGTTTTCGTCGCCGCTGGTAACCGGGCAGGCCACCACCAAGAGCCGCACCGACGTGGGTGAAACCGTCAGCATCGCCCGCCAAGATCACTTCTGCGCCGCGCTGACCAACCGCCTCAAGCTGACCACCAGCCTGTGCGTCGGCATCCCCGACAAGACGACCCAAACCGCAGTCACCAACAACATTCCGCTCGACGGCTACCTGCGCGGCGCCGAAGCGCCGGCTCTCTCCACCGCCCAGACTCCGTTTTACCGCGGTGCGACCGAGTCGCTGTGCGATTACGCCGCGAGCCTGACCGTCGACAAGATGCCGATGAGCCGCTATTCGAGCGCGAAGAAAGACGCGGCCGTCACCGATTTCGTCGAAAACATCATGGGCATCACCGCGGCGGACCCGAACAACGCCGCCGTCACCCAGCTCTTGCAGGACCACTACGCGGCCGCCGTCGCCGCCGGCGCGACGCCGACCGACGCGCTCAAATCCACCTTCATCGTCGCCTGCTTGTCGCCCACCTCCGTCGCCATCGGGCTGTAGGAGCACCGAAAAAGCACCATGAGCATCCTCAATCGCCGTCACTTGTTGCAAGGCTCGCTGGCTTCGGCCGGCTTGCTCGGCCTGCGCGCCATGGCCACGGGCTTGCCCATCTCGTTCCTGCTCGAGCCGAAGTCGGTGAAGGCGGAAGGAACGTGTGGCGACGCCTCGACGGCCCAGTATCTGATCCTTTCGATGTCGACGAACGGAGACGCGCTCAACTGCAATGTGCCGGGCACCTACGATTTGCCGGCGTCCTTCGCGTCCGGCACCATCAATCACTCCGACCCGATGGACATGTCGATGACGCCGGGGACGATGACCGTGGGCGGCAAGCAGTGGACCGCCGCCAAACCCTGGACGTCGCTGTCCAAGGAGTTGCTCGATCGCACCGTCTTTTTCCACCACTCCACCGGCACGGCCAATCATGGCGAGCTCGGGCGCGTGCTGGAGTTGTTCGGCTCGCTGCGGCGCGGGCAGTGGCTGCCCTCCTACTTCGCCAAGACGCTCGGTCCGTGTCTTTCTACGGTACAAGCGCAACCCATCACCATCGGCGGCGAGCAGCTGTCCTTCGACGGCCAGTACTTGCCCAAGCTGACGCCCACCGGCCTCAAAGCCGTGCTTTCGGCCCCCAAGGACTTGCAAGCCAAGCTGCAAGGCCTACGCGACGACACGTTGAACAAGCTGAACGAGCAGCTCAAGCAAAACCGCGCGCAGACCACGGCCGAGCGCGCGTATTTGGACAACATGGCCCTGTCGCAGACCGATCTACGCAAGATGGTCATGCAGGTCCAAGCCGATCTCAGCACCATCAACGGCGACGACGCCGGCAATCAGATCACGGCCGCGGCGTTGTTGATCAAAATGAACGTGACCCCGGTCGTGACCATCCACCTGCCCTTTTCCGGCGACAACCACAGCGACGCCAATTTTGCCAACGAGGCGACGCAAACCAACGCTTCGGTCAACAACATCAAGAGCTTGATGTCGAAGCTGAAGACGTACGAGCTACAAGACAAGGTCACGTTCGCGACGCTCAACGTGTTCGGCCGCCTCTTCGACACGCAGAACGGCCGCGGGCACAATTCGTCGCACTCCGTTTCGTTGATGATCGGCAAGGGCTTCAAGGGTGGCGTGCTCGGCGGCATCGTCCCGGGCGGCCACGCCGCCGACATTGACTCGGCCACGGGTGAGGCCATGGAAGGCGGAGATCTGGCGGCCGCCGACAGCCTGGCCTCCGTGGCGAAAACCCTCGGGCGTGGGCTCGGCCTCAGCGATGCACAACTGAATGATCAAATCACGTCCGGCGTGGCGCTCAAGTCTGTTATCGCTTGATTTGCGAATGAGACAGCGCTTCCCCCTTGCGCGAGGTCTGGCCCTGACCGCGGCGCTCGTCATCGCATCGCCAGGCGCGCTGGCGGCGACACCACGCCACAAGAAGCCCTCCGCCAAAAGCGCCGCCGAGCTCCAGAAGAAGAAGCCCACGCCGGAAGAGCCTCCCCTTCCCGCCGAAGCGAAGCCAGCGCCCCCGGCCGAAGAGCAACCGCCGCCCCCGGTGGAATCGACGCCCGCGCCCCCGACCAAAGACGAGCCAACGGGCGCCAAGGCCACGGAAGCCGCCCCCCCATCGACCACCGCCGCCGCCGAGCCCGTATCCGGCGAAAAATCCGCGCCCATCAGCGATGAAGAAGCCGAGCTCGGCCGGCGTGAAGCGCGGCGCTTGGCCGCTGGCCGCGTCTTGGTGGCGGTGTGGGCGGGCGGCGGCGTCGCCAATCGGCGCTTCACGTACCACGACGCCGTCGGCGACAACTTGGCTCCCTACCGGCTGCCCGCGGCCCCGATGGCAACCTTCGGTATCGAGGCCTATCCGGCCGCCAGCAGCAATCTGCCCGTCTTGCGCGATTTGGGCATCCGCGCCCACGTCAGTCGCGGTTTCGCGTTCGACTCGAACACCCCTCAGGGTGTCACGCTCGAGACCAGTTGGACGCGCTTCGGTGGCGAGCTGCGGGAGCGACTGCTCTTGCCGGGTGCTCACGCCGCCGAGCTCGGCGTGCTGGTCGGCGCGGACGCTAGCTACTTCGGTATGACCGCGGACGCCTACGTCCCGGCGCTGCTGCCGGCAGCCCGAACCGTCGCGCTGCGCTTCGGGCTGGACGCTCGACTGCGCGTGGCCTGGCGGCTCTCGGTGCTCGCTGGCGGCGCTTACCTTCTGACGACTTCGCGCGGCGAGATCTACGAGCACTTTCGTCACCCGAGCGTGCGCGGAGTCGACGCCGACTTCGGTATTGCCATCGATCTGGGCTCGGGTTTCGAAGCACGCCTGGCCGGGCGCTACACACGTTACTTCGCCTCATTCAAGCCCGTGCTCGGCGATCACTACGTCGCCGGCGGCGCGCTCGACGAGCAGCTGCAGGGGGGTCTGGGAGTTCGCTATGCGCATTGACGCCATTTTGCCGAACGCGGCGCTCTGGCTGGTGGCCGCCGCCACGTGTGCCTTGAGCGGCTGCCCCGGCGAGCTTTCGAACAAGGCGGATTTCGAAGCCTACGCGGCGACGCACGGCGACGCCGGCGCCCCGACGAACGAGGCCGGAACGAGCGCGGTGACTGCGGGCAGCGCCAGTACCAGCGGGTGCGGAGACGTCGTCACGCGCATCTTCGTGCCTACCTGCAGCGGCACGGGTTGTCACGGCGCGACCGCGCCCCAACAAGACCTGGATCTGGTCTCACCCGGCTTGGCGGCGAGAGTCGTCGGGGTGCAGGCCAAGCAATGCTTGCAGGTGCTGGTCGATCCGGCCAACCCCGAACAGAGCCTGATGTACCAAAAGTTGCTGACCAAGCCGGCGTGCGGCGCGCAAATGCCGCTGGCCCGCCCCGCGCTCAGCGGCGCCGACATCTCCTGCGTGCGTGATTGGATCGCAGCGCAGTGAAGCTGCGCGCGGCCGAGCTGGCGCCGAGCGGCCAGCTGTGGTCGAAAAGGAGACCATGAAGCACGTTTGCGGTCTCGCGTTGGCGGCGTGTGGTTTGCTCTCGGCTTGCATAGCGCCGCCTCCGCTTTCGCCAAACGGCGCAGCGCCGGGCGCCGCCGGCGAGGCGACTCCGCCCGCGCTCGAGCCAATGGCCCCGCTGGATGCGTGGACGGCGGTGGAGCAGATGACGCCAGGCATCAACATCGGCAACACCTTCGACAACACGACGACCTGGGAGACCGGTTGGGGCAACCCCGTGGTCAGCCACGACTACGTGAACGCCCTCGCGGCGTTGGGCTTCAAAACGGTGCGCGTGCCCGTCGCCTGGGACACCTACGCCGTCGATGGCCGCATTCAGCCCGACAAGCTCCGGCGCGTCGCGGAGGTGGTCGACTGGATCACGCAGGCGGGCATGTTCTGCGTGCTCAACATCCACTGGGACGGCGGGTGGATCGATTCCAGCAACAAGGAACGCTTCGCCAAGACCTACGCCACCTTCAGCGCCGAGGCGGAGCGCAAGTACCGCGGCTATTGGCAGCAGATTTCGACGTTTTTCGCCGGCAAAAACCAGAAGCTCATCTTCGAAGCCCTGAATGAAGAGACGAACTTCGAGATGGCGGGAGGCAGCCAGAAAGCTTTCGCGACCCTCACCCACGTCAACCAACTGTTCCTAGATACCGTGCGCAAGACGGGTGGCAACAACGCGCAACGGCTGTTGATCGTCACTGGCTACTCGACCGACATCACCAAGACCTGCAGTTCCGACTACCGGCTGCCGCTGGACAGCGCTTCGCACAAGCTGTTCATCTCGGTCCACTACTACACACCCTGGCAATTCGTGGGCATGACGGAGGACGCCAATTGGGGGAAGATGATGCCCACCTGGGGCAGTGAGAGCGACGTCAGCGAGCTCAACCGGCTGTTCGACATGATGAAAGCGTTCTGCACCCAGCATGACCTGCCGGCGTTCATTGGGGAATTCAGCGCGACCGACAAGAAAGAAGCGGCTTCGCGCGTCCGCTGGATGACGGCGGTCGCGAAGGCCGCGCGCTCACGAAAAATGGTGCCCGTGCTGTGGGATACGGGCGGCGAAGTTTCACGTTTGCCGCCTTACGCGGCGGCGCCGACCCTTCAGCAAACGTTGCAGCAGCTGGCGGTGCCCGATACGGCCGCGCCGTCGACTGCCGCAACACCAGCTGAAGCCGCGGGCGCGCCCACTGACAATCAATAGGCTTGCCGCCAATGCCTCGGCGCCCCTAGCCGCCAATGGCCTGGGACAATAGACCCGGACGGGCCAGGGAAAGACCAGCTCGAGACGGCTCGCCGTAGACTTGTATCCAGTCGACGCGTTACCCTTCCCGGTTGGTTGCCGAGGAGGTCGAACGATGATGATTCGCGATTGGACACGAGGTCTTGCAGCGGTCGCGGCCCTGCTTGCCAGCCTGGGTATTGCGGCAGAGGCCGGCGCCGTGTCGGAGCAAGACCGCAAGGCCGGTCGTGAGCAGCTGACTTTGGCTCAAGACCTGAAGAAGCAAGGGCAGTTGCAAGAAGCGCTGTCTCACTTCCAAGAGAGCCAACGGCTGGATCCCAAGCTCACCACTCTGATGGAGCTTGCGGATTGTGAGGAACAGCTGGGCAAGCTGGTCGACGCGCAAGCCCATTTTGCCGACGCACGCGACAAAGCCGCCCACGACGAGCTTCCTCAATCGAAGGCGAAAGCCGAGCAGCGACGCGCCGCGGTAGAGAAGCGCTTGGCCCACCTCACGCTGCAGCTGGCCGCCGGCACGCCAGCCGACGCGCAGGTCTTCCACGACGACGCGCCGCTCGAAGCCTCGGCACTCGGAGCACCCCTAACTACCAACCCGGGCAGCCACGTCATCGTGGTGAAAGCGGCCGAGCACGACGACGCCAAGTACAGCGTCACCTTGGCCGAGGGGGACAATCAAACCCTGCCCATCGCCGCCGGTCCGGCCACGGTGAAGGCGGCGCCACCCCCGCCTCCGCCGCCCCCGGTCGTGGTCGCCCCCAAGGTTTCGACCGCCGACGTTTCTTCGAGCTCGGGCTCTTCTCGGCGAACGCTGGGCATGGTGGCCGGGGCGGTGGGCATCGTCGGCCTCGGTGCCGGCGGCGCGCTCTGGTACGTCGGCTACCGCGACGGCAACAGCCTCGGGCCGACCGCCGATCAGCAGCTGCTCACCGGCCAAATCGCCGTCATCGCTGGCGGCGCGTTGCTCGTTACGGGCATCGTGCTGCTCGCTACCGCCCCCAGCGCCTCGGCGCCGACCAGCTCCCGACTGAAGCTCACGCCGACGCTGAGCATCGGTCGCAACGCGGGCGTGCTCGGGGCGGCGGGCGCGTTCTAGACGCCCCACCCGCCCAATTCCCAAGGCGCGCGCGATGAGCCGGGAGCTTTCGACCTTGTTGCGGTCGTTGGGGTCGCCGCAAATGCTGGAAGCGTTGGCTGCCTTTCGCGCCTCCGGCAACGGCGCACGCGAGCTGCTCGACGGTTTGAGGCAGCGGATGCCGGTTGGTGCGCCGGGCGTCAACGGACGCGCCGTGATGGAGGACCTGGAGCACTGTCTGGCCTTGTTCGCGCAGGCGGAGCCAACGGTGCTGCTCGACGTCGTTGGCGCACGACCCGAGCTGCTGAACGATTTCGCCTTCGTCTCGGCGCTGCGCAACATCGAGGGCGAACGCGCCGACCAGCTCTTGCTCGAAGTGTTGAAGAGCAAGAGCGGCGCTCTACGCTGGCTCTCCCTCGAAGCGCTGATCGCACGCAAGCAGCCGGCCGCGCTAGAGCGCCTGGAGCGCGCCACGCGAGACCGCGACGGCCTGGTGCGATTCGCGGCCGTGGTCGCCCTGCGGCGCTTTGGCCACGCTAACGATTTGCCGCGCCTGCTCGAAATCTATCATGCCAAAAAGACGGAACGCGGCACGCGCGAGTACGCACGCGACGCGATTGAATCGATCTCGCTGCGCGCCGGCTTGGCCCTGCCCGAGGGCATGGCGCCACGACTCGTCGAGCTAATGCTGCCGGCCGACGCCGAGCCGTGCGTGATGCGATCGTCACTGGTCGAAGCCGGGGCGGCGCTGGCGCGGACGCGGGGCCAGCCTAGCCTGGTCGCACCGTTTCGGGTCGTCGTGGTCGACGTGGTGCTCGAGCGCGAGGCTCGCCTCGTCGTCCTGCGCCGCGAGCCGCTTACCTGACGCTCACAAGACCGCTCCTTCTAGCCTCTTGGGATGCTGGGTAGTCCCGTCGTAGGTGGTCTTGAACTGCTCGAACTGGAGCGCGAGGCTCGCTTCCGCGCGCGCCGGCCGATGAGCGACGCCAAGAGTCCGAGCGCGGCGAGCGCAGGTGACGACGGAGCGGGACGGCCGAAGCGACAGCCGCAGTCGGATTCTGCGCCGCTCTTACCGCCATCGCGGGACGAAACGCCACCTTGAGACCCGGGCTCGGCCCCTGCGCCCATAGCCCCGCCCTCCGCGCCAACGCCTTCTGCCCCGCCCGCGTTACTGGCGCCTGCCGCGCCGCCGTCGCCACTGCCGGCTGCGCCAGCCGCGGCATTTTGGTCTGGCGCTCCGCCTTCGGGAAACGCCCCCCCGACACCGTCCTCGCGAGCTTTCACGATCGTCGCTACGAGCTCCGTCGAGAGCAAGGCTTGGCCGCTGAAAGTAACCGTTTCCACGACGGGAAAGGACGCCGGTCCGTGCTCCGTCAAAGTCACGGTTCGAGGAATCGACCAATCGCCAGGCTCGAACGTCAATGTGCTCGGGGAGGGCGAGAGCAGGGAACCAGCTTCGACGGCGACGGCAACGGCTACCGCCCGAGTGGGGCTGCCGTTGAGCACGACCGACACGTCGACGCTCGACTCGGCGGGCAGCGAAACGGCCGCGGGCGAAACGACGACAGCCAAAGGATCGTCGTCGGTGACTCGCACCTGCACGACTTCGCTAGCCGCTCCCGCGGCGCCGAGCGTAAGCTCGGCCATGTCTTCGGCGGCGTCGTCGTCGGCGGCGGCCGAGACGCGGACGGCTTGGGGCACGGACCAATTCGACGCATCGAAGGTGAGCTCGCTGGGCTCGACCAGAACATCGGCGTCACCCGCCGTGCGTTCGACGTCCACCGTCACCGCCTCGGCCGGCGCCACCGCGAGGCGAACGTTGAAGAGCGACTGGCTGGCTTCGGGCACTTGCACGTGCAAGCTCGACACCACGATGCCCTGCTCCGTCGCGGTGTAGCGGATGCGATAGAAGCCACCCTGAAAGGTCGCGTAGTAAAGATCGCCATCGGGACCGACCGCCATGTCGATCATGCTGCCTGGCGCTTTCCCCCAAGCATCGAAAGACGAGATCTGCCCGTCGTTACCGAACGCAACACGCGCAATCTGACCTGACGTGTAGTCTCCGAAAAAGAAATTGCCGCGATAGCCGGGCGGCACACTGCTGGAGTCCCAAAACGTCCCGCCCGTGATCGCGTTGCCGACATCGATCGGCTCCGCGGTGCCTCCGGTACTGACTGCGTCGGGCCCCGCCTGCTCGATGCTGAACGTGTTCGCCGAAGCTACGGCGGTGACGAAGGCTTGGCCATCGAAGCTGGAATCGGTGACGCCAGCTATCGTGACGCGATTCCCGAGATGCATGCCGTGCGGCGATCGGGTCGTGAACGTCGCGATACCGTCCTGGCGATTGGCTCCATCGGGGGCGACCAACAGCACGACCGATTGGCCCGGGTACGCGAGGATCGGGGAGAGGTAGCCGCTCGGCTGGTCGTTTTCGTAGCCGGACCAGCCAGCATGGTCCCCGCCGATGGGGGTGAAGATCTGTTCGTAGCCGCGTCCACCCACGGTGTTGACCCACAAGCGACCGGTCCCAGGCTGCCATGTGAACGTAAAAGGGTTTCGAAAGCCGCGGGCCCAAATTCGGTCGTCGTTGGGGCCAGCGCCGTCGACGAACGGATTGTCGGCGGGCGCGCCGCCGTCCAAGTCGATCCTCGCCACCTTGCCGGCCAAGGTCGACAAGTCACCAGCGACGTCGACCGCGGTTTGATCCAGGTCGCCAATCGACCAATAGAGCTTGCCGTCGGGACCGAAGCCGATGCTGCCGGCGTTGTGACCGAGGCCGCGAGTCGGCAGCCCAGCCACGACCACGGTTTTGTCGGTGATGCTGTTGCCCTGGAGCACGTAGCGGACGATCTGCTGCTCGGTAGGCGAGACGGTGACGAACAGATACACGTAGTGATTGTCCAAGAACCGTGGGTCGAACGCGACACCGAGCAAGCCGCATTCGGCTTCGTTGTAGACGGGGCTCACCCCGCCCACGACCTTGAGCGCGCCGTCGCTCACCATTCGTAGCTGCCCCAGCTGCCGAGCGAAAAACAGACGGTTGGAGCCGTCCGGCGCCCAAGCCATCACGGTCGTACCCGCTTGCCCATTGGGCGCCAACAGCACGGTTTCGCTGAACCGAGCATCGAACACCTCGGCTTGGGCCGTTGCCGCCATGGCCAGCTCCGCAAGCCCCGCTGCGACGGCACCGCCCGCGTACCAAAGCCAGCGCATTGCTACAGGCTACTCTCGTCTCGGTCGCCAATCAAACGCCAGCTGCCTTCGCCGCCCGCGCGATCGCGCTCCGCATCCAGGTATGAGCGGGATCCTGGTCGCGCCGCGAATGCCAGATCAGGCATAGCTCGAAGCGCGGGATGGCCAACGGCGGAGCCAAGAGCACGACCGGGTAGTGCTTGCTCATGCGCCGCAACAATAGCTCGGGCCCGGTGCTGATCAGGTCGGTTTCGGCCACCACTTGTGGCGCCACCAGAAAGCTCGACACTTGAAGGGCGACGCGCCGCGCGTGGCCACGGCGTCCGAGCTCGGCGTCGACGTAGCTGCCGGGGGTGCCGCCCGGCGCTACCAGCAAGTGCTCGAGCTCCAAATATTGCGCCAAACTGAGCTGTTTGCGCTTTTTGAGCGCGGGGTGCCCCTGGCGGAGCATGCAAACGAAGCCATCGCTGAACAGACGCTGTTCCAAGAGCGAGCGAGGAAGCTTCATCTTGGCAATCAACGCAAAGTCGAGCGTGCCGGACTCGAGCTGCTCGAAGACCTCGGGATAGCTGGTGGCCTGGAGGTCCACGCCTGGCGCCTCGGCGCGCAGGAGCGCGAGCAGGGGCCCGGACAGGATGGCCTGCCCGTAGTCGGCCGTGCCGATGCGCAAGGCGAAGCGGGCGCGACGGGGCTCGAAGGCCTCCTCGCCACGCAGGCTACCTTCAAGCTCGCTCAGGCCGCGCCGGAGCTGCGGCAAGAGCGCGGCCGCACGCGGCGTCAGGTCCAGGTTGCGACCGCTGCGCACCAGCAATGGATCGCCGTAGAGCTCACGCAAGCGCCCGAGCGCGTGGCTGGTAGCGGACTGGCTGAGACCCAGCAGACGCGCGGCCCGCGTGACGTGGCGCTCGCTCAACAAAGCGTGCAGCGCGACCAGCAGATTGAGATCGACGGCGGACAGCTTCGGATCATGCACCATATGCATCATCATAGTGCCAACTGTGCATTGGACGGATAGCTCGCCCTGCCCCAAGTTGCTTCCTGCCGACGAGGCAAAGGAGAAACGCCATGTACGTGATCAGCGGAGCCACGGGAAATACGGGAAAAGTCGCGGCCCAACAGCTACTTCGGGCCGGCAAGAAAGTGCGAGCGCTGGTGCGCAACGCGGACAAGGCCGCCGATTTGGCGGCGCTGGGGGCGGAGCTCTGGCCGGTCGACTTGAGCGACGGCCCCGGCCTCGAGCGTGCGCTCGACGGGGCCCAGGGCCTGTACTTGTTGTCGCCGCCCGATATGGGCTCCCAAAGCTTCTTGGCGGAACGCAGCCAACTGCTCGGTCGCGTTGCCCAGGTGTTGAAGAAAGCGGCGGTGCCACACGTCGTTTTCCTGTCGTCGATCGGGGCGCAGCACGAATCCGGCACCGGCATCATTCAAAGCGTGCACGCTGGTGAAGTCGCGCTGCGAGCGGCGGGCGTGACCTCGACCTTCCTACGCGCGGCTTACTTCGTCGAAAACTGGGCGCCGGTGCTGCCCGTCGCCAAACAAGACGGCGTGCTGCCCAGCTTCATCCCCGGGGACTTGAGGCTGCCCATGGTCTGCACCGCCGACATTGGCTCATTGGCTGCGACCGCGCTGCTCGAGGGGCCCCGCGGGGCGCGCGTGCTCGAGCTCTCCGGTCCGGAAGACGTCACGCCGAAGGATGTCGCGGCGGTGGTTTCGAAGCTGCTGGGGCGCCCGATCCAGTTGGTCGAGCCGCCGCTCGACGCCGTCGTGCCGACCTTCACCTCGTTCGGCATCTCCGCCGACGTTGCCCGGCTCTTTCAGCAGATGTACGAAGGCATTCGGAACGGCCGCGTCAGCGCCGAAGGCGGCCAAGCCGAAGCGCGCCGCGGCACGACCACCCTGGAGCAAACGCTACGAGCGCTCTCGGGCTAAGGGCCCGCGAATGGCGAAGTCAGTCGCCCTCGGGGCCGATCCATCCCGGCTGGCTTCGTTACTCCTCAGTTACATACCGCAGGTATGCGCCTTCGTCGCGCCTCGCCATCCGGGCGCCTCGGCCCCAATCATCGACTGACTTCGCCATTCGCGGGCCCTAACTCAGACAAGCTCGAGGTCTCGCGCAATTTTCAGGGCACGATGCCGCCAGGTGTGGTGCTCGCAGATGGCCGCGCGTGCGCGCTCGCGCAGCGAGTCGCATTCTGCCGGGTGGTCCGCGTAGTAGCGGGCTACCTCGGCCAACTCGCCGGGGTAGTATTCGACGAAGTGCTCGCCTGCCGACAACAAGCCGCTCGGCAGCGCGAGCTTGGCCCCGGGCGGACAGTAGTTCCAGCCACCACGCAGATCGTTGCGCTTGCGCGGCGTGCAGTAGAACAACAGACCACCCGAAGCCAAGCAATCAAGGGAGCGAAAATGCATGCCTTCACCCTCGTGCAGGTTCATGCGCGAGCTTTCGTAGGTGTTGGCGAGCTCCGCAGGCTCGGCCAAAAAGCCGCGGTAGTGGGGGGCGAATTCGGGCCACGCCGACCAGCCTTTGGTGCCGTAGATGCGGGTCGAGAAGCCGGCCTTCAAGGCCTCGCGCACCATGGCCGGGCGCAGCCCAGTGCGCGGTAAGCGGCCTAGAAGGTCGTACTTGATGACCGGGTCGTCGACGATATTGTCACCGGTGGCGACCTCCACGATGCGATTCGCCTCCGCCCAGACCGTGCCGTGGTTGATGGATTCGACATCGACCAGCGTGTTCAGACGGCGTTGGAGGACGGCCAAGTACTCCTGAAACGTCGGCAAAAAATCGCGAAAGAGCAGCGGACGCGCGGTGCGCGATAGGTTGCGGCTCAGCTCCAGCTCCGTCCACGGCGGAGGCACGTGGCCCGCGACACTGACGTCGGCAGCGACGGGGATTTTGCGCGGCGCGTACGTGCGCGGGCACGTGCCGGGCGGCAGCCAGTCGGCAAACGTGTCGTAGGCGAAGGCAGCGACCCAACCGGTGGTGAAGAAATAGGTGAGGTCACTGCCCCGGATCTGGTCCTCGGAACGGCCCAAAAAATCGACGATCCAGCTCACGTGGCGGACATCGCGAGGCAGAAATGGCGTCTCGGAGCGCGTGCGGTTCATCTCGAGCACCACGTCGGTGCGATGCTCGCGGCACCACTTCACGAGCTCGGCTTCGCCCAGCAGCTCGGTCGTGCCGCTCACCTCGAAGCCAGCTTGCTCGAAGCCGGCCAGCATTTGCGGCAGGAGGCCGCGGTAGAAGTCCGTCGGGCGAGGAAGGAAGACGGATAGACGTCGCGCTCTCATCGTGAACACTCGACTAGGTACGGCACTCGCACGTCAAAATCTTGACGCTGCCGGCAGGTCTTTGGCCCGGAATTTCCGGCGTTTTTAGCCATGGCAACGCACCGGTACGGCCAATTGCCGAGCCAACTAAAGTTGAGAGCGCGGCCGCCGTTGGCCTGTTGTGCGGTTTTTCCAGCGCCGGGCGTCGAATAGCGCGGCGCCCCCGACTTGCGACGGATGAAAGGGCCCAGTTCATGTCGAGTTTGATCAAGCTTCGCCGGCAGCCGCGCAACGAGGCCACGCCCCGAGCAAGCCTGCGAATCTTGCTGATTTCGCCCAGCTACGCGCCCAATCGCAACACGATGTACTTTCCGATCGGCCTCTCCTACGTGGCCTCGTACATCCGTAAGTTCGGCTACGAGGTGGTGCCGCTGAACATGAATCACTGGGACGCGGAGGAGCGCTACCAGGAGCTCGACCGAATCCTCAAAGAAGAGCGCGTCGACGTCATCGGCATCACCGGCATCACCATTGCTTTCAACGAGATCGAGCGGATCGTGAAGTTCGCGCGGCCGCGGTCGCAGGCCAAGATCGTGCTCGGGGGCGGCATCACCTCGTGTGAGAGCGAGCTGGTGATGAACACCATCAAGCCCGACTACATGGTGATCAGCGAAGGTGAGCTGATCTTCTTGAACCTGCTTCGAACGATGGAGGGGAACGGCGACCCAGCCGACGTGAAAGGCATCTGGTACTTCAAGGACGGCGTGCCCTGCACGACCGGGGAAGGCGAAGGCATCGGCAACTTGGACGACCTGCCCCAGCCCGATTTGGACCTGTTCGGCATGCGCGAGCACTTGGAGATCCAGTCGGAGCAGCAGTTTTCGTATCACGAGTCGCACCTGGTGGGCTCCAAGATGCTGCCGATCACGGCCAGCCGCTCGTGTCCGTTCCGCTGCACCTTTTGCTACCACGCCGGCATGGGCAAGTACCGGCGCCACTCGGTGCCGGCCACCGTCGAGCACATCAAAGCGTGCATCGAGAAATTCGATGTTCACTATTTCATGATCTACGACGAGCTGTTTTCGGCGAACAAGCAGCGCATCATCGAGTTCTGCGGCTTGGTCAAGGACCTGAACATTCGCTGGTATTGCCAGCTGCGCGTGGACCAAATGGACCAAGCGCTGTTGCACATGATGAAGGCGGCGGGCTGCCACTACATTTCTTACGGCTTCGAGAGCGGCAGCGACACCGTGCTCGAGAGCATGCAGAAGAAGATCCGTGCCGAGCAGATCGCCAACGCGGTGCGCATGACGCGCGAGGCGCGCATCGGCATCCAGGCCAATTTTCTGTTCGGAGACCCGGCCGAGACCGAGGAGACGCTGCAAGAAACGCTGAGCTTCGCGCGAGAAAACCAGCTCAATTTCGTGGACTGGTCCGCCGTCATTCCCTACCCGGGCACGCAGCTCTTCGACCGCGCGGTGTCGCGCAATCAAATTCCAGATCGCGAGCTGTTCATCCGCTCGATGGGCAACGTGTCCCAGTACCTCTGGAAGCACATGATCAACCTCACCGATCTGAGCGACGAGCGCTTCTTGCAGCTGTACGTCGAGCTGCGAGAGCTGAACGACGAAAACCACCGCAAAGAGCGAACCATCGTCCAGGCCGGCGAAGCGATTGGGCCTACCAGCTCCAAAATCACGTTCCGCTGCCCGACCTGCGACCACGTCGAGACCGACGCCGTCATTCCCTATCCTCCCGAGTGCGCGCAGGGCGGAGCACCGAACATCAAGAGCCCCATCGGCATTCCGGGCATGAACTTCGTGTGCCGCGCCTGCTTGCGCAAGCACCACTTGGTCGCGTCTACCATTCCTCATGTGGCGCAGGTGTACGCCGCCTTCCAACGCTCGCTGGACGAGCTCAAGGCCAGCCAGCGGAAGGTCGTGGTGTTGCCGGCCGTGGACCGCTTTTACCGCGTGCTGTCGGAAGACGTGAACCTGACGGGGCTGAACGTGGTCAGCGTCTTGGATACGCGCGCGCACCGCATCGGCGTGGAGTTTTTGGGTCGAACCACGCAAGCGCTCAGCGCCGAAAGTGCGGCGGCTCAGCTTGGCGCCGCCGCGATCGTGCTGCCGTGGGTCGAGTACGACTCCGCGGTGGCAACTCTGCGCGCGGCCGGCTTCCGCCCCGAAGACATCGTGTGCTGGAACGAATACTTCGCGCGCAGCATGCTGGGCGCAGACGCCGAGAAGCCGCAA
The DNA here is from genome assembly GCA_040348565.1 of Myxococcales bacterium. Taxonomy (GTDB): domain Bacteria; phylum Myxococcota_A; class Polyangia; order Polyangiales; family Polyangiaceae; genus PMG-095. Next base: position 158 of record JBEQSW010000329.1, on the reverse strand, counting down.
AAGCCCATCACCGAGCCGCGCGTTGGCTTTGGCGCTCCGCTGCCCGAAACCTTTGCGCCCAGCAAAGCCTGGCCGCGCAACGAAACCAACCCCGCCGCGCTCGTACGCAGCAGCTAGCGAGGCCGCATTGTTCGATCTCAACTGCACAGTCGCCGTCG
>JBEQSW010000315.1:0-16837 GCA_040348565.1 Myxococcales bacterium | reverse complement strand
CCCGGGATGTTCCGCTGCCACTTGAGCGTGAGCAGGAACGCGGCGAGCGCTGCCAAGACCAAGTACGGGCTGCCGTGCAGTGAGATGAACAACGCGTCGACCAGCGACGCCCCCGCGATCAGGCTGACCACAGCGCGCGGGATTTGGCCTTTGCCGCCGCGCAGCGCAAAGCTCATCGAGCGCAAGCTCCAGCCCAGCAAGAGCGCGAAGCAAAGCGCCGGCAGCGCGCTTTTTTGCGCGATGACGGCGGGCGCCGCAACCAGCAACGGCGAGAGCACGAACGCCGACACCCAAGCGCGATCGACGACTTTGCCGTTCTCGAAGCGCGCAATGTGCGTGAGCCCGACGATGTACAGCCACAGTGAGCCCGCGCCGATGAGCACGACCGTACCGAGCCGTGCCGACACGGCCAAAGCCGCGGTGGCGTACAGGCCGGCCCGGCACGCGCCCATCACCATCGGCGACCAAGCGAAACCCTTGTGCCAGCGATTGTAGACGAGCACGGCCACGCAAGTGCCCAGCCCGGCGAGCCAGGCATCGACGCCGGGGCGCGTCAGGTGCAGCAGCGGCGCCACGCCGAGCAGTACGAGCCCGAGTAGCAGCAGCCCGAACCCCAGCACGAAAACCGTGCTTCTCCGAACCTTGCCCGACGGAATCGGCCGCCCTGGCCGCTCGCGCGCGTCCAGCTCGGCGTCGAAGGCGTCGTTCAAGAACATGCCGCCTTCGTAAAAGGCCGAGCCTACCAGCAGAAGCAGGCCAAGCGCACCGGGGCTGAACACGGCGCCGCTCAGCACCGCCCCGCTCAACACGTTGGACCACACCGTCGGCAGGTTGGAGGTCCGACCGAGAGTCAGCAGCGTGCGTAGGTTCACGCCCGGCCTGCCAACGCGCTTCCGAGCGCGTCTTGCACGAAGCGCAGCTCACGCGCGATCGCGGCCTCGATGGGTACGTTGCGAAAGGCTTCGGGCAGGACGTCCCAGGTGTAGGTTTCGACTTCGAGGTGAGGACAATCTCGAACGTTCGCCAACTCCGAAAGGAGCGGCAACAAGTCGGTTTGGGTGCTTTCGAACAAGCCGAGCTCGCGCAAGAAGATGGGAACGTGAAAGTGCACGCGCCACTCGGCCCCGAGCACGGGCGCGCTCGCCAACGCCTCCGGCAGGTCCTGATAGCGGGACAGCGCGCCGGCGTGGCGCACCACGGTTTGGTGAAGGTAGACGCCGTCGGAGAAAGCCCGCAGGGCGTCCAGCGCCTCGGGCGTTGCCTCGGCGATGCGCAGGCCCGCGCTGAGCTGCACCTTCGGCACCGAGATGCCGGCGGCTTGCAGCTTGCGCCACGCCGAAAGCGGCGCCTCGAACTCGACGGAGGCGTGGCACGTATCCAAGCACACCCCGATATGCCGGCGCAGCGTGCGCTCGGCTTCGGCGGGCTCGATGTCCGCGACGTCGACCAAGCGCTGGCGCGCTTCGCGGCTGAACAGCTGGGTTTGGAAGAAATCGACGGCTTCGTCCGTGGTTTCGAGGAAGCACTCCGGCTCGGGCTCGAGCGCCAAGGCAATGTGTCGGCCGCGGCTACGCGCGATGTCGACCAGCATCGCGACCACGTCGATCATGGCGTCCCGCATGGCGCGCACGGATTCGGCGCCGTTGAGGTTGGGCTTGAAGCAGCCGGGCACGGTGCTGATGCTGCCGTTGACGCCCAGCGGCAACAGCTCACCCAACACGCGCGCCAACACCTGCGTGTAGCGAACCCGCTCCGGTGCTTGCCAATCCGGCAGGTACACGCGCTCCTTCACACGCGTGGCGTGAAAGGCCCCATACGGAAAACCGTTGAGCGTGAAGCAGTACAGCCCATCGGCCTCGAGCTCGGCCTTGAAGCGCAAAAGCTCGTCGGGGTCGTCGAGAGCGTCGGCCGCCGAAGCCGCCAGGCGCAAACCCACCCCGAAGCGTTGGTCGGGGGCGATGGCCTGCTTGACCGCCAGCACGTGCTGTTTGACCAGCCCCCGCACCGCCGTCAGCGTTTCTCCAGGATGCACGTTGGTGCAGTAGGTCAACTGCGCATCGTTCAGCGTGCGAAGAAGCATTTCAGCTCTGATGTGACTCTAGCCAGGCGATCGAGGAGCGGATGAGCACCGGATCCATATCACGGACCTCGATGCCCGAACCGACGGCGGTCAACAGCGTCACGCACAGCGCCCCGCCCAGGTGCTCCCGGAACTCCCGCAGCCCCTCTAAAATCAGCGATTTTCCCTGAGATTCAGCCAGCAACGACGGGTGAAAGGTGGGCAGCCCCAGCGCGCGCAGCAGCTGGAACAGGCGCATGCGCGCCTGCGGGTCCAGCAGGCCCTTTGCGACCGCGTAGCAGGCGTCCAGCGCCATGCCGATGGACACCGCCTCGCCGTGACGCAGGGCGTGCTCGGTCAGAGTCTCGAGCTTGTGGGCTGCCCAATGGCCGTAGTCGAGTGGGCGCGCGCTGCCACGCTCGAACGGATCGCCAGCCGTGGCGATGTGGCCCAGGTGAAGCTCGGCGCAGCGACGAATCGCCACCTCGAGTTGACCGCGCTCGCCCTCGCGCAAGGCCGCGGCGTTTTCTTCCAGCCAGTCGAAGAAGCGCAGGTCACGGATGAGCGCCACCTTCACGGCTTCGGCCAAGCCGGCGCGCACGTCACGCAGCGGCAGCGTTGCCAGAAGCTCCACGTCGTTCAGCACCGCGAACGGAGGCGCGAAGGTGCCCAGGAAGTTCTTCGCGCCAAAGGCGTTGACGGAAGTCTTGACGCCGACCCCCGCGTCGTTTTGCGCCAACACCGTGCTCGGCATGCGCACGATCCGCACTCCGCGGTGCGTCGTCGAGCCGGCGTAGCCAGCCGCGTCCAGCACCGCTCCCCCGCCGATGACCAGCAACGCGCCTTGCTTGTCCAGCCGCGCCGCCGCCAGGCGCGCCTGCAGATCGGTCACCAGCGCCGGATCATTCTTGACGCCTTCGCCCCCGGGGACGGTGAGCGGCGGGGCCACGAGCTCGACGTGCGGCGCATACGCCCCCAGGTATTGCTCGACTTCTCGAGGTAGCTCGGGGCGCGCCGCCACCAGCCCGCCATCGAGCACGGCGAACACCGGCTGGCGTCGCTCGGGCTCGCGGCGCGAGAGGCACCAGGCCAGCGCCGCCTCTGACGGCTGGAGCGCACCTCGACAGAAGACCACCGGGTACTCGAACTCGACCGAGAAACGCTGCTCGTGCAGCTGCCCGGGACGAAAGCCAGAAAGGGACGATGGGCTCAAAGAAGCTCCTGCAGCATAGCAGCTGTGTGATCGTGATGTGTCCGCCGCGGCGGCCTTTGCCCGCGAAAAAGACCTCTCGGTGGCGGCTCACCTAAATCGTGACTTTCTGGTCACCGACGACGACGCCATCGCGCCACGGCGTGGACGACTGGATTTCTTAGGGCTGGCTACAACCAGGGTCCGGCACTACGTTCCGGGCGTGGCAATCGAGGCATGGCTCAAGTCGTTTCTCTCCACCCACAGCGGCGTTGCCGGCACCGTGCACCTCCTCGAGGGTGACGTGCTGAAGCTGAAAAGCTCGGTCAATATCCCGCCGCCGGTAATCAAGGTGACCGAGCGTATTCCCAAAGGCAAAGGCATGGCTGGCCTGGCTTGGGAGCGAGACGAGGTCGTCGCCGTCTGCAATCTGAAGAGCGACGCGAGCGGTGACGTGCGCCCGGGCGCGAAGGCGGTCGACGCCCAAGCCGCCCTGGCCATTCCGGTGCGCTCGTCGGCCGGCGGGCTGCGCGCCGTGGTCGGCATCGCCTTCCTGGGGGAGCGAGATTTCTCGCCGGAACAGTTACAAGCCTTCGAGGCGGCCGCAGCCTCGCTGCCGGATGCCGGCTGAGCGGCCACAGTCGCGCCCGTGACGCCGTCGCTCAATACGTCTCGCAAGCGCTTTCGCGTCTTTCAAAGTAAAGGCGCGAGCCCGCGCGTCACACCGGCTGCAGGCAAGCCGCCATCTCGCTTCGCGTACGCGAAGCGCTATTCGGTGTGGCTCCGTCCTCACGTCTGGCGCCTGACGTTCTTGTTCACGCTATCGGTGTTGGGCATCGGCATCGACATGGTGTGGCCGCTGGTCTCTGCCCACCTGATTGACGGCGTCATCCTGAGCCAGCGGCTTTCGGTGCCGGAGAAGCTGGGTCAGCTCACGGGCTTTGGGCTGGGCATGGCGGGGCTGTTCCTGTTCGGCTCGGGCTTGTCGTGGCTGCGCAGCTTGCGGCTACAGCTGCTCAACAGTCGCCTGGCTTTTCAGCTGCGCGCGGCGCTATTTCACCGCGTCTTGCGGTTGCCGATGGGCGAGCTGACCGAGATGAAGACGGGCGGCATCCTGTCCCGCCTTTCGAGCGACGTGGACAGCACCACCGGCCTGCTGCAGCAAGCTCTGTTGTCGCCGGTGCTCTCGGGGCTGCGGCTGATCGTCACGCTGTGCATCATCTTCACCCTGAATTGGCGCATCGCCGCCGCCGTGATCGTGGCCATGCCGCCGATTTTGCTGGTGCAAAACCTGTGGGCGCGTCGCATCCGCATCATCTGGAAATCCATCGGCCAAGACCGGCAAGAAATCGACGCGCGCGTCAGCGAAGGTTTGTCGGGCGTGCGCATCGTGCGCGGCTTCGGCCGCGAGCTGCGCGAGCAGCTGGCCTACACGCTGGGCCACCACACCGTGATCAGAAAGCAAATGCTGGCGACGCGGGCGCAGCGCTCGGTAGCGTTGATTTGGGAGCTGATCATGCCGCTGGCCCAGGTCACCATCATCGGTTTTGGCGGCTATTTGGTGGTGAAGGGCCAGGCCACGCTCGGGGTGTTGATCGCCTTTCAAGGCTACGTGTGGCGGTTGCTGGAGCCGGTCATGCAAATCGCAAGCTCGATCAGCGAGACCCAGCGCGGGCTTGCGGCCATGGAACGAGTGTTCGACGTCTTCGACAAGCCCGAAGAAAAGCCGGATCTGCCAGGAGCCGTCGAGGCCCCCGCGCGCGTGGAGCAAATTCGCTTCGAAGGCGTCTCGTTCGCCTACCGTGAAGACGTGCCGGTTTTGCGCGATTTCAACCTGACCGTGCCCGGCGGCAGCGTGGTCGCCTTGGTCGGGGTGAGCGGCGCCGGCAAGACGACCGTGACCGACCTCTTGGCGCGCTTCTACGACCCCAGCGCCGGAAAGATCACGCTGAACGGCGTCGATTTGAGGGAGATCCGCCTGAAGAGCTTCCGCCGGCTGCTCGGCATCGTGCAGCAAGAAGTGTTCTTGTTCGACGGCAGCGTGCGCGAGAACATCGCCTACGGCCGCAGCGAAGCCAGCGAGGCCGAGGTGCTGGACGCGGCCCGCCGCGCCAACGCCGATGAATTCATCCGCCGCCTGCCCGAGGGCTACGACACCCTGATCGGCGAGCGCGGCGTGAAGCTGTCCGGCGGCCAACGCCAGCGCTTGTCCATTGCGCGCGCGCTCTTGGCCGATCCGAAGATTTTGATCCTGGACGAAGCCACCAGCAGCCTCGACACCGAGAGCGAGCAGCTGATTCAAGCCTCGATCGACGAGCTTTTGCGCGACCGTACGACGTTCATCATCGCCCACCGGCTGAGCACTATCGCCCACGCCGACCAAATCGTGGTGCTCGACGCCGGGACCATCGTCGAGCTGGGCAGCCACGAAGAGCTGCTGCGGCGCGGCGGGCGCTACGCCGCCATGGTGGGCCGCCAGGCCCAGCGCTCGTTCAGTCGAACAGATGTCGAAGCAGCAGCCGTTTGACGTCCGTCGCCGCGACCGCGCCCTCCGGCAAGAGCTCCGGCATCGACGACATGAACAGCGGGCCGTCTTCGGCGCGATCGGTCAGGCGCCCGTGCGAGCCTTTGACCAACGTTGCGTCGAGCGGGATCACGTCCAGTAAATTACGGAGGCCGAGCTTGCGCGCCAGCAACCGCCGCCCCACCTTCAGCCGCGGAAAGCTGAGCTTGGGATCGATGAACAGCTCCACCGGGTCGTAGCCAGGCTTCAAATGGATGTCGACGGTGCGCGCGTAGTCGGGCGCCCGCGCGTCGTCGAGCCAGAAGTAGTAGCTGAACCAGCGATCGGCACGGGACACGAGCACGAGCTCTCCGGCGCGTTCGTGATCGAGGCCGGCGGCGTGCTTGCCGCCTTCGTCCAAGACGTGCTCGACGCCGTCGAGCCCTTCGCACAGCGAACGAACGGCCGGCAAATCGGCGGGATTTTTGACGTAGACGTGGGCGACTTGGTGATCGGCCACGGCAAAAGCGCGGCTGGCGCCGGCGTCGAGCTGCTCTAGCCCGACTTCTTCCCGGACCCGCAGCAAGCCGGCTTCGCGCAGCGCGCGGTTGACGTGGATGGCGTCGGACACGGGCGTGATGCCGTACTCGGACAGCACGACGACGCGCAGCTTCTTTTGCTCCGCAAGCGCGAACAGCTCGGCGCACACCGCGTCGACCTCGAGCAACGCTTTGGCGATGCGCGGATCGCTCGGGCCGAAGCGCTGCAGATCGTAGTCCAGGTGTGGCAAGTAAACGAGCGTGAGGGTGGGCGCGCTCGTTTCGATGATGCGCTGCGCCGATTGGGCGATCCAGCTCGTGGAGCTGATGTCGGCGCGCGGCCCCCAAAAATTGAACAACGGAAACGCGCCGAGCGCGCTCTGGAGCTCGGCCCGCAGCTCGGGCGGTTCCGTGTAAATGTCTGGCAATTTGCGGCCGTCGGCCGTGTACATGGGCCGCGGCGTCACCGAAATGTCGGCGCTGGAGTACATGTTGTACCACCAGAACAGCTTGGCCACGCTGAAGCTCGGGTCGCGCCGCTTGGCTTCGTCCCACAGCTTTTCGCCTGCCACGAGCTGGTTCGACTGTCGCCACAGCCAAACTTGCGCCAACTCGCGAAAGTACCAGCCGTTGCCCACGATGCCGTGCTCACGCGGCAATTTGCCGGTCAGCAGCGTCGACTGCACCGAGCAGGTGACGGCCGGCAAAATCGTCGTCAGCGGGCGCAGCGCGTGCGCGTCACGGAATGCCTTCAGCGCCGGCGTGTGCTCGCCGATCAGCGCAGGCGTCAGCCCCACTACGTTCAAGACCAACGTCTGCTGCACCGTCGACCTTCCCCTACATCACGTCGGTGCGCGGCGCTTGGCCGCGCAACACCGAGTTGCCTTGAAACAGCTGGCGCTGATCGACGGGCAGGTCGACTCCGAACTCCGCGACGTCGAAGCGCCCGCTCTGGGCGAAGAAATTCACGGGATTTTTCCAGCAAATGGTATCCACCACCTCGACCGAGATGCCGGCCGCCTTCATGGCCTGGGCCGTCTTCGGCACCTTCAGCGGATCACTCACGCCCCAGTCGGCGGCCGAATTGATCAAGATGCGCTCACCGCCGTACTTTTGCACCAGCGCGACCATGCGCGGCTCGTCCATCTTGGTGTTCGGATAGATGGAGTGGCCCGCCCAACAGCCGGCGTCGAGCACCGAGGCGATCGTCTCCTCGTTGTTGTGGTCGACGAGCGTGAGCTCGGGGGCGATTCCGCTTTCTTTCACCAGCGCCAGGGTGCGGTCGGTGCCGCGCTTTTTGTCGCGGTGGGGCGTATGAATCAGGACCGGCAGCCCCGCGTCTTTGGCTAGCTCGATCTGCGCGGCAAAGTACTTTTCCTCGGCGGGGGTCACGTCGTCGTAGCCAATCTCGCCCACGGCGACGACGCCGTCTTTCTCGACGTACAGGCGCAGCAGCTCCATCACGCCGTCGGCGATGCGCGCGTTGTTGGACTCCTTGGGATTCAAGCCCATGGTGCACAGGTGGCGGATGCCGAACTGCGCGGCGCGAAAGCGTTCCCAGCCGAGCAGGGCCAAAAAGTAGTCCTCGAAGCTGCCCACGTGCGTGCGCGGCTGGCCTAGCCAAAAAGCCGGCTCGACGATGGCGCGGATGCCCGCGTCCGCCATCGCTTGGTAGTCGTCGGTGGTGCGCGAGGTCATGTGAATGTGCGGATCGAACAGCATCAGGGGCCTCCGTGGTGGGCGAGGAACTCAGCGTCTGGCGGCACGGGGCGCCCGGCCGCGCGGCGCTCACTTTCGTAACTTTGGGCCATGCGTGACAGCTCGGGCGTGATGCGCGCGGCCAGACGCTCGACGCGCCGGAGCGGCACGTCCATGAAGATGGCCTTCATGATGGCCTGATTAAAGTTGAGCGGTGGGAAATGCTCGGCCAGAAAAGAGTTCTCGCACACGATGGCTTCGAACACGTCGCGCGCGTTCGTGCGACACGCTTGCACGCCGGTCTCCAGAAACCGGGCGGGCTCCGGCAACAGCGGCAGCACGCGCAGGATGCTGACCTGCTCGCCCATCTCGCCCGCCTCGTACAGCTGCAAGAGCCAGGCTGGTTGCTCGGTCGGCGGCACTTGCGGCAGCGCCTGAATGAGCAGCCAGAGCCGCACGTAGTCGGTCAACGTGCAGTGCGGCCGCGTCGCTAGCAGCTCTGGCGGCGAGTCGAGGGTCAGGCCGGCGGCCTTACCCAGGCGCCGGGGCACGCTGGCGAACAGCGCCCGAAAGCCCAGAGCCGGCGGGCCTACCAGGTCGCGGGCCGCGCGCTCGAAGAAGCGCTCCGATTCCGGCCAGCGCTCTTCGAGCAGCTTTCTGAGTGCCAGCTCCGGTCCAGGCATCGTCTCAACCTCTACTACTACTGGCGCCGCCGACCGCAAGCTGCGGGGACCTGCGGGAAGCAGCCCGAAAATGGCCTGGAAACGGGATTAGTGTCCGGAGGCCTTTTGCGCTATCTACCCGCGGTCATGAGCGAGAGCGACAAAGGCGCGAACGCGCAGCGTCCGGCACCCACGGCCCCGGCCCCGAAGAAGAAGGTCAGGCCCAGGGTCCCCGCCGTCATCGAAGAAACGCCGGTCATCGGCGGCAGGTTCTTGATCGCGGCGGCAATCATCGGCGGCGCCACGTTGCTCCCCATGTCGTGCCTAGGGCAAAAGCTCGAGCCGAAGGATCCGCCCGCATCGAAGGTGGACGAGTGGAAGGTGGGCGGGAAGTCCACGCTGCGCATCACGCTGGTGACCGCGGACTACGCGGGCCTGGCGTGCTCGTACGAGAAAGAGTTCGCGGGCAAGCATTGCGCGAACAAGACCGACACCGAGGTCTGGCCCCGCGAGGCGAACCTGCCGCTCGAAGACAACAAGAACAACGTCATTCAGCCGTACCGCACCTGGAACGACAATCGCTTGGTGATGGTCGCGGGGCTGTGGGCGACGCCGGCGCTGGCCACGCGCCTGCACATCGAGCCGCCTGGCAACCTCTTGCCCGAGAAGCTCGCGCGCTTCGTCACCCAGTGCGACGTTCACTTCGTCGGGGAGATGGAGCGGCCCAAGCTAAAGTGGGGCCCCACTTCCACCTGGAACCCGGATCCGAACAGCGACCACGTGATGGTGGCCGTTCCCGATCACTGCGATCTCATCCCAGAGCCGTCGGAACCCTGTCCGGGTGGGGTGATCTGCGCTCTTTTGACGCGCTTGTGAGCCAGGCCAACACCGCCGGCAGCGCCAACACCGCCGCCACCAGCGAGGCGATCTCACCGGTGATGGCGAACACCCCGAACGAGAACAGCGCCTGATTCTCGACGAGCAACAGCGCGCCCCAGCCGATCACGGTCATGGCCGAGCACAGCGCCAGCGCGCCGCTCGTGTGTGACAGCCGTTCGTCGGTGCTTTCGCCCTCCGACTGGAAGCGTCGCAGCATGTTGATCGAGTAGTCGGCGGAGATGCCGAAGGTGATGGGCAGAGCGACGAAATTCGAGAAGTTCAGCTTGGCCCCCGTCCACGCCAGCAGACCGAGCATGAACGAAACGCCCAGCAACAGCGCCGCCACCGACAACCCCGAGAACGCCCACGCCTGCCGCCCGACCACGCCGAAAGCGCCAACGCAGATGGCGATCACGCACAAGAAGGACAGCAGCGTGACGCGCGGGCCGTCGGCGCGCATGGCGTGAGCCAGGTCGCTAGACAAGAGCAATGGCCCCGCCGCGATAGCGCCGGCTTCACGGGCGGCCTCGCGCATGTCGCGGGCGAAAGCAGCCAGGCGCTCGGCCTGCCAGGTGCCGCCGCCCACCTTCGGAAAGACCAAGACGCTGCGACCCACCCGGCCATCGCGCTCGCGCAGCCCGGCCGCGAACGCCTCGGGTAAATCGGCGGCGGTGAGCGCGACCAGAGATTGCTCGGACAGGGCGCGCTCGAGCAGCTCGCGATCGGTGTCTTTGAGCTTGGCCCGAAGCTTGGGCGTGATGGCGGCCTTGAGCAGCTTCGCCTCCTCGATAGAGGCAAAGCGAGCGTCGGGCAAGAGCTGCTGCGCGCTCCGCACCTCGGCGATCAGATCGCCGGCGCCGCCGTGCTCCATCAGCGAGCGCAGCCGCGCTTCGAGCTTGGGCACGTCCTCGGCTTTCTCGGCCATCACGACGCTGGGCGTGAGATAGCGACCGGTCGCGGCGTCCATGCGTTTGCCCCAGTAGCGCTCGCCGTTGACCCACGAATCCTTGCGCCGCAGCTTCGACAGATCGTACTCGATCCAATCGTCGCGGCGCGTCGCCAAGCCCGCCAGCGACACCAACCCCACCACTGCGAGCGCTGCCAGCACGCCGCGGCGGTGACGCATGGTGAAGTCGGCCACGCGCGCAGCGATGGAGCGGCTCGGAGCGGCGGCGCCGGCCGGCGCCGGACGCGGCCGCAGCCGCTCGCCCAGCAACAAGCACAGCGCCGGCATCATCCAGTACATGGAGACCCAGCACATGACGATGCCGAAGCCGCCGATCCAACCGAACTGATTGAAGCCGCGAAAATCCGTAAAAATCAGCGAGCCGTAGGAGGCTGCGGAGGCCAGCGCGGCGGCCAGGGTGGCCCGCCAACTTTCCGCGACGCCCGTGGCGATCGCGTCCTTCACCCGCTTGCCGAGGCCGAGCTCCTCTTGAATGCGCGCCAGCAGCATGATGCCGCTGTTGATGCCGTTGCCCACGACGATGGAGCCGAGGAACGCGGTGTTGGTGTTCAGGTAGCGAATCGACAACGGCGGCAGGGCCACGAGCGCAAAGCCGGCCCAGGTGCCGAGCAGTAGCGGCACGAACAGCGCCACTAGCGCCGCCCACGAGCGGTAGAACCACAGCAGGCTGCCGATCACGAGCAGGCCGACCACGACGCTGGACAAACCGAGATCGGACGCCAGGCCCTGCGTTTCCTCGACGCGCGTGGCCACGTCTCCGGCGTAGCCCAAGCGCGTTCCCGTTGGCGGGCCGCCCAGCGCCTGCACGTCGCCCTTCACGCGCGTCAGCAGCCGCAAATCGTATTCGAACCCGGTCGACTGCGAGCTGGTTTGAACCAACAGCGCCAAGTCGCGCCCATCGGGCGACACGAAGCGATCGGATTTTTTGGCCTTGCCGGCGGCGCCGAAGCGCGTTTCGTACTTGCGCTTCAGCTCATCGAGCGGCAGCTCGGGCGGCTTTTCTTTCGTATCTTCGTCGTCGTCCAAATCGGTGCCCATGGCGTGGGACACCTCGAAATCACGCCGGGCTTCGACCGCTTCGCGCAGCCGTTTGACGTCGCTCGGCTCCATCAGCTGCAGCGCGTAGCGCTCGGCGAATTGGCGTTCGGCGCTGGTGTCGAGCCGTACGCCGCGCACGAGCTCCGGCGGGTACTTGCGGATGCGCTCCGCCAGCTGGTCGAGAAAACGCTCGGCTTCAGCGGCGCGCGCGGGCTGATCTACCTCGATCACCACGCCCAAAAAGCGCAGCCCCGGCAGTCGCTGACGTAGCTCAGTCAGAGCCGTCACGCTGGGCGCCGATTTGGGGAGGAGCTCTTCCAGCTCACTCTTGAGCGAGCTGTAGGTGAGCGCGGTGCGGTAGCCGGTCACCACCAGCAAAAGCGCGGAGAGCGCCAGCACCCAACGGTAGCGCTCCATCAGGAAATAGGTCGCGCGCGCCGCCAACGACTTGGGCACGCCGCCCGCGGGCGGAGCTACCGACGGCTCGTTCACGCGGCCTCCAAGCCGGAGGCAGAAACGGGGGCGGCACGCCGCCGTTCACCCAGCACCTTGCCGGCAAGCCACACCGACGCCACCGCCAAGCTGATGCCCGCCAGCCCATCCCATAACCAATGATGATCCAGATAATTGGAGCCGACGAACATGGTAACCGCGTACAGAATGTGAATGGGGCGGGTTTTCCAGCTGGCAGCACGCCAAGCCGTGAGCAGACCGAGCATCGGGTAAGCGCAATGCATGCTGGGCATGGCGCCGAACACCGAAGCCGCGCGCGAATACAGGCTCTGGTAGTAGTGCATGCCGAACAGCTGATCGACGCGCAACAGCCCCGCGGCGCTGGGCAAATCGCTCATGCTCACGTGGCAGCCATGGGCGCGAATGTACCAAGGCGGCGCAGCCGGAAACGCCATCCAAACCACGAACGAAATGAAGTTGGCGATCGCGAAGGCCCACAGGTACCGGCGCATGCGCGGGCGATCGACGAAGTACAGATACCCCGAGTAGATGAGCGCCAGGTAAGCGAACACGGTGTACGGCACCGCGAACACCACGTCCCAAAACGGCGCGTGGTGCAGCTGAAACCAGTCTTGCAAGGTGACGCCGGGCGAAACCGAAAACGCGGACAGCTCGGCGCTGCGCATCGAACAGGCGTGGACCCGGTCGGCGGTGACGAACACGCGCCGCGCGTAGCGCACCATGTCGTAGCCGATGGCGACCAGCACGTAGGGGGTGATATCGCTCAAGAAGGCGCGCGCGCGCGGACCGAAGGCCGAAAGGCCCACGACCACCAGCACCAACACCACGTGCTCGACCCGCAAATCGCCGATGCCGGCGATGACCAGCACGTAGAGCGCCGGCAGCAGCGGGAAGACCCGCGAAATCAGCTGCCGATGCCGCAACAGCCCGGGCCGTGACGAAGGCGCGGCTCGTGTTACGGTCGCGTCATGCCTCAAGCGGCCCTCCCCGCACGACTGCTGGCGACTTGGTTTGGTTGCGGTTTGTCACCCAAAGCGCCCGGTACCGTGGGCTCGCTCGGGGCGGTGCCGTTGCACTTGGCGCTGGCGACCCTGGGCCCCCTGCCCCACGCCGCAGCCATCGTGGCCCTCACGGTCGCGGGCACGTGGGCGGCCAATAACGTCGCGCGCGCCGAGGGCATCGAAGACCCGCAGAAGGTCGTGATCGACGAGGTGGCAGGGACCTTGATTGCCATGGGCATGGTCAGCGGCAGTAGCTGGGGCATTCGCTTGTTGGCGCTGGCGTTGTTTCGCTTGCTGGACATCACCAAGCCCGGACCGATTGATACCGTGCAACGGCTCGAGCCCCCGGGCGTTGGCATCATGGCAGACGACGTGCTGGCCGGCTTGGCAGCCGGTATTATGGCCTACTCGGCGTCGGCGCTACTGGCGCGGTGACCCGCACCTCGTCGAGCGCCAAAACCACGTAAGCGGCGCGCAAAGCCCAGACGGCAGCCACCAAGCTGAGCAGCGCCATCACGCCGACGATGGACAGCATGGCCACCTCACTCGGGAACCCTGGCGCGGTGATGGAGCCGACGACGAGCGCCAATAGCAGCAGCACCACCCGCTCGGCGCGACGCATGAATAGCGGCGGCAGACTGATGCCCAGCCCTTCGGCGCGGGCACGCACGTAGGAGACGGCGAAGCCCGTCATCATGGCCACGACCAACACGGCCGACGCCAAAGCCGTCTGTGAACAGGCGATGACCAAGCCCAACAGGGGCAAAGCATCAGCTAAGCGATCGACGGTCGAATCGAGCAGGGCCCCGAAGCGCGAACTGAGGTGCGCAGCGCGAGCCACGATGCCATCCAACAAATCGAAGCCGCCGCTGACCAACAGACAGACCGCCGCGACCAGGTAGCAACCAAGCGCCGCCGCCACACCCGAGGCCAAAGCCATGGATAGAGCGGCGTACGTCAGCGCGTTGGGCGTGACGCCATGCTCGGCCAACCATCGACCAACCCCCAAAACGCCCGCATAAATGGCGCGCGCCAAGTCGCTACGCTCCCAAACGCCCCCACGAAGCTTTTTGGAAACTTCATCGGTTTGCGTTGCAAGCTCGTGCGCGAAGGCGTCGGAAGAAGGCAGAGACCCGTCCATGATTTAGTCGGCTCGGTGACTCGGTGGTGTCGCCTACATGGGACGCCATGACGAGGCTCGCAAGCCCCTTGAGTCGCCACTCAACAAATCTTTACGGGTCGCGACCGCAGCACTGGAATGACTCGATACTTGAGCTGGGCTCAACAATTGTCGCGCGAGCCGCTGTTGCACGCCTAAGCGCCTCAATGCGCTACACGAAAGGTTCGCGAAACGGCTCCGAGGGCGAGTCCGCCAACGCCTGCCGATCCTCGAACCAGGCGTGAAGGTCCGGTGAGAGCGGCCCTTGGGCGTGACGGTACCTCAACAGCTCTCCGCGTTCGAAATCGACCAGCGTGAAACAGCGCTCGTAGTCGCGCAGCAACGTGCCGGCATTCACGATCGAGAGCGGGCCGAACGTCCGCAGCATCGAGCGATGGGTGTGACCATTGAGCACGAAGCGGTAGCGCCGCTCGGTGATCAACCGCTGTAGCTCCGTGTTCGACGAGATGTCGTAGCCCTCGTGATCCGGCTTCACGCCGGCCATGTCGTTGGTGCCGAGCCCGTGACAGAGCAACACGTGGCCGCGCGGCGAGCGAAATTCGCGCGTCACCGGCAGCGCGGTCAGAAAGTCGACGACGGGGGCCGGCACGTTGGCCAGCTGCTGCGTGTAGGGCAGCTCGCGCATTTGATTGCCGAGGAGCCAGCGGTCGTGGTTGCCGCGCACGGCCAGCACCTGATGCTCCTGCAGTAACGCCACCGCGCGGCTCAAGTCACCGGGGCCGTCGGCGATGTCACCGACTTGCAGCAGTGTTTCGGCGCCCAGCTTGCGCAGCTGGGTCAGCACGAACGCGAGCGTCTCGTCCTCGGCGTGCAGATCACCGACCAGTCCGACACGACGAATGACCTGCATGAATCAGACAGTCCTCGGCGCATCATGAGGGCTGGCGTGACCCGGGGCAAGCCGCCCTTTGCCGGTGCGCCGCCCCCACGAGCGCTGCGCGCCGCGCACCGACGCTGCGCTCGCTTGGTGCGGGCGCGCGTTTCTTGTAGGGTCCCCGCGCCATGCGTCGCGTCTTCGCCCTCGGTTTCATCTACTTTCTTTACGTCGCCTGCGCGGCTTCGCCGTCCATCACCGCGGAGCCGCAACCGCAGCTCGGGCCGAGCCCCCGCGCGAGCGCGGCTCCGGTATCGCCCAGCCCCTCCGTGCCCAGCGAAGCCGTGCCGGCCCAGCCCGCCGGCTCCGCATCCGCGGCTCCGGCCAAAGCCCCCGCAAAGTCGCCCGACGCGCCGAAAACGGCCAACAAGAGCAGTGCCGATCAAGACGACAGCGCGTGCCCGGAAGGCATGCAGCTGGTGGAAGGCGAGTACTGCACCAAGGTCGAGCACAAGTGCATCAAGGAGTGGCACGACAAAGCCAACGACAAGGACATCTGCGAAGAGTTCGAGCCGCACAGCACCTGCGTCGGGCAAAAAATCAAGAAGCGCTACTGCATGGACACGTACACGTGGCCCAACGAGAAGGGCGCGCGGCCCGAGGTGATGAACAAGTTTCACCAAGCTCAGGTCAAGTGCGCGGCCGTCGGTAAGCGCATGTGCACCGAAACGGAGTGGACGCTGGCCTGTGAAGGCCCCGAGATGCTTCCCTTCCCCTACGGCTACACGCGCGACACCAACAAATGCCACGGCGATGTCGAGTGGGATTCACCCGACATGAAGAAGGTCGCTCAGCGCGATCCCGAAGAGCTCGCGCGGCTGTGGAAAGGCGTGCGCAACGGCAGCCAGCCCGAGTGCATCAGCCCGTACGGCGTCGCCGATTTGCCCGGAAATACGGACGAGGTTACCCAGAGCGAAAGCTTCAACGAGCCCGATTTCAAGGGCAAATTCGACAGCATTCACTCCGGTGGGCCCTGGTACAAAGGCGTGCGCAACCAGTGCCGCCCCAAGATCTACACGCACGACGAAGGCTTCTACTACTACTTCCTCGGCTTCCGCTGTTGCGCCGAGCCAGACGGCGCGCCGACCGAGCCGCTCACCGGCAAGCAGCGCAAAGAGAAGTGGAAGATGGATCGCGTCGAGCGCATCGCGGGCTTTACCGTCGCGGAGATGAAGGAAACCCTCAAGAAGAAGAAAGAGGGCAAATGCACCTGCGGCGAAAAAGACATCCGCTGCAAGACCATGTGCGGCACCCTGCTCGGCGCCTCCGTCAAAGACTTCAAATAGCCGCTCGCGACACGCGACAGAAAAACGTTCCCCACATCTTGGGCTGCCGCGCCGCCGCTCCCTTGCAGAAACTCCCGTAGCGACGCGGGGCCAAGCCGGGCAACCGCTTCGGGCTGCCGCCGTGCTGGCAGGTCGTGTCGAGAGCCTCGGGGATTTCACAGGGAGGACGGGAGGATGGGAGGTGCAGAAAAGCGAGAACGCATTTTTCGCTTCGGATGACCGAATCGAAAAATGTTTCCTCCGAGGTTTAGGAGGGACCGGGCTTGCAGCTCGCTGGCGGCAGCGCGAGCCCCAAAAACTCTCGCCTCTTTCTCGTCCTCCCGTCCTCCCGTCCTCCCTGTGAAAAAATCTCGATCGCTCAAGGTGGCCTTGCGCCGCTACAGAAGCTTCTGCGATTCAAGCTGCAGGTTGGCAGCCTTAGATGTGTGGAATCCGTAGCGGTAGCCTCAGAGCGGGCGAACGACGGCTTCGGAGCTCGCTAGACGGAG
>JBEQSW010000311.1:0-4780 GCA_040348565.1 Myxococcales bacterium | reverse complement strand
GGCAGCCAGCGCTCCAGGTGCCAGCGCGAGCCCTCGACGGCCTCCCACAGCTCGTCGCCATCGGAAATCTCGATCGGCACGAGCAGCAGCCGCGGGGTCTCGATTGGCAAACGGCGCATCTGTGCGCGCGCCGGAATCGACAACAGGTGAGGCACGGTGTGGGTCTCGTCTTGCTCGGCTCGGCTCATCGGCACTCCGCGCGTAGACCAAAGGCCTCGAAATGGGCGGATTCGTAGTCGCGGAACGCGATCAGCCACTGCCCCGGCTTCTCGCCGCGGGTCACGTCGGGCTCGGGTTGGAAGCCGTTGGCGCGGGCCAACACGCTGGCTTTGCCCAGGCCGTCGCGGCCCAGCTCCGCCAGCTTGAGGCGCGAGTCTTCGTACCAGGCGATCAGCGTCTTGTCCGGCGTCGCCACCAGCGTCGGCCGAATGCCCTTGGGCGAGAACTCACGGTGCCAAAGCGGCTCGGTCTTGTCGTGCTCCAAGTAGGCCGCGTAAGCGCCGCCGCTGTCGTCGTCCCACACCACCGCGCAAGCCTTCTCGAGGCAGGCAATGCGGGGCGTCGTGTTCTTGCTGTTGGCGCGCGAGAGCGGCGACAACGTGCCGATGTTCAAGTCCATGCCGCCCGGCTTCTTCTTCTTGTCGATGACCAAGCCGCCGGTGGCCAGCGCCGGATCATTCAGCGGCACGCGCAGCAGCATGACCTGGTGGTGCTCCACGCCGCGGTCGACCGACAGCACGATCTGCAGCGCGCCGTGCGAGACGACGGCGTCGGGGCTGGACGCGGTGTTGGCATTGCGGGGCGCGCTGGCCAGCTGCGCCAGGCGCGTGATCTTGCCCTTGGGCTCGAGCTTGTCGTCCAGCTGTCGCGCCATCACGTCCACGCGCCCGCGCGCGGCGTCTTCTTCCCAAAAGGCCCAATAACCGCCGTCCACGATGGTCAGGCTCGGCTGCAGCTCGCCCTTTTTGACGTCCGAGATTCGCCGCGCGGGGCCGGCGATCTTGCCGTCGGCTTCCAAGCGACGCACGTACACGCCCGCGCTGTCGCCGGTGTCTTCCCAGTAGACGAGCGCCGCGCCGCTGGCGGCGCTCACCAACTGCTGGGTGCGCACCGACGACGCTTCGGGCGTGATGGGCGTGGGCTCCGACACGCGGCGCATGGCGTTGTCCAGCAGCACCGCGTAGGCCTGGCGGCGCTTGCCGTCCAAATGCGTGTCGGCCCAGCTGTACAAGATGCCGCGGTCGGTCTTGATCAGGGTCGGGCGCGAGCTGGGCTCGACGATGCCGAACGGCCGCGGACGAGCGAGGGCGGTGACGCGGCAGGGGCCGTTGGCTTCTTCCGCCACCACCGTGGCCTGCGACAGCAGCGAGCGAGCGGGTGGCTGCGAACCGGCGGCAAAGGCTGCCTTGAAGCCGTCCAGCGCGTCCTTGGCCGTGCCGTTGGTCAACAGATCTTGGGCTTCGAACAAAAGCCGCGCGTAGGCGTCGGAGTCCGGCGCGTCCCCGGATTTGCCGCCAGATTTGGCTGGTTTCGAGGCGCTCGTGCTGCTGGGCCCGCCCTTGGCGTTGTTGGCGGTGGTGGGCGTCGATTTGCCGGGGGGATGCAGCACGTACAGCCACGCTGCGTAGCCACCCAGGCACACGAGCGCGACGAACATCAAAATCGAAATCGCTTTGCCGGACGAAGCCTCGGCGGCGGCGGCTTGCGGTGCGCGTTGGCTTACGGGCGCGCTCGCGCCTTCCGCCAGCGCGCGAACCGTGGGTGGCTGTGCGTCGCTGGCCGACGGCGTGCCTTCGAGCCGCGGCTGTCGATCGCTCTTCTCGATCAGCTCGTCGACGACCATGCCTTCGTGGTCGCTCGACAACGACAGAGAGCGGGCGGCGGGCGCAACCGGCACCAGCGCCTTGGTCAAAGCGTCGGCTAGCTCTCGCGCGGTCTGAAAGCGCTTGTCCGGATCGCGATCGAGCGCCTTCAGGAACCAAGCTTCGAAGCTCGGCGGCAAGTCGGGTCGCAATTTATTCGGGCGCGGCAAGGGCGCGCTGGCAATCTGCGCCAAGATCATGGCCACGCCTTGGTCGACGCTCCACACGGTTTGGCCCGTCAGGCACTCGTAGACGATGCAGCCAAGCGCCCATAAATCCGCGCGATGATCGACCTCGCCCTTGCCCTTGGCCTGCTCGGGGCTCATGTAGGCGGGCGTGCCGAACAGGGCGCCTTCGCGCGTCAGCCGCGCGCTCACTTGGTCGGGGCCGCTCGTCTGCTCGTAAAATTTGGCGAGCCCGAAGTCGACCAGCTTGGCCAGCAGGTGGCCCTCTTCGTCCTTGGTCAGGAAGATGTTCTCGGGCTTCAGATCGCGGTGCACGATGTTCGACTCGTGCGCCTTGCCCAGGCCGCGCGCGGAGTGGGTGGCGATGCGCAGCGTGGTTTCGAAGTCCAGCTGCCGCACGCGCGTGAGCATGTCGTACAGGCTTTCGCCCTCGAGCAGCTCCATCACCAAGAATGGGCGCTCCTCGTACATGCCCGAATCGTAAACGTCACAAATGTAGGGGCTGCGCACGGCGGCAGCGGCGCGCGCCTCGCGCAAGAAGCGCTCGCGCACGATGCGCGACGTGATCAGCTCGGCGGCGAGGATCTTCACCGCGACGCGCTTGCCGATGTCGACGTTCTCGGCCTCGTACACGGCGGCCATTCCGCCCCGCCCGATTTCCCGCGTGACTCGGAACTTGCCCTCGAGCAGGGTTCCGTCCGGGACCTTGGACTGGTTCTGTGTGACCATTGGGATAGAAGCGGAGGGGTCCGGCGGGCGGTACTGAACGGGAGGTAACGGAGAGGGTGGGCTGGGAAGCGGGCAGGGTAATACTACTGGCGGCGAATTTCGGGCACTTCGCGCGTCTCGAAGTTCGAGCCGTCGCAGCGAGCGCGTCGCGCTCCGTATCTTGGCTGTCGGGCCGGTCTCTCGGGCGTTATCTGAATGGTTTGGGGGCTCTTGCCCACCGCGCGGCCGGCGGACAATTTCGTCAAAGTAGCGCGTCGTGTAGCGAGACTTCTATGCGAAACATTCGCGAAACAAGGACCCCGTTACTCCCAAGGTCCGGACTCGCAATGCGAGCCGCAGGAACCCTTTCCCCCGCCTCGCAGTCGAGAGCGGGTCGAGACGAACGTCTGGGGCCATAAGCCCCCAACTGATGGAGAGCGAGATGAAGAAGGTCGAGGCAATCATCAAGCCTTTCAAGCTGGACGAAGTGAAGGACGCCCTGTCCGAAGTAGGCATTCAGGGCATGACCGTCACCGAGGTGAAAGGCTTTGGGCGGACTGGCGGCAAGAAAGAGGTCTACCGCGGGTCGGCTTACGTCGTGGACTTCGTTCCCAAGGTAAAGCTCGAAATCGTGGTCCCCGACCAGATGGTGCACCAAGTCATCGACGCTATCGAAAAGAGCGCGAAGACCGGTCGCATCGGCGACGGCAAGATCTTCGTGATGCCCGTCGACGAAGCGGTCCGCATCCGCACCGGCGAACGCGCCGAAGAAGCCATCTAGTCTCGTCGTTCGGCGGGGCCCCAAACCCCGCCAACCCTTTCCTTTCTTGGTGGGGGGAGGCCCTGTCACCGGCCGCCCAGCTGGGCGGCCCACGACTGACGGACTTGTTGGACAAGCTCCGTAACGGCTCGGATTGTTTTACAGGGAGATCGGGAGATCGGGAGGGCGAGCCAGAGGCGAGAATTTGGGGGCGCCACAGTGCTTTCGGTGATTGCGTCGCACGGTTAAGGGGGCGATTGCGCGCCGCACGACGTGACGCGGGCGTGGCCACGTTTTGGCGCCCCATAATCTCCCGATCTCCCGATCTCCCTGTGAAAAAATCTGGGTCCGTCTAGGGTCGTGCCCGCGACTGCGACCCCGTGTAGGCTCCGGGCGGTAACGAGGAGGCGTCGTATGGATCCGAAGCACGCGATCGATCTGGGCAAGAAGCATTCTGCCGTGATGGTCGACCTGAAGTTCGTCGATTTGATCGGCAAGTGGCAGCACACGTCGGTGCCGTTTCATCGCTTGAACGCGGATGCGTTCGAGGACGGCTTCGGCTTCGACGGCTCCTCGATCCGCGGATTTCAGCCGATCAATCAAAGCGACATGCTGTTGATTCCGGACGCGGCTACGGCCGTGATGGATCCGTTTACGAAGCATCCGACGCTGTCTTTGATTTGCACGATCCAAGACACCATCACCCGCCAAAACTACTCGCGTGATCCACGGCAGATCGCGCTGAAGGCCGAGGCGTACCTCAAGAGCACCGGCTACGCCGATACCGCTTATTTCGGCCCGGAAGCTGAGTTTTTCATCTTCGACGACGTGCGCTTCGACGTGAAGGGGCACGAGGCTTTTTACGCCATCGACTCGGTGGAGGCGCATTGGAACAACGGGCGCAGTGAAGGCCCCAACCTGGCCCACAAAATCCGCCCGAAGGAAGGCTACTTTCCGGTGCCGCCGCAGGACACGCAGATGGATTTGCGCACCGAGATCTGCCTGGAGATGGAGAAGGTCGGCATCGAGGTGGAGGTGTCGCATCACGAAGTCGCGACCGCCGGCCAAGGCGAGATCGACATGCGCTACGACAGCTTGCTGAAGTGCGCCGACAAGCTGATGTGGTTCAAGTCGATCGTGAAGAACGTCGCGTTCCGGAACGGCAAGACCGCCACGTTCATGCCCAAGCCCATGTTCGGCGACAACGGCAACGGCATGCACTGCCACCAGTCACTGTGGAAAGACGGCAAGCCGTTGTTCGCCGG
>JBEQSW010000287.1:0-12883 GCA_040348565.1 Myxococcales bacterium | reverse complement strand
CGGGGCTGCCCGACAAGCAAGCTCGGCATTGCCCGCAGGGGGTGATAGCGCCCACGATCACGCGGTCTCCCTCCGCGTAGCCGTGCACGCCGGGGCCCAGCGTCTCGATGACACCGACCGGCTCATGGCCGACGATCAGCCCCTCTTTCACCGGATACTCACCACGCTGGATGTGCACGTCGGTGCCGCAAATGGTGGTGAGGGTGACGCGGATCAAAGCTTGACCCGGGCCCGGCTTGGGTTTGGGGACCTCGCGCAACGAGATCTTGCCCTTCTTTTCGAACACGGCGGCTCGCATGGTGGTCATACGGTCGCCCGGTGCAAACCGCAGGCCACCGCTGCCGGCCCCGCCAACCCCGCGGACAAGGCCGCGGCGCGCGGGCACCCAACGCAAGCGCTGCGTCGTGCAGCGTCAGCCGCGCACTGCTTGCGCGAGTCTTGGCCGAGCCGGTCGTTCCCGCGTGCGTGCGGGCTCGCTTGAGGGCAATCTGGCGGCATGAAATCGATAGCTTGGGCGCTCCTGCTGCTAGCCGGCTGCGGTCCGCGCGCGGAACCCAACAGCGCCGGCAGCGGCGCGCCGATCCCGGCGCTGTCCGCGGTGGCCGAGGAAACGAAGACACCCACGAACGATCCCGCTCCCGGCACGGCCCAGAGCCCCACGTTGACGATCGACGAGTGTCGCTCGGTGCCGGGCGAGGTGCTGACGGACAAGGGCGACGGCGCCCTGAACGCTCACGGCTGCCCGGACGGTCGAAAGCAGCTGGGGCGCGTGCGCGTGGGAGTCGAGAACGGCTTGTGCTGCGCGCCGTCGGCCGCAAGCGCCACGCCCAGCCCTCCGCCGTCGGGCAAACGGCCGCCGTGCCAAAGCGATCAGTCGTGCAACGACGACGAATCAGTCTCGGCGCTGTGGGGCAAGTGCACGCCGCTCGGCGTGTGCGAGTGCCAGCCCGGTTTCCAGCTGAATCCGCGCGGACGCTGCCAAAAGAAGTGACGCCTCGCACCGAGATCGCGCTGCCGCCAACGCCCGTGAAACGCCTCTGCCATGAATGACTACCCGTACGTGCTCGTCGACTCACAGGAAGGGTTGGAGCGGGCCGCGAGCGCGCTCGGCTCTTGCTCGCGTCTCTACCTGGATACCGAATTCGAATCGGGGCGCGGTCCAACCCGCCTTTGTTTGCTTCAGATTTCTTCCGGAACCGAGACGTTTCTGGTCGACACTATCAAGCTTGCTCGCTTGGACAGCCTAGCGGCCGTGCTGGGCAGGCCCGAGGTAGAGTGGGTATTTCACGCCGGGCTGCAAGACGTGGCCCTGATCGAGCAGCGGCTGCACGTCCGCGCGCCGCGGGGCTTGCTCGATACGCAGGTTGCCTACGCGTTGGTCTCCGCGGAGAGCAACGTTGCCCTGGCCTATCTGCGCTACCAGCTCCTAGGGGTGCGCGCGGACAAGGGGCACCAAGCCGACGACTGGCTGTCGCGACCGCTCTCGGCTTCGCAGCTGCGGTACGCGGCCAGCGACGTGCACGACCTACCGGCCATCACCGACCTGCTGCTTCGACGCGCCGACGCCAAGAGCCGGCGCGAGCTGGTGTTCGAGGCGTCACGTGAAGCGCTGGAGCCGTCGCGAGAGTCGCCGCCCGGCCTCACGCTCGAGCAGTTCCGCAACGCCTGGCAGTTGGGCCCGAAAAGCCAAGCGGGCTTGCGTTTCTTGATCGACTGGCACAACGCCCTTTCCGTCGAAGAAAAGCTGCACGCTCCCGACACGAAAACCCTGCTTGCCTTGGCCGCCCGCTTGCCCGAAACCGCCGCCGCGCTGGCGCGCATCAAGGGTGTTTCGCCCGGCGTTCTGCAGCGGCACGGCGCTCATCTGGCAAACGGGTTGACCGACGCTGCCCGACGCGCCACCGCCGCCGACTTCGTTCCGATCGAGCCGCTGCCGTACGCGACCTTCGCGGACATTCGTAGGGACGGGTGGCTCGGACTGCTGCGCTCGGAGGTTTGCGCCATGCTCGAAGTGGCTCCCGAGCACGTCTTGCCCCAGCGAGTCGTTCGCGAGCTCAAGGCCAGGCTGCAAGACGGCAATCCGGGCCGTCTTGCAGAGGGGCTGCGGGGCTATCGCAAGCGGCTGTTGGGCGACGCCATCGACGCGTTCTGCGAGCGCCATCCGCCACCCTGAGCCTGCCTCGGCGTCAGGGCGCGTCCAGCACGTGCCGCACCTCGCGGGCCAAGGCGAGCGGGCTGAACGGCTTGTGGACGAAGGCGGCGCCGGGCGCGATGTCACCGCCAGGCAGGGAGGCCGTCTCCGAATGGCCGGACATGAACAGAACGCGCAGGTTGGGGCGCTGTCGCGAAAGCTGCTCGGCTAGTTGACGACCGCCCATACGCGGCATCACCAGATCGGTGAGCAACGCGTGGATGGGGCCGGTGTATTGGCGGGCCATCCACAGGCCGTCCTCACCGTCGCGCGCCTCCAGCACGGTGTAGCCGTAGGATTGGAGCACTTCGCGGATCAGCGTGCGCAGCGCTTCCTCGTCCTCGACCAGCAAGATGGTCTCTTGGCCGCCGGTGACCCGGAAATCGGTCACCGCGGGGGGAAGGGCCGCTCCGGTGTCGGCGACCCGCGGCAAAAATAGGCGAAAGCTGGTGCCACCGGTCGGCTGGCTCTGCACCTCGATGTGTCCGTCGGACTGTTTGACGAAGCCGTACACCATCGCCAGGCCCAGGCCCGTACCCTTGCCCGGTTCTTTGGTGGTGAAGAACGGCTCGAAGATGCGGACTCGGGTGGCTTCGTCCATGCCGTGGCCGGTGTCCGAGACGGTCACGACCACGTACTCTCCGGGTCGTACCTCCGGGTGCTGCTCGGCGTACAGCTCGTCCACGCGCGCGTTGCGAGTTTCGAGCGTCAACCGGCCCGCCTCCTTCATGGCGTCGCGGGCATTGACGGCCAGATTGATCACCGCCTGCTCGAATTGCCCGGGATCCAACCGCGCCATGCCCAGCTCTGGATCCAGAACCTCGACCAACGCAATGTCTTCGCCGATCAAGCGGCGCAGCATCCTGTTCATGTCCGCCAACAGTGGGTTCAGGGAAATGACTTGCGGCTTCAACACCTGCTTGCGGCTGAAGGCCAGCAGTTGCCGGGTGAGCCCGGCGGCGCGTTCCCCGGCCTTCTGCACCTCGTAAATCAAGCTGCGTTTGTCGTCGTCAGGGCCCAGCTGATTGAACAACAGCTCGCTATAGCCGATGATGACCGACAACAAGTTGTTGAAGTCGTGCGCGATGCCTCCCGCCAGGCGCCCCACCGCGTCCATCTTCTGCGCCTGGCGAAAGTCGGCTTCCAGCCGCTTCATGTCCGTCACGTCCCGCGAGATGCCGACCAACCCGATCACGTTTCCTTGGCGGTCGCGGTAGGGGGCCTTGGTCGAGAGAAAGATGCGCGTCGCCCCGCGCGTGGTCACGGTCTCTTCGAAGGTTTCCGTTTGCCCCGTGACCAGGATCCGTAGGTCGCGTTCGCGGATGGCCTGGGCCGCGGCGGGCTCCAGCAGCTCGCCGTCGTCTTTGCCCAGCACGTCGACTACCGCCTTGCCCAAGAAGCGTGCTCCCGCGGAGTTGATCATGCGATAGCGATACTGCAGATCCTTGGCGTAAATGGCGTCGGGGGTGCCTTCGGTCACGGCGCGCAAGAGGTCGTGGCTTTCGTTGAGAGCTCGCTCGGCTTGTTTGCGCTCGGTAATGTCGCGCGCCAGCGACAGCCCCCAGCGCCGCCCGCCGTGGAAGATCGGACGGATGTTGATTTCCACCGGAAAATCGCTGCCGTCCTTGCGGATGTGCCGGGTCTCGAACGCGAACTCTTCCCCCGCGATCACGCGTTCGCCAATGCGCATCAGCTGGGCCGGTGTGAGCCAGTTGTCGAACGCCATGGCCGTCTTGCCGATCAGCTCTTCCCGGGTGAAACCTAAGCTTTCGCAGGCTCGGCGGTTGACGTCGAGAATCCGGCCTTGGTCTTCGTTGTCGTGAAGAAAAAAGCCGTCGGCGGCGTGGTCGACGAACGTGCGGAAGCGCGCTTCGCTTTCACGCAGCGCCTCGTCGGTCCGTTTCCGTTCGGTCGTGTCGATCTCCATCCCCACGTACTCCACCAAGCTACCGCGCGTATCGAACACCGGATGTGCGATGGATTGGATGTCGCGTGTCGTGCCGTTCGGCAAGAGTAGGCGATATTCGATGTCCCAGTCCGTTCTTTCGCGGACCGCGGCCGCGACTTGCTCGAGATAGCGCTGCTCGTGCTGCGGATGGATGCGCCAGCGAGTCGCGTCGGGGGCGGTCGCCCCGGCGCCGGGCTCGGCACGCCGAGGCCTATCGTCTCCTCGGCCCCAAAGGACGAACGTCTTGGTGGAAACGTTCCACGACCAACTGCCGGCTCGGCCGGCGCTCTCCCAAGGAAACCGCGGGTACTCCTCGACGGCGTGCGTGCGCATGGCATTCTCCTTACCCGGGAGATCCGCAGGCGCGCTTCCGCCATGGACTGGAATCAGCCACGCCGCGGTCTCGGGCCGATTACCGTACTGCGTTTGGCAATCATCCGGCCAGCGCCGAGTAAGCGTCGTTTCAATCCGCCGAATTCGCAGGAGAATCAGCGCAATTGGCAAGCTCGAATGAAAAGGGCTTTACCCGCTGGCTGCTTGAACCAGCCATGAGCCCTGCGGATAGGGGACTAGAGCGGGATTACGCTGCAGCCGCTGTCGGCGCAAGTACAGCTGGCGCCGGCGGCGCAGGTGATCGTGAAGTCGCCGCCCGCGCATGGGCCCATCGAACAAGTGTCGAGCGCCCCACAGTCGATGTTGCAGGAACCGCCCGGACAGGCCGAAATGACCAAGGTGGCCCCTTCGTCGCGGGTTGGCGTCGAGAGCCGTTGCAGGTGGCAGCCGCCGTCGGTGCAGGTCCCGAGCTCGCAGGTCCGGCCCCCGTCGCAATTGATGGTGCAGCCCAGCCCGCATTGGTCGATGGCGCAAAGCGGTCCGTCGCATTCCATCGAGCAGCCGCCGCCGCACTCCGGAATGTGACAAGCCGCGCCGTCGGTACACACCATGCGGCAGCCACCTTGGCACTCGTCGATGCTGCACTCGGCTCCTTCTCCCGAGCAAGTGGTGTTGCAGCCGCCGGTGGGACACGCGGTGGCGCAGTCGGAGCCTGTCTCGCAATTGGCCTGGCAGCCCCCTTGCTTGCAGTCGATGCCACAGCTCGAGCCCGAGCAATCGAGCGCACAGCCGCCGGAGCACGAAAAGTAGCAGGCGACGCCTTCGCACAGTCCCTTGCACAAGCCCCCCGGGCAATTGAACGAGCACGAGGCATCTTCTTGGCAATAAAAGCCGCACGGCTGGGCGACGCTGCCGTCGCAAGTGCGGTTGCAAGTCGGCGAATCGCAGGCGCAGCTCGCGCCACCGCACACCCCGGAAGCGCTCGGTGCTCCGGTCGCGCCGGCGTCGCCCGTGGCCGCGCCCGCGTCGCCGCTATCGGCGCCAGCATCGGCGTTGACGGTTCCGGCGTGGCCGCCGAGCGCGCGCCCGCCTGCGCCGCTGATTGCTCCGCCCGAGCTTCCCGCAGGGGTGCCGCCCATTCCCGCTCGCCCGGCGTGACCAGTGGCGCCTGCGCCGCCCCGCGCACCGACGGAGGATGCGCCGCCCTCGGCGCCGCTCGTCGAGCTGGTCGCGCCCGCGGCGCTGCGCCCGCCCTTGCCACCACCCACGCCCGCTCGCCCAGCGCTGCCGCTCGTGGTCCCTTCGTCCGTGTGCGACACGGTGCTGCCGCCGCAAGCGGCGAAAGCCAGCGCTCCGCCGAGTAGCCCTGCGCCGGCCAGCGCGAATCGACGTGCTCCCCCGCGCGTCATGGCGCGGTTGCCCCAACGCCGACGTGGACCCAGAAAGGCGGCTCCCAACCAAGCATCGTAGTGACTATCGCAGTGTCCGACGCCACCGGCAAGACACCCGGCCTAGCCGTTGCCTCAATCGTGACCGGCGAATCGCCGCACGCTGGCTACAATCGGCGTGAGCCGAGGGCCGAAATCGCGCGGCTCGACCGCGACCGGGCTTTCGTCGGGGCTGACGGAGACGCTTTCGACGAGGGAGTCGTCGGGCAGAGAGCCGTCGCGCGCGAAGACCTTCATCGCCAACAGCTCGCCGTCCGAGCTCCCGTCAGGGCCGGCGGTGGCGCTGAGCAAAACGCCGCCGTCGTCGGTCACGCGGACGCTCGGAAAGCCCAACGCTCGCAGCTGCTTTTGGCCGTGTAGCAGGTACTCCCGGCCCCACAGCGTGCGACCATTGCCGTCGAGCCCCAGCAGCACGATGTCGGTCGGGTTGTCGCCTTCGCCGTCGACGGTGGACGCCAGCACCATGCCCGTCGACGGAAGCTCGACCACGCCGTTGGGCGAAAATCCGCTCTGCACCCCACCGCCCAGGTTGGGAAAGCGTGCGAAACCGAGCGAGCCGTCGGCCTTGATGCGCGCCACGTAGCCCAGGCCTGCTGCATCACCCACCAGAGTGACGCTGCCGGCGGCCGATGGAATGACGGCCGTGGGGTAGAACGACAACCGTTCGGGGCAGGCGTAGGCCGCGCTCACGTTCGCCGACAAATCGCTCGAGAATCTCGTCAAAAAGCCGAGCGAGCCGGCGCTTTCGCCCAATCGTGTCAGCTGCCCCGCCAACAAGAAATCACCGTCTTGCCGAGACAGGGCGGTGGGGGTCACGCGCGCAGTCGTGTCGTCGGGGTCGACCAATTGTTGGGCGCTCGACAGCGCGAGCCCGCGGTCGAGCTCGACCAACCAGGCGCTGTGCAAGAATGGGCATTCGCCCACCACGAGCGCGCCACCAGCGCCGTTTTCGACCAGCGCTTGAGCGACGGCGCCGCATTCGTCGGGCAAGGTCACGCTGACGGCGGCCATGAGCGCGCCCGACTGGCTCTGCTTGGCCAACACGAAGGCGTCGCTGGTGCCCCGGTACAACGTGAGCAAGGCCGCATCTCCGCTGGGAACGGAGCCCAGCGACGACAGCGCGGTCTCGCTTTCGCTCAGCAGCGCTGTTTGCCAAATGGCGTTGCCGTCACCGTCCAGCTTGAGCAGCCCCAGCGCGCCGCCGCCACCGGCGACGTAGCGACCGTCGACGCTGGGCGTAAGAAACGGAAAGCCGCTGGGATAAGCCAAGATCGACTCCAGCTGCGCGCCTTCGGCCGGCAGCTTCATCAGGCGGGCCCAGGGGGTGAAGCTAGGCGACTGCAGCAGCTCCGCCGTCGGGCCGCCGCCGGGCGGAGGGCGGGCCCCCTCTTCGGTCAAGTCGCAGTCGCCGTCGGCGACGCTCGTATCCCACAACGACAAAGGGCCGGTGTTCCAATCCAAGAAGGTGAGCGCGCCGAAACCAGGCAGCGACGGGGTTTTGACGATCACGCCCAGCTCCGTCTCGAGCCCGACGCGAAAGTCCCAGCACGGGTTTTGGAGCGGGTTGGCGCGCAACGTTGCCGCCGCCGACAGCTGTGCGTACGGGCCGATCACTCCGTACAGCGCGAGCGTGAGGCGCGCGCCCGGCTTCGCGCTGACTTCGGCGTACAGATCGACTTCCGGCGTCTCGGCGTCGGCGTCGGTGTCGCCCAGCTCGAACGGCACCAGCTTGCTGTTCTCGATTTTGGACGACAGCAAAACGCTCGATTTGACGGAGATGTTGGCATGGGCGCTGGCGGCAAAGCGCGCCGAAGCGCTGCCAGAAACCGTGGCCAGAATGTCCACGTTCGGGATCAACACCAGCGGCCCTATCGTGATCGGCGCCAGCGTGATCGAGCCAATCTCGAAGCTTTCTTCGAAGCCGACGCTGGCCGCGCCGTTGACCGTCACCGCTGCCTCCAAGTGCGGCTCGACGGCGAGCCCTAGCTTCAGCTCCGGCAGCAAGTCTTCGGGCTGGCACGGTGGCAGCTCGCCCTCGACTACGTCCAGCACTCCGAGCAAGCAGTCGCTCACGGCCGTGGGCAGCCGCTCGACCGCGCCCCAGTCCACGTCCAGGCTGAGGTCGTAGCGCACGCCGCCGCCCAAGGTTGCGTTGACGGCGACTTGGTCGTTCTTGGTGTCCGAATTGCCGTCGCCGTCGAACGCCAGAATGTCGTAGCTCTGCGTGTCGCCCAGGTCACCGCTGACGCTGAACTGTGGCTTCACCGCGAGCGGCACCACATCCGTGGGCGTAAAATCGCCGCCCGGCGTGAACGGCGACGCGCGGTCGGCGACGCGCGCATGCAAGCGTCGAAACGCCATTTGCAGCGGCGCGGCGGCCGTGCGCAGCACCACCGTACCGTCGTCCCGAGGGGTGATGTCGAGCACCACGCGCAGCAGGCCCTGCGGCGTCTGCTTCGTCACGCCCGCCAACAGCACCTCGCCGACCTCGAGCTTTGCCAAGCTCGGCGGAAGCGAGTCCAGCACCAGCGTGCCGTCCGGCTCTAGCCGCGACAGCTGCGTCAACTCCCGTTCACTGAGCTGATGGGTGCTCGGAAATAGCTCGTAGTCGATCTTCCGCACCGACTCCTGCTCGGGCTTGGAGTCGGAGCTGCAACCGAAGCAAATCGAGCTCGCTAGCAGCGCCCCGACGAAAGTGAGACGTGTCGGGGCGCGGAGCTTCATGCTGCGGCGCACCGTAGCTCATCGCGAGGCCGAGCAGCCGCACTCACTCCCGGCCGATCACCCGGCGTCCGCCCGGCGCGAAAGCATGGCAAATCGTCCCGACTACCCCGCCGCACGGCTGGAAGCTCGAGTCGGCGCGGATTCGCTAGCCCTGCCAATGCCTTTGCAGGGCCGCGTACACGTCGCGCAAGACTGCGAGCTGTGCGCAGTGGTCGGCCTTGTCGTTGCCGGCGTAGCCGCGGACGTACAGGTTGCCGCGGCTGAAGGCCTCGACCAGCTCGAGGCCGAGCGGATCTTGTCGTTCGACGGGCTGGGGTCGCGCGCCGAGCGCCGAAAGTAGGTAGTGCGCGCATTCGGTGGTGGAAGCAAAGTCGGGCGGGTCGATCGACGAATGGCTGATGAACAGCAATTTCTCGCCGGCGGCGGCGCGCTTGGCGTAGTCGACGAAGGGCTGCAGCTGGGCTTTGAACGCTGCCGCGTCTTTGCGTGGCGCGTGCAAACCGTCGATCAAAACCACCGCGTCGACGTCCTTGCTTTCAGGCTGCGACAGCGCCGCTTCGATGCCGACGAAGCCGGCACTCCAGGCGCTCAGCGCGACGTGCCCCACGCGCGCTGAGCGCCCCGCTCGCTTGCTCATGGTCTGCTCTAGCTCGGCGACGATGGCTCGAAACGAGCCCGCGCCGTTGAACACGGGCGCGTAGCTTTGGCTGGGATCGAGAGTGAGAGTATAAAGCACGAACCTCGCCCCGCTCTTCACCAGCTCGCGTCGTATGGGCTCGTCACCGTGCAGGTGGATGACCAAGTCGAAACGGCCCTGCGCATCGAGGCCGAAATCGCGAGGCGCGATGAAGCGCCCCTTGCCTAGCGGAGTCCAATCGGCAAACGCGCTCGTATCGACGGCTTGCGTCGCACAGGGTTCCACGCCTCCGCGCTCCGCGGCAGAACGTGAATGTTGAAAGCCAGGGCGCGCGCCGACCCAATCGGCCGGTTCGACCCGCGACCCATCGAGCCGCATGGGCCGGTCCGGGACCAGCGCGTCGACCAGCGTGTCTGGCTCCGCGCTGGCCGGTGGCGCGCTATGCGCCACTGCGACGACATGCACCGGCAAAGTCTGCGGCCTCCGCGCAATGAAGCCAACGCCCAGCAGCGCTGCGGCCGCGCCAACTAATGCAATTATCGCCGTCTTTCCCATGGAATACGGACCATGAAGCATGCGGCGTACCAGGGGAGGCGGCCTGGCATCAGGGTGGCCTGGCCCCGCTACGGAGGCCGCCGCGGAAACCAGGGCTCGGTTACTCCGCTGGACGGCTCTCGGCCACGAACTCATCCGTGCAGCTAGGAAGCGAGAGGTCTTGATCGGCACAGGCGGCGGAGTCGATGCCGCGGAAGGTCCGCTTCAGCACCCACTTCGGGTTCGCGCTGTCTACCGCGCCCAGCAGCTTCGGGTCGGGAGCTAGGAAGCGGAACCGGAGCTGCCACTCGCCCTGGCACCCGCTCGGTAAAGTCAGTGTGGGCGGTAGGGTCCACGATGAGGTGGTGGCCAGCTCGGCGCTCGACAAACCTTGTGGATGGATGTCCACGTCGTCATCGCAGGTCTCGGCCGAGCCGGCCAGGTGCGCTTGCCACTCCACATTCGTGCCGGTCTCCAAGTCGCCTAGCTCGCCACACGACGGCGCCGAGCTATCCGAGGACCCCGCGAAGCGCTCGACGATGGTGGTCTCGATCTGCTGACCTTCCTCGATGCCCCCAACGTCGTTCGGGCAATCCTCGAAGTACCAACACCCGCCCAAGAACAGACTCAAGGCGCCACAACCCACCCACGTCATCGGTCCCATCCCCGACAAGCTAGCAATGCGCCTGCCGCGCGGCCACGGCGTTGGAAATGGCAGGTTTTCCCGCGCTGATTTCATGTTTCGGCGGGCGTTGCTCGAGATGACGGTCGCGGTCGCGGCTCGTGCAGGCGGCAGCGGGAGCATCAATTTTTACGCTCGCAATCCTGACCGCGCGCTAGCTCGAAGCCACCGCGTGGGCACTTGGTGCCTTCGATCGGCGCGGTGCTCGTTGCGCGAAGGGGGGACGCATTTGCCCTCTGCTACTGGGCAGCGAGACGGGGTAGGAAATGTGGGTGCGAAGGGATTCGGAACACAATCCCTAATGCGAACGCAGCCTCGCTAGATTTTTATCCGTAGTCGGAAGAATCGGCGAGTCCGTCGCTATCCGTCTCGGTGCTCACCGAGCCTGAGCCGCGCTTTGTCAGATTTGTCTCGTTTGGAGGAAGAACATGATTTCAAGACATCACGGTCGGCTTGGCATCCTCTTAGCGCTCGAGCTGGCGATCATCGGAGGTTGCTCCGTTGAGGCCGGCCCCGATGGCGGCAGCGCCGGAAGCGTGAGCTCCGCCGGCACGCCAGCAAGCGCGGGCACGGTCGGTACGAGCGGCAGCAGCAGCAGCTCGGGCGGACCGACGACGGGGACGGCCGGGACCTCGCCGTCGGCCGGTGCGCCCACCGGTACTGGAGGCGCCCCGACGGCCGGCATGGGCGGCATGGTCATGGGCAGCGCCGGAACCAACCCCAAAGGCGGTACCGGAAGCGGTGGGACGGGCACCACCGGCGGCACTTCCGGCGGCGCAGGCGCGCCCACGGCCGGCACTAGCTCCGGCGGCACTGGGTCCGGCACTTGTCAGAAGGGCCAAGTCAAGGCGTCCGAGGTCGTGATCATGGGCGAGTCTTTCTACGCCATCGCCCCGCAGTACAATCAGAAGCGGATCGAAGAAGACGCCCGAAAAGCGGGCTCCCTCGGCGCGAACGAGAGCTACCGCAACGTGGCTGTCAGCGGCCAGAACATGAATTACATCGCGACCACGGAATGGACCGCGGCCACCCAGGGTGGCGCATCCGTCAAGTTCGTCATCATGGACGGCGGAGGCATCGACTGTCTGCAGGGAGGGACGTCGTGCGCCACGTGTTCAAATACCTTTAAGACACTGCTCGACAAGATGGGCGCGGCCGGCGTGAAGGACGTGCTCTACACACGCTACCCGGAACCGGGCGCGCCTCCCGGCTCCAACGCCTCACTGAAGACTTGTCTCGACAACACGATGCCGGCTATGCAGACGACGTGCGCTGCATCCACGTCACCCAAATGCCATTGGGTGGACCTGAGGCCCGTGTTCGTCGCCGGTGACACTACCGACGGTCTGCATCCGACTCAGTCGGGCGGAGAGCACGTCGGGGACCTGATTTGGTCCGAAATGGTCAAGAACTGCCTCGCTCAGTAAACCCAATAATGTGGATCCGTTGTCTGTTTACGATGATGCTACTGACGGTCGCGGGCTGCGGGGAAAGCAACACGCCCCCTGCACCCGCGCCTGCGCCCACGCCCTTCGAGCTCGCGGGCAAGTGGCTGTATTTGGGGCCGTCGGACGTCCCTCACAATCTCACGGTCAGCGACACCGCCATGGACTACTCCGACGTCGATGGGCATTGGTCATCGAGCTGGACCGTCAAGGCTCACGACAACGGAGCTCACCATTTTCAAGTCGTCTTCGGCGCGGGCTCGGGCACGTACATCCCGGTTGGCGACAGCTTGAGCGGCGCGTACGAGGTGGATGGTACGTTTTTGACGGTGCAGTTGGCGAAAGGGCTCGCTGCGTACCCGCCGCTGCAAGGCCCCGGCACCTGCACCGGCACCGCGGACGGCATGCCGGTGCCTGACTGCCGACTGTACGTAAAGCAAAACTGACCGGCCCCCGCCGCGGTTGTGTTGTGGCGTCACCCAGCGGATGACCGTCGCCGTCAGCCGCTGCGCGCTTTTTCCATATTGGCGGGTAATCATCCTGCTGAGCGGATTTCCGGAACTTTCGGGACGAAGTCGAGGCTCCACCGTCACTAACGGTGTGCCGCCTTCTGACTGTGGGTGGCCTCCCTCCGTCATAGAAGAAAGCTCCATGGAACCGATGCGCCGCGTCCTCTCGGCTGCCGTGCTCGTCTTGCTCGGTAGCGCTTGTTCCTCCGGTGATGCCTTGCCTTCGGAAGGTGCGGGCGGTCAGACCACCGGCGGCGTGTCGAGCCAAGGCGGAACTGTCGGCGCAGCCGGTAAATCGAGCGCCGGCGGGCCGAGCGGTGCTGGCGGCTCGCTCAGCAACGGGGGAACCGCCGACACGGCGGGGATGGCCGGCGGCGGCAAAACGGACGGAGGCCAGGTGGGCACGGCTGGTCGTGCCGGCTCGGCTGGCAA
>JBEQSW010000285.1:0-35885 GCA_040348565.1 Myxococcales bacterium | reverse complement strand
GCCGGGCAGCAACGCGAGCGGCGCGGCCCCCCCTGCAATCCGCAAGGTGCGCGTCGTCTGAGGCGTCGCGGACGCGGGCCAGGACCAGAGCAGGTAGCGCTCGGCCGCCGGCAGCTTGGCGCTGGTGGCCAAGCCTTGCTCGTCGAGCGCCGCCTCCACGTCCTCGGGTGTTCGTAGGGTCAGCTCCGCGGGCGCCACTCCGGCGTTGCGCGGCCAAGCGACGTGCACGAAACTGCCCGTCTGCCCGCAGTTGCTACGACCGCGCGGCGCGAGCACGTTCGGGCTGGCGGTGGCCTCCAGCGCGCTGAACCAGGCGTCGAGCGCGGAGTCGGCGACGGCGTCCGGCGGCAGCGCCACCACGACCGCGGCCGGGCCGCGCTCGATCCGCAGCGAGAGCCAAGTCACCGGTATGCCCTGCCCCTCCCCGTAAGCCAGCTCGGCGTGGGAGATAGCCGGGGGCTCGCCCGGCGTCGTCACCACCGTGAGCTGCGCGCGCGCGCTGCCCGTGCTGCTCAACGCGAGCGCGGTGGCCAAAAAGAGAGCGACGGAGCCGCGCCAGTTGCGCATTCTCCGTCGCTAGTGCAACCGGTGTGCCCGGCGTTTTTACGCTAGAAGCTCACGCCGAAGTCGCGGTCGTGAACGGCGCTTCCGGAGAGTGACGCAAAGGAGCAACACGTTGCCCGACGTCGCGCCCCCGACCCGTCCCAGCCCGCGCCAAGCCGGACGAGTCTCTACCGCCGGGCCGCTTCACGAATCTTTGCAAACTTTCGGCCGAAAATGCCGCAAGCTGCGGCGTCATGCCCGAAACCTCGGAGTGTAAAGGCAGCGGACGGCTGGTGCCGGTGATCGACCACAACCGCTGTGAAGCGAAGGAAGATTGCGTCCGCGTCTGCCCTTACGACGTGTTCACCGTGCGCAAGCTCACCGACGCCGAGCGCGCCGGCCTCGGGCTACTGGCCCGCGTGAAAGTGTTCGTGCACGGCGGCAAGCAAGCGTTCGTCACTCGCCCCGACGATTGTCATGCTTGTGGGCAATGCGTGACGGCATGCCCGGAAAAAGCCATCCAGCTGCGGGCCGTCTAGAACCGGCGCGGCGCGAACGCACGGGCGCGGCACGAACGCAGCCGCTACTCGGTAATGGTGGTCCAGCGGCGCCGCAGGGCATGCGCGGCCAGCTTGGGCGCGCGATCGCGCGTGAAGACGCCTTTGTGATTGAGCATGACCCTTCCTGGGTGTTGACCGACCTTGAAATCGGCAAAGTTCCAGACGTGGGTGCCGGCCACGAACGGGTAGCGCGCGGCGGCGTCCAGCACGCGCTCGATCATTTCCAGCTGATACTCTTCGCTCCACATCACCGGGTATTCGCTGTGCATGCCCGCCACTGCGTCCGCCCCGAACTCGGTGATGATGATGGGCTTGCCGTACTTTTCCCAAAACCCCAGTAGAGAGCGCTCGAGCGCCGGCGCGATGGCATCGAGCTTGCCGCAGTCGCTGTACCAAGACGGGTACAGGTTGACGCAAAGCAAGTCGAAGTCGCCGGCCGAAAGCTCGTCGTCGGGGTGGCTGTTGACGACGAACAGCACCGGCCGCGTCACGTCTTGGCGCTTGGCGTGCCGCACCATTTGTCCGAAATAGTCGGCATTTTCCAGGTACGTTTCGCATTCGTTCCCCAGGCTCCAGGCCACCACCGAGGCGTAGTTGAAGTCGCGCTCGATGAGCTCGTCAATCTGAGCGCGATGGGCCGCGGCCAAAACGTCGCGCTGCTCCGGATCGGCGACGGCGCGCATGGACAGCGTGTTGGCCGCCACCTCGTCGATAACCAGCACGCCGTGGCGATCCGCCTGCTGCAGCACTTCTTCGGCGTACGGATAGTGCGAGGTGCGAAACGAGTTGGCGCCGATCCAGCGCAGCAGGTTCATGTCCTTGACCAGATGCGGCAAGCTGAGCCCACGCCCGATGATGGGCGCATCTTCGTGCTTGCCGAAACCGCGCAGCGACAACTTCTCGCCGTTCAGACGAAGCTGGCCGGCTTCGACCGTGATCTGCCGAATGCCGAAGGGCAACGTGTACACGTCTTCCACGCCGCCCTCGGACTCCGCCTGAAATTCCAGCCCGTACAACCTTGGATGAGCCGGGCTCCAAGGCGTAACTCCGGAAAGCTCGATGTCGAGCTCGACGCCGCCGTCGGGGCCGACGTTGGCCACCACCTCGGCCCCCAGCTCCGGCACGCCCCAGCGTAGCTGCTGCGCTGGGCCGTCGATTCGACAGCGCGCCCGCAGCACGGCGTGCCCGGCGGCGAGCCGCAGCGTTTCGACCCTCAACGAACGAATGCGCGTTGCCCCGGTAGCGTAAAGCACCACGGGCCGATGAATACCCATGAAGGGAAAGGCATCCCAATGCACGTCGGGGTTGTTGCCAGCGCGCCAGTTGGCGACTCCACCCAGCTTCGGATCGAGACCACCTTGAGGCACCGTCGTCGCTGAAAGCAAGCTGTCGACGCGAATCACCAGCTGGTTCACCTCGCCGGGCTTTGCCACCCCCGTCAGCTCCAGCTCGAACGGCGTGTAGCCTCCTTCGTGACTGCCGAGCAGTTGTCCGTTCACGTAAACGTCGGCGCGGTAGGTTGCGGCGCCCACGCGCAAAAACACGCGATGGCCCCACCAAGTGGCCGGCACTCGGAACGAAGTTTGATACCAAACCCAATCCTGAAACAGGTGTTGCTCGCGCTCGGTGACCTGTTCGTTGATCGACCCCGGCACCGCGATCTCGCAGGCGAGCGTGTCCGGAAATTCTTCGAAGTAGCGAGCCGCAACTCCGCGATGCTCGGCGTCGAAGCACAGGCGCCAAATGCCATCCAGCGACTTCAGCTCTCGCGTCCGAGTCTCGAGCGGGTAAAGCATGGACCGCAGCCTAGCAAACGACCTGCGGACGGCGGCGGCCGTGGCGCTGGCCGGCGAGGCCCCACGAGCGTGCTATGCAAGGAGGCGTGCCTAATCGAAGCATCTGGTTTTGTTGCCTGATCGCGGCGTCACTGGCCGCTTGCCAGCTGCTGGACCAAACGCCGCCCAAGGCCCCGTCCAGCGAGGCCGCCGCGCCCCCCAGCAGCGGCATGCCAGCGCCCAGTGAAGCGCCGCCGCCACTGCCGCCCGAGGAAACTCCGTCTCCCGAGCCGCCCGCCGCCGCGCCAGCCGAAGCCAAGCCAGTCGAGCCCGGCATTACCCAGACTGGCGCACCCACGCGCGGCAAGCTGCCCAAGGCCGTCGTCGACGAAAAATTGAAGTCGGCGGGACCGGCCATTCAAGCTTG
Organism: Myxococcales bacterium; assembly: GCA_040348565.1. Classification (GTDB taxonomy): domain Bacteria; phylum Myxococcota_A; class Polyangia; order Polyangiales; family Polyangiaceae; genus PMG-095. Next base: position 32,580 of record JBEQSW010000285.1, on the reverse strand, counting down.
CTACGAGCGCGGCTTGAAGTCGAAGCCGGCACTGCGCGGCAACGTCGACATCCAATTCGTCGTCGCGCCCGGCGGCAAAGTCGCGCATGCCAACGCCAACCAGGGTGACGATGCGCTCGAGGACGAGGCGACCGTCGACTGCATCTTGGACCAAATCCGCAAGCTGACGTTTCCCGAGCCGAGCGGCGGGCGCGTCTTCCTCGACTACCCTTTGCACTTCGAGCCGCCTAAGCCGGAGCCTTGACTGCGCGCCGGGTCGGTTTTCCGGCTCAGCGCGAGGCTGCGACCTTTTCCGCCAACGCAAAGATCTTCGGCGGTTGAGGCTCGGCGTCGAAGTACTCCATGGGGGTGATGTGGCCGCGCTGCTTGACGCCGCGCACCGCGATCTTGTCACTGTCGGGGTAGACGCACACTTCGTGCGGGTCGAAAGCGCCGATCGCCAGATAGACGAGATCTTCGTCGTAGGGGTTGGCGATTTGGTGAGCGATCTGGGTGCCGGCGGGGCAAGAGATGCAGTCGCCGGCGCGAATGGCGCGCAATTCGCCGCCGTAGCGCAGCACGCCGCGACCGGCCAACACGAAGAAGGCTTCGTCCTCGCGCAGGTGGTAGTGAAACGGACAGGTCGTCTGCCCCTTCTTGAGGCGCATGCGGTTGATGCCCAAGCTGCCCCCGCGCGGCCTCATCGACGGCGTCAACGACTGAAAGGCCGCGCCGAATTGGCCGTGCGTCTGCTCACGCTCCGGAAGCTCGTCCACGTTCACGATCATGGGTGACACGCTGTCTAGCTCGCTCATGGCTGCGATTGTAGCCAACGAAGCGCGTCAAGTGTCGCTCGGTCTGGTGAGCGTGAGTATGGCTGACGCTGCGCCTAGCGCCGCGCCACCGCTACCAGCGCCTCCGCATACGCCTCGGCGCGCAGGCTTTCTAGATCGCGATTGATGGTGACGACGGCCAAGGTGCGGTCACCGCGGCGAAAGGTGAGCTTGCAATCCCGCTTTTCGATGCTGCCGTCGACGTCGATCTCGTCCCAGTTCACGGCGTGCCCGACGTAGGAGATGGAAACGTCGTAGTGCTGGCTCCAGAAGAAGGGCACGAAATCGCACGGCTCGCGCAGCCCGAGCATGTTACGGCCGGCAATTTGGCCCTGACGCTCGGCGACCACCCAGTGCTCGACGCGAATGGCTTCGCCCGAATGAGGGTCCGGCCAACGTGCGCTGTCGCCGGCCGCGAAGATGCCGGGCACGTTGGTCTCCAGGAATTCGTTGACCAATATGCCGCGCTCGGTGCGCACTCCGGCGGACTCGGCGAGCGCCAAGTCAGGCCTGACGCCAATCCCTACGATCACCAAGTCAGCGGCAATTCGGCTGCCGTCGGCGAGCGTGACCTGGGTCGCGTCGATGGACTGCAGCTGCTGCTGCAGGTGAAACACGACTCCGTGCTCCTCGTGCAGGGCGCGAATGAAGTCGCCCAGTTGGGGGCCCAGCACCTTTTCGAGCGGTCGCGCATCGGGCGCCACCACGTGCACTTCCAGTCCGCGCGTTCGCAGGGCGGCGGCGGCTTCGAGCCCGATGAAGCCGGCGCCCACGATCACGGCGCGCTTGGCCTGGCCCAGCGCGGCGATGATGGCGCGGCTGTCAGCAAGGGAACGCAGGTAGTGAACGTGAGGCAGCGCGGCGCCGGGGATCTGCAGTCGAATCGGTTCGGCGCCGGTAGCCAGCAACAGCGCGTCGTACTCATGGGCCGTGCCGTCATCGGTGAAGACTTGCTTGGCGCCCACGTCGATGCGCGTGACACGCCTGCCGAGCTCGAGCTTGATCTGCTGGGACGCGAAGAACTCCGGCGGCCGAAGCGGGATCCACTCCTCGGGCGCGGTGCCGGCCAGGTAGTCCTTCGACAGATTCGGGCGGTCGACGGGCGGCGCGCTGTCGGCGCTCAGAATCGAAAGGCGACCGATGTAGCCCTGATTGCGCAGCGACTCGGCCGCGGCCAGGCCTGCCGCGCCGCCACCGACGATCACCACGTTGGCAAGCCCACTGCGCACCGTGACCGCTTCCGCGCGCTTCTTGCTCTTGCCCAGCACGTAAAGCTTTTCGCCGCGCTGTTCCACGTCCCAACAAGCCAGCCCGTTGAGCGCGGGCGCCGCCAGCGCTTGCCCGGTGCGCAAGCTGAAGCAGGCGTGATGCCAGGGACAGCGCACGGTGTCGCCCACCAACAAGCCTTCGGCGAGGGGACCACCGTAGTGGGTGCAGGTCGCGCTGACCGCGAACACTTCGTCGCCGCGGCGAGCGAGCAAGACTGCCTCACCCTCGGCTTGCCCGAGCAACATCTGACCGTCGCGTAGGTCGGCCGCGGCAACGCCTTGGTCGAGACTCGGTCCCGAAAGCTCGCTAGGTGCGCTCATGGCGCTCGAGGTTACAACGAATTTGCAGCCGATCGACTGTCACCAACTTGCCCCGGGGCGCGGCCCGCACCGCGCCTGGCGAGGCGCGCGCTCTTCTGCCATTCTAGCCGCGCCGCCGGCGGCAACAATCAGGGACCTCCAGAATGTCCAACTCGAAATTGGTGGCGTGTGCAGCGGTCGCTCTTGCTCTTGGCCTGGGTTGCAACTCGCGCCCCAGCGCCCCCGAAGCTTCTGAAAAGGCTGCTCCCGCCGCGGCATTGGCCGAGCTCAGCGTGCCGCAGGTGGCCGCCGCGTTGAAGGACAAGAGCGCAGTGGTGGTCGACGCCAACAACCCCGAGACGCGCGAGAAGTTCGGCGTGGTGCCGGGCGCAGTCCTGCTCTCCGATCACCGCAGCTACGCCCTTACCGAGCTGCCCCGCGACAAAGCGCAGCCGCTCGTTTTCTATTGCGGTGGCACCCAATGTCGCGCTTCGGACGCGGCCGCCAGCCGTGCGGCTTCTGCCGGCTACGCCAAAGTCAGCGTCATGCGCGACGGCATCAAGGGCTGGGTCGCCGCCGGCCAGGCCACGACCAGCGCCCCCAAGAGCTGAGCCGCTGCGCTCAAGCCAAGCGCAAGACCAAGATCTGCTTCAAGCCTTTGCGATCGTAGAGCGGCAGGGCCAGCGAAATTTCCTGGACCGCGCCGGCCTTGGCCTGAGCCAAAGCCGGTAGACGCTTGGCGAGCGCCTGCTGCGCCAGCTGTCGGCCCGCCGCGTCGGCAAACGACTCGCCCGTCGTCGAGCCACGCCCGCTCCAGTCGAAGAGCGTCGCGGCGCCCAGCTCGCTGCCCTGAGGATGATAAATCTCGACGCCGCACACGAACGGCTGCTGCTCGGCGCCAATCAACGCCAGCACCTGCATCACGCGACGATCGCGATACAGCGGTAGCCCGACGCCCGGCTTCAAGCCGGCGCGCGCGGCGAGCCCGGCGCGGATGAAGGCGTTGGACTTGCGCACGTCGGCCATCACCTGCGCGTCGCCGCTCAGCCAGGTGAGCCCCGGCAGGCCGGTGCCACGCGGAAACTGAATCCAGGGGCTGAAGCGCTCGAAGTCGCCGCAATGCACGTAGTAGCCCTGACCGTGCTTCAACACGTCGAGCTCGTCGGCCACGTCCCAAATCTCCAAACAGCTCGGCGCTTCCGAGCGATGGCTCAACATCAGCGTCAGCACCGCGAACAATCGGCCGCCCTCGAACAGGGGGCAGCCGACGACGGCGTCGATACCGGCCTGGGACGCCAGCTCGGTAGAGATGAACTCGCTGCTCGACGTCTCCATCAACAACGCCTTGCCCTTGGCCCAAACCAAGCCGGGCAGTCCTTCGCCCTGATGGAACGACAGGCGCTCTCGCTCGAGCCGCAAGTCGTCGTGGGTGCGGTAGGCGCCCGCCGCAAACGCCATCACTTCGCCCTGGGGAAACCAGAGCTCGACGGCCTGGACCAGGGACTTGCTACGGGACATCGGGCGCACTGTATGAACGAGGACCACAGTTTAGCCAAGCCCGCGCGTCCGGCCGGTTGCGCGCTTGTTACGCGCCGAAAAATGGACTTAGCCTGCGCCCCGCATGGCGCACGTCCCATTCCGAGCCTGGCCCCGAAGTAGGCAGATTATTTTGGCTTCTTCGGCCCTGGTCGTGCTCTTGGCGAGTCTGTGGTGGTGGCGGGGGGAGCGGTTTTACGTGCGCTGGCTGCTCGAATCGCCGGGCCGTGGCAGCTGTCAGCAGCGCCTGAGCCGGCCGGTCTTGGACGCCTCCATCCGGCTTGGCACGCGCTTTTTGTTGGCTCATCAAAGGCCGGAAGGCAACTTCGACTACGAGTACGACTGGCGCGAAAAGCAGCTTTCGGGCGACGACCAAGAGACGCGGCAAGTGGGCGCGCTGTGGGGTCTGACGCTCTTGTACCAAGAAGACAAACGGCCGCAGTTGGCTTTTGCCATCGAGCGCGCGCTGTCGTTCTTCGACGAGCACTCGCGTGAAGTGAAGGGCGTGCGTTGCTTGGTCTATCCGGGCAGCCGCTCCGGCCGCGCCGGCACGATTGCGCTGATGGCGCTCTCGCAGATCGAATACCTACGCGCCGCTTCCGATCTGGGCACCGACAAGCGCCAGTTGCTCGAAGCGCGCCTGGACCAATATTTGAAAATGCTCACCGAGAGCAGGCACCCGAGCGGGCTGTGGTACGGGGACTACGACCTGAAGACGTGCAAGCCGCAAGGCGAGCCCTCTTCGTATTCGGACGGCGAGGCCCTGCTGGCTTTGGTGAAGGCCGCGAAATACATGGGCAAGAGGGAGTTGCTGCCGACCATCATGAGCGCGGCGGCCGCCGGCAAGCGCATCAACATCGACGAAGCGCTCGCCGAGAACGCCGACTCCGACGTGACCAAGGGTTACTACCAGTGGAGCTCGATGGCTTTCTACGAGCTTGCCACCAGCGACTTTCCCGATGTTTCCTGGTACGGCGACACCGTGCTTACCCTGGCCGACTGGATGATCGACGTGCACAAAATTCTGATTCGCACGCGCAACACCGGCTACGCTTACGAAGGCATCATTCACGCCTACGCGCTGGCAAAACAGCGCCACGACAGCGCGCGCCAGGCCAAGTACGGCTGCGTCATCGATCTCGGCCTCGAGCACATCATGACCTGGCAGGTGGGCGGCCCGCTGACGAATCGTTTCACCGCCTCCGCTTCGGCCGACGACGCGCAAGCCTTGGGCGGGGTCCAAAACGCCGCTTTCGAGCCCGCCCTGCGTGTCGACGTCACCCAGCATCAAATGCACGCCACGCAGCTGGCGCGGCAGTACGTCTACTGAGACTCAGCCGACGTCTCTTTTTGCCTAGTGCACGCCGCCCGTCACCTCGTGCAAGATGGCACGCGCATGGGCAAGGTCGATACCGGCTGGCGCGTCTTGAACCACGGTCCGCTCGAGCCGCTGGCGGACAACCTGTGGCGCGTCGAAGGCGCACTGCCCGGCATGTCGCTGCGGCGTACCATGACGGTCGTGCGTCGCGGCGACGGCTCGCTCTTGTTGCATAGCCCGATTGCGCTCGACGACGAGCGTCAGCACAAGTTGGAAGCGCTGGGGCCCATCGCCGCCATCGTGGTGCCCAACTCCGGGCATCGCCTGGACGCGCCGGCCTACAAAGCCCGTTACCCCAAGCTGGTGGTGTTCTGCCCTCGCGGCGGTCGCAGCAAAATCGAGCAAGTCGTGGCCGTGGACGGCACTTACGAAGACTACGCCGACGACGGCTGCATCCGCTTCGAAACGCTCGACGGCGTGGGTGAGTCCGAAGGCGCGATGCTGGTGCGCTCGAACGACGGCATGACCGTCGTTTTGAACGACGTGGTCATGAACATGGACAAGAAGCGAGACCTGCTCGGCTACTTGTTTACGACCGTGATGGGCTCGGCACCGGGACCACGCGTGAGCCGCCTGGCGCGCTTGGTGTTCGTCAAAGACCAACCCGCCCTGCGCCGTCACCTCGAGCGCCTCGCCGACACGCCCAACCTGCAACGCTTGATCGTCGCACACGAAAAGGTCGCCAGCGGCGCCGACGCCGCCAAAGCTTTGCGACAGGCCGCGACGTACCTGGCAGCGTCGTGATGGCCTAGCCGCTCGGGGGCTCGACCCGCCCTATCCTGCCCCCATCAGTTGAGGGAAAGCGCGCGACGATGCTCGGCATGGCTTTGGCGACTTCGCGCGGGGTGTGCCAACGCGGGAAGGAGCGGTGGCACACCCCGCGCGCTTTTTCGCCGATAGGCGCCCTTGCGTCGATGGCATGCGTCTTGCGATGGCGTGTGGGACCAATTCCTTACTCGGAGAAGCCGGATGAAATCACTCGCTCGCATTGCGCCGCTCTTGATCCTGCTGATCGCGGGGCAGACTGGTTTCGTGGCGTGTGGCTCGACTACCGACGGCGGGGGCGCAAGCGGTGGCAGCTCGAGCAACGCGGGGAAGGGCTCGACGAACGGTGGCGGAGGTGCAAACAGCGCGGGCACGCACAGCAACGGTGGTGACGGCGGCGCCCTCACCTGCCAAAGCTCAGAGTGCGGCCCCGCGCTTGGCGTGCCCAACACCGTGTGCGCAGACGGCAGCACCGCTGGTCCGACCGGACGTTGCTTGCGACTCGATACGGGCGGCTGCGGTTGGGAAGTTCGCAACTGTCCGCCCGGGGGCGAAGGCGGGACGACGTCTACCGGCGGTACCGGTGGCGCCGCGAATGGTGGCGCTGCGAGCGGTGGCGCTGCGAACGCTGGCGCTGCGAACGCTGGCGAAGGCGGAGCCGCGCCGTTGACCGACCGCTGCGGCGGGTGCAAGTACAACGGCGCAACGCCGGAGATCTGCGTTTTTCAATCGGGCGGTCCAGGTGCCGGCCGCTTCGTGTGCGCGACGCAGAATCGCTGCGGGGCGGCAGGGGCGTGCGTGTGTATCGTCGGGCAGGGAACTTGTAACCCTGCCTTGGAGGGCGGAAGTCCGGGTTATTGCGTGTGCGACAACGGCCTCGACTGATGTGTGTCGAATCGGCACGGCCCTGACTATCGAAGGGCATGTCGTTCGGGTTCCCGTAGATTGTCGGGCGAGCTGATGCTACAGCCTTCGTACAGTTGAACGAGTTGGGTGCAGCGCCTGTGGTTGCAGGACAGAGGATGGTCGGGCCGCCATTCCGCCGGCGAGAAGAGCCGGCAGCAACGCATGTCGACACCCGAGCCAACGCCTAGCAACCCTCTCTCGTCCTCGCCGCCCGAAGCTGGGGAAACCTTCCGGCGGCTCCTGCGCGCAGCCCGGCGCCCGCTCGAACGTTTTTTTCACCTCGAGGCGGCCAGCGGCCTGCTGCTGCTGGCGTCGGCCGCGATTGCGCTCGCCTGGGCAAGCTCGCCTTGGTCCGGGAGCTACGCGTGGCTCTGGCATACGCCGCTGGGCATCCAGGTCGGAGGCCTTGCGTTCGAGCGCACGCTGGAGTGGGTCGTGAACGACGGCCTGATGGTGATCTTCTTCTTCGTCGTCGGGTTGGAGATCCGCCGCGAGATTCACGACGGTGAGCTGTCCGAATGGCGCCGGGCGGCGCTGCCAGCGGCGGCGGCGTTGGGGGGCATGGTGGTACCGGCGGGGGCCTATCTGGTGTTCGCCGGTGCGCCTGAAAGCCGCGCGGGTTGGGGTGTGCCGATGGCCACCGACATCGCTTTCGCGGTCGCGATTCTCACGTTGCTTGGCAAGCGCGTGCCGGCGGCGGTGCGGGTGCTGTTGCTGGCGCTGGCGATCATCGACGATCTCGGCGCCATCTTCGTCATCGCCCTCTTCTATTCCTCGGGCATCGCGCTTTGGGGCCTGCTGCTTGCGGGAGCTGGTTTGGCGGCGGTGTGGGTGATGCAGCGCCTCGGCGTGCGCGCCAAGCTGGCGTACGTGCCGCCCGCGTTGGTGGCCTGGGCCGGCATCTATGGGGCGGGGGTGCACCCTACCATCGCCGGGGTGATCATCGGGCTGATGACGCCGGTTGCGGGCGGGCCGCACGATGTCGATCCGGCGGGGCAAGCCTCGTCTCCCGCGCAGAGCTTGATCGAGTCGCTGCACCCGTGGGTGGCCTTCGTGATCATGCCGATCTTCGCCCTCGCCAACGCTGGGGTCGTGCTCGAAGCCGTTTCGCTCGACGCCACGTCTTGGCGCGTCGCAACCGCCGTCGTGGGAGCCTTGGTCCTTGGTAAACCGTTAGGGGTGCTCTTAGCTTGCTGGCTCGCGCTGCAAACAGGCGTCGCGCGGCTTCCCCGCGGCGTCACTCTCCGACACCTGGTCGTGCTCGGAAGCGTCGCCGGTGTCGGCTTTACGATGTCATTGTTCATCGCCCAGCTGGCGTTCGCCGACGTGCGGCTGCTCACCGCGGCCAAGTTGGGCGTGCTCGTGGCAAGCGCCGTGGCGGCAGCCATTGCGCTGGTTCTCGGCCGTCTCTTGCTCACTACGTCGAACGACGCAAGCTCAGCTGCCACCGCCGACGAAGCGGAGCGCTCGACACTGCGGTGATGCCGCGACACCGTTCAGCGCGTGACTACTACTGGCGTTCTTGCGTGCGCACGGAGCGGGCTTCGCTCTCCGCGCGGGCGGCGCCTTGCAAATAAACGCCCGCCAACGCGCTCTCGGTCACGAGCCCGACGACGGCGCCGTCGTTGGCTACGATTGGCAACTCGCGCAAGCCGTTGGACAGCATGCGCTCGCCGACGGTGCGAAGGTCGTCGCTGCCCTGCACCGATACGGGTGTTTGCATCAAGTCGGCGGCCAGCACCCAGGACGAATCATCACGTTCGGCGATGGCAACGCGCATCACCGCCGAGGTCACGAGACCCACCAGTCGCCCTTCGCCGGAGACGACTGGAAATAGCTCTTGGCTGCCGGCCACGCTTGCCCGTTCGAGCATCGCCGATAGAGGTGTGCCCGGAGCGAAGCAGACGGGCGGAACCGCCGACTTTACGACATCGGACACGCGCAAGGTCTGAAGCACGCTGAGCAGGAGCGTGTCGCGGTGCACGGGCGATTCGCGCGGTGTGCTCACTTGAGCTTCGTACAAGGCGCGCTTGCGCAGCGCAACGAAGGGATGGCCATCTGAACCGCGCCGTAGCCGCCGCCCAGCAAGCCGAGCCCCTGGCCCGGCTGGTGGATGTGATCGCCGAGCAGAACGATCAACGGCACCGCGAAGGCGCCGAGCAGCAAGCCAGCCAGCGCCGGACGTGCCCAAAGCGGCACTCGAGACGCCTGAAACAACCCGCGCACGCGGCGAAAAACGGCCAAAAATCCGGCAGAAAGACCGGCCACCAGCAGGGCCAGCAACGCGTAAAGCGGCAACTGCTCGGGGTGAAACGGAAAGCGCGGCACCCGCGCGAACAGCGTGCTCTGACCGAAGACCGAAATGATGACCGAATAGGAAACGACGCTTGCCAGCACCGACGGGATCAGGGCGTCGGACTCGAAGCCATCCTTGTACAACACCTCGACCGCGAGCAACGCCGCGCCGAGTGGCGTCCGGAACACCGCCGAGATGCCGGCCGCCACACCGGCCACCAGCAGAATCCTTCGTTCACGGGCGCTGACGCCGAGTAGCTTGGCCACCAGCGAGCCCAAGGCACCCCCGATCTGCATCGTCGGCCCTTCGCGACCGCCTGCGCCTCCCGTGCCGAGCGTGAACATGGAGGCCAAGGCTTTGAGCCCAATCACGCGCGGCCGAATGCGACCACCCTGGTGATGGAAGGCGTCGATCATGGCGTCGCCGCCACCCCCCGCAATCTCCGGCGCAAGACGAGCGAGCAGGCCACAGGCGAGGCCCCCCAACGCCGGAAGCAGCACCAACACCCAAGGGTGAAACTGGCGGGTTTGGATGCTGCTGGTGATCGTCTCTCCGTCGGCGCGAAGCGGCGTATAGCCGGCAACTCCCTCCAGCAAAACGCGCTGAAACAGCTCCAGGCCGCCGAACAGCACTGCCCCCGCCACCCCCGCTGCTACCCCGACCGCGGCCGCGTGCAGCAGGGTGCGACCCACGATGCGGAAATCGAGCGCGGCGCCGTCGGCCAAGAGCGCGGGCAGCGACGCTGCGCCGCGCAGCCGTTGTGGCAAAAAATGCCAGCGCGAATGGGTCATGAAGCTTCGGCTCCGCGATAGTTCCGAATCGTTTGAGCTGCAACTATCTCAGCTTGCTTGGCCCGCGAAGGCGGCCCCGGAACTCCTTTGACTTCAAACTACTTTGTGCCTAAGGCCGGTGGCTTGAGCTCGAACAAAGCGGAAGGTCGGCCCGGCTTCGAGGCGGAGGCGTTGGGAGACGTGCTCGGTTTCATGCGCTTGCTGTGGGCGGTGGCACACGGGCTGGAATCCCGGTCGAAGCGGATGGCCGTCGAGCTCGGGGTCACGGGTCCGCAACGCCTGGTGCTGCGTCTGATCGGACACTACTCGCGCCTGTCACCCGGTGACTTGGCAGAGCTACTCCACGTACACCCAAGCTCGCTGACCGGCGTGCTAGGCCGGTTGGAGCGAAGCCGGCTGCTCGAACGTCGCCGGGACCCCAGCGACGGCCGGCGCGCCATCCTCAGCCTCACGGCAAAGGGTCGAGCCTTGAATGCCCGCCGCACGGGCACCGTAGAAGAATCCGTGCGACGCGCCCTGGCCTCGCAAGGGCCGAGCAAGATCGCGATCACCGGCGAGGTTTTGACGGCCATCGCTCACCAGCTCGAGCCGCAAAGCAAGCGCGCCAAGCCTCCGGCGAGTGCATTGGGAGCTTCGAGAGCGCGGCGCAAGACCTGAGCGCCGGTTCGCCGGCTATGCGCAACAGTGGCGCGCTAGCGCAGATTCTGCGTCAGGTGTTTCCAATACGGCGAGGCAATGCCCGCAGCGGTGGCGCGCTTCCTGCACGATCAGCACACATGAAAGCCACACCAATGAGGCCACGAGCAGCCGTGCTCGTGGTGGGAGCCGGCCCGGTCGGTCTGGTCGCGGCCATTCGCTTGCGAGAGCAAGGCATCACGGTCCGCGTGATCGACGAGCAGAGCGCAGAGACCAAACGCACCTACCCGGTCGTCCTGCACCCGCGCACCTTGCGCATCCTGGCGTCGCTGGGCGTCACCGCACCGCTCGAATGGCGGGGGCGCTTCATCAAGCATTTGGCCGTTTACGCCGACGATTCGCGGCGCGTGGTGTTGGACCTACCCTCGGCCGAGGAAGTAGCGCCCGGCGCGATGACCTTGCCGCAAGACGTCCTGCGTCAGGGGTTGATGAATCGGCTGTCCAGCTTGGGCACCGACGTTGAATGGAAGACGCGGTTGATCGCGCTCGAGCAAAGCGAAGGCTTCGTCAGAATGGGTCTCGTGCGCCACGAGCGGGTCGAGGGCCAAGCGCCGACACTCAAACCCGAATGGTTGGACGTAGCCTCGGAGACGGCCGAAGCCGATTTCGTGATCGGAGCCGACGGCATCCGCTCGACCGTCCGCCGAACCTTGGGCATCGACCTCGTCGAGCGCGGCCCCCGCCAGGCCTATTTGTTCTATGACGCGCCCGATCAACGCGCCGGCGACGAAGCTCATTTGATCTTGGGCTCCGGCTACGGCAGCACCGTCTATCCGCTGCAAGGCAATTTCTCGCGCTTCAGCTTCCAGATCGCGGTGCGCGGCTCGCAGCCGCCGGGGCTGACCGAGCTACGCGAATTGTTGGCAGCGCGCCTGCCCTGGTACGCCACTGATCCAGCAACCTTCGAATGGAGCGGATCGGCCGAGTTCCAACCGGCCATGGCTGCCAGGTTTGGCGAGCGCCGGGTGTGGTTGGCGGGAGACGCCGCCCACTCTACCGGACCCTTGGGTGGTCAAAGCCTGAACGTCGGGCTCCACGAAGCCGAGGATCTGGCGCGTCGGCTCGCACAGAATCTGGCGGATGGCACCGGCCCGCTGAGCTCCGGCTACGCCGAGCAACGCCGGCTGGAGTGGCGTCGCTTGTTGAGCTTGGGCTCGAGCGCGCCCGCCTTCGCGCGAGCACCGGCGTGGGTGGTGCAAAACATCGCCCGGCTGCTGCCCAGCCTTCCCGTTTCGGGCGACGACTTGGACGACGTGTTGGAGCAATTACGAGTGCGCACGGCTTGATCCGAAAAGCGCGCTCACAAGAAATAGGCGCGAGTCAGATACTGTTGCAGCATCCGGTGGGTGTTGAAGAACGAGCCCGTGAGCCCGATAGTTTGGCGCATCACGTCGATGTAGTCGTCGGGCCGTTGGTAGAACATCGGCAAAATCACCCGCTCCAGCTGTTCGTACAGGTCATCGGCGTCACGCGCGCTGTCGGGCGCCACGCCGTCGCGAGCACGGCCACCGATGGCCCAACCGGTAACGCCTTCCACGTGACCTTCCAGCCACCATCCGTCCAGGACGCTGAGGCTGGGTACGCCGTTGACGGCGGCTTTCATGCCGCTGGTTCCGGAGGCCTCCAAAGGCGGTTCGGGGGTGTTGAGCCAAAGGTCGACGCCGGAGACCATCAGCTTGGCAAGCTCCATGTCGTAGTCCGCCAGGTAAACGGAGATGGTTCCGTCAAGGCTGTTCAGCCCCGCCACCACATCGCGAATGAGCTGCTTGCCCTCGTCGTCGTGCGGGTGCGCCTTGCCGGCGTAGATGATCTGAATCGCGCCGACCTCGCGCGCAATTGCCGACAGCCGCGCGGGATCACGTAGCAGCAGGTTGGCCCGCTTGTAGGGCGTGGCGCGCCGTCCAAAGCCGATGGTGAAGGCGTCTTCGTTCATGCGCTTGCCCGAGTCGTGTCGCACGCGGTCGAACAAGCGGCGTTTTGCTTCCAGGTGTGCAGCCTGCACGTCGCGGCGCGGAATCTTGAGCGCGTAGCGCAGCGAAAGGTTGTCTTCTCGCCAACCGGGCAGCGCGCGATCGAACAAGGCTTGGAACGCCGAGGTTGCCCAGGTTGCGGCGTGAATGCCGTTGGTGATGGCGTCGATCGGGTACTTGCCGAACATGTGCTGCGACACTTCTTGGTGACGTTTGGCGACGCCGTTGACGTAGTGGCTTAGGTTGAGCGCTAGGAACGTCATGTTCAGCGCGCCCTCGAAGGTGAAGATCTCGCTCATGTGCTTGATCTCCGGCCGGCCCAACACCTGCTCCACCAAAGCGAGCGGAAACTGATCGTGCCCCGCCGCCACCGGCGTGTGCGTCGTGAACACGCACAGCTTACGGGCGCGCTCGATGTCGGCGCGGTCGATATTGGAGCGACCGGCGGCCCGCGCGCTTTCGTCGACCAGCTCGAGCGCCAACAGCGCGGCGTGGCCCTCGTTCATGTGGAAGCGCTCGATGCTGCTGCAGCCCAGGGCGCGCAGCATGCGCACCCCGCCGATACCGAGCACGACCTCTTGCATCAGACGGTAGTGGCTGTCACCACCGTACAGCACGTCGGTCAGGTGCCGATCCGCCTCTTCGTTCTCCGGCAAATCGGTATCGAGCAACAACACCGAAACCACGTGCTCGGAGGCGCCCTTGATATCGTAGCGAAACGCGCGCACACGAACTTCTCGGCCTTCGATCTGCACGCTGATGCGCTCCGGCAGCTCGCTAGCCCAGGCGGCGGGCGTCCAAGGAGCAGGCCGTTCCAGCTGAGTACCGTCCGCGTCGAGCTGCTGCTCCAGATAGCCTTGTCGATGCACGAGCGTCACGCCGATCATCGGCACTCGTAGATCGGCGGCGGCGCGCAGCATGTCTCCCGCCAAAACTCCCAAGCCGCCCGAGTACGTCGGCAAATCGGAAGCGAGGGCCACCTCCATCGAAAAGTAGGCGACCCGTGCGGCGGTGATCGAGCTTGCAGTCATGTGCAGACGAAGGATTCGTGGCAAGGAGCGTGCCCAAAGCAGCGTCGCAAGTGGCTGAGCGATTTACGGAGCCCAGCCTGCTCGCGCATGACGACGCGCCGCTCAGCGCCGGCACCGCGCCTGATTTTGCGCGTTCGGAGCGCAGAAAATGCGTGAGCTCGAGCGAGCACGCGCTGGTCGCCCGAAACCCTTCGTGTAGCGCGGTGTGTGCAGCTCGGCACGAGTCGTGCACCGACGGCCAGCATGCGACCTTCAGCATTGGTTTGGTTCCCTACCCTGGCGCTCCTCGCTGGTTGCGTCTCCTCCGGCAAGTACGACAGTGCGTTGGCTGACGCTGCCAAGGCTCAGGCGCAGCTCCGACAAGAGCGAGCGACTGAAGCGACGCGCGCGGCCGCGGACCGTAAAGAGCTGGCCTCGCTGCGCGAGCAGGTCGCGGCCGTTCGACTTGCAAACCAGCAGACGCTCGGGGAATTGAACGACATACGAGGGCGAGCCGCCACCTGCGCCAAAGGCCTCGACGAAACGACCGCGCTCAACGCGGGACTGCGAAAAGAGCTGGAGCGTTTGGGCAAAGACGTCGACCAGCTGCTGAGCGCCAAGGGCACGTTGGCAAGCTCGCTCGACCAGGCGCGGGCGCGGCTGGACGAGCTGCGGCGCGCGCAAACGGCCGCCGAGGCGCGGGCGGCCCTGTTCCGGGACGTCGCGCTGCGCTTGAAGCGAATGCTGGACGCGGGAGATCTGCAAATTGCGCTGCGCAGCGGCCGCATGGTGCTGGTCTTGCCCAACGACGTGCTGTTCGACTCGGGCAAAGCAGAGCTGAAGCCGCGCGGCAAAGAAACCCTGGCGGCGGTGGCCGAAGTGCTGTCCACGCTCGACAAACGTCGCTTCCAGGTCGCTGGCCACACCGACGACGACCCCATTCGCTATTCGGGATTTCCTTCCAACTGGGAGCTGTCGACGGCGCGCGCGCTCGCAGTCGTGAATCTGCTCGTCAAATCGGGCATGCGACCCGAAACGCTCTCGGCCGCCGGCTACGGTCAATTCGATCCCGTTCAAGCCAACGACAGCGCAGACAACAAAGCCAAGAACCGCCGCACCGAGATCACCCTTCAACCCAATATCGACGAGCTGGTCGCGCTACCGAGCCCTCGGTGACGACGCCCCCAACGAAGCCATTCCAATCACTGTCGGAGCCCACCATGTTCTCCAAACCAATCGACACTGGGAAAGACATACGCGCGGGTTTGGTCGGCGCCTTGGGCGCGCTCGTAGATCTCGGAACACCCTTTCTGAGAGGCGTTCGCGCCCGCTGGGGAGTTGGCATCGAAGATACCGCACGCAGCTATCCCGGTGACGACCTCGTGCCTCAGCCGCGCTGGTCGTGGACCCACGGTATCGACATCGACGTGCCGGCCGCGCGCGTTTGGCCGTGGGTCGTGCAAATGGGCCAGAATCGGGCCGGTTTCTACAGCTACCAATGGCTCGAAAATTTGGCCGGCTGTGAGATTCGCAACGCCGACTCCATCAATTTTGCGTGGCAGGCGCTGGCGGTGGGCGACCCCTTCCGCCTTCATCCCAAGGCGCCGCCGTTGCAAGTAGCCGCGCTGCAGGAAGGCCGTTGGTTCGTGGTCAGCAGCAAGCTCACCGACGACGACGCCGTCGAGCCGGAAGTAAACGCCTCCTGGCTGTTTTTCGTCGAGCCTTTGGGCGAAGCGCGCTGTCGGTTCATCAGTCGCTTCCGCATCAGCTACCCAGCGGGTTTGCGAGCGCGCCTGAGCTATGGCCCATGGTTGACCGAAGCCATTGGCTTCGTGATGGACCGCGCCATGCTGCGCGGCGTGAAACGGAGGGCCGAAGCCCGCCGGTCCTGAGTCCTACGGTCACATGCGCTGCACTAGCTGCGCGGGTAGCGCTTGGGGTCGAAGTAGTGCCGAGCGTGCGCCACCAACTGTCGGTCAGTCGGGTGATCGACGGTCTCGACGCCGACGACCTTTGCTTCCAACCCGCGGTCCTGCTTGGTCAAGAACCGAAGGAATTGCAGCTTTGCGGTAGACGGCCCGACCACCAAGACCTCGTCACTGTCTCGAAGAACAGTGGCAATGTGCCTGAAGAAGTGGGCGCTGTCGCTCGGGTGCTCGTGCTCGGCGGTAGGGCCTTTGGGGTGCCGGTGGATGTGATGCTCGGGCGCGGTGACTTGCTCGGCCTGAAGCTTTTCTGCATCGACACCGAAAATGCGTGCCTCTTGATGGTCCAGCCAAACGACGGAGTGGTGAGCGTTCATGCCTTGCCGGAGAGCAAGGGCTGCGCCAAGTCCGCAGAGGCGGAAGATCTGCCGGGACGCTGAACCGGCTGGGCGTCCACGACACGAACCGGACGCACCGCTTGCGTGGGCGGCGCGAGCGTTGCGCGGCCGCACGGCCTTCAGCGAGAGTGCCCCAACAACTCAGCGATCAGCTGCGATTCGGCGCGTTCGTGCCGTTCCAGCTCCGCGATCAACAGTCGGGCTGCTCGAGCCAGCTCCGTGGCTCGCGTCGCGTCGTCGGCCAGCAGCCCCAGAGCCACGAGCGCTACGAGCATGCTTTCGTGCTCTTGCTTCAGCTGACCGATGCGCGGTGCCAACGATGGCGATTCCTCGACGATCGTGCCGAAATACGAGTCCGCCTCTTCCGCCGAGAAATGAACGGACAACTCGGCACGCAAGTCTTCCAGTAGGCGTGGCGCCTCCGGCCAGGACCGCTGCGCCTCCAGCGCCGAGCACATCGCTCGGAGCTCCTTGAGTGAGGTGCCGAGGTGCTCATGGTCCCGCAAGACAGCAGTGAACCGCCCAAACAAGGAAGGGAGTGGTGCGGGCTGGGTCACGGTGGGGTTTCCTCTCTCGTTCGGGTAGAGGCACGCGGTTCGCAAGAGCCGTTGCAGCAGTCGTGCCGGCCCGCGCTTACGCCACAAGAACCAGTGCTTCGTCAGCCTCTCGTCCGAAGCAGACGCACGGTTTGCGTGGCGCTACATGCTTCGGCGCAAACTCTGCACCTGCGCTCGCTGGACGCGCTCGGTCGACCACCGCAGCCGTCGCGCTCACGCGGTCAGCCCCGCCATGGCCAGCCCCCGTCTACACGACATATTCGGCGAAATTTTACGATTCCGGCAAGGATGGTTGTCTGCCGCGCCACGGCAAAGGTACACAGGAAGTGCGACTTTTGGCTGGAGTCTGGATGGGAAACACCGAGAAGGCGGTCGCCACGATACTGGTGGTGGACGACAACGAAGCGAACCGCGTGCTCGCGAAGCACACCCTCGAGGACGAAGGCTACGCAGTCGTGTTGGCTGTCGATGGTGCGGAGGGCGTTGCGGCCTTCGGTAGAGCGCCGGCCGATTGCGTTCTACTCGACGTTCGGATGCCGGGTGTGGACGGTTTCACAGCTTGTGAAAGAATCCGGGAGCTGCCGAACGGTGCCGAGACACCGATTCTGTTCCTGACCGCGCAGCGCGACGTCGACACTTTCGACCGCGCCATGCTGGTAGGGGGCGACGATTTCCTGACCAAGCCCCTCCGCCCGGCCGAGCTGCTCGTGCGCGTGCGGAGCGCGCTCGAGCTGCGCCGCGTGAGCGGAGAGCTGCGCGCGCACTACGACCTGTTGAAACGTCAACGCGACGATTTGCTGAGGCTTCAGCTACAGAAAGAGCGGCTGACCGCGTTCGTCGTCCACGACCTGAAGACTCCGCTGGGCGCGATGGATTTGCACGCGCAGCTGCTGCAGCGCAACCCGAAGTTGCCCGCCGACGCCCAAGCCTCCGTCGCCGCGATCCGCGGCGAGGTGCGCCAGCTTGCGCGCATGATCTCGAATTTGCTTGATTTGAGCAAGGCAGACGAGGGCCAACTAGCCCCCGAGGCGTCCGACCAGGCCGTACGTCCGCTGATAGACGAAGTGTTGAGCGAGCTCAAGGTGAACGCTGCTGATCGCGAAGTGCAGCTGAAGACCGTCGTCGAAACCGAGCGAATTCACGCCGACCGCGACCTATTTCAGCGCGTGTTGGCCAACCTGGTCGAAAACGCGATCCGTTATTCTCCACGTCACGCGGCCGTAAGCATCACGATTGCCGACGTACCCGGAGCCACCGAGCTGCGCGTGGCCGACGCGGGGCGCGGAATCGCGCCCGAGCTGCGTGAGAAGATCTTCAACGCCTTCATGCAAGTCGAATCCAACAGCGAACGCACGGTGGCCAGAGCCAGTCGCGGCCTGGGCCTCACCTTCTGCAAGGTAGCAGTCGAGGCCCACGGCGGCAGCATTTGGGTGGAGGACGCCGCGCCGGGCGCCGTCTTCTGCCTCAGGCTGCCACATGGCTCCTGACTTTCGGCGGCTGTTCGAGACCGGCGCCGGTTGCTGCCTGGTGCTGGCCCCTGACTTCACCATCGTCGGGGTTGCGGACGACTACCTGAACGCGACGATGACGAGGCGCGCCGACATCGTCGGTCGTGGCCTGTTCGACGTGTTTCCGGACAACCCCGACGACCCCGGCGCGACCGGAACGGCCAACCTGCGTGCGTCTCTGGAGAGGGTGCTGGCATCGAAGCAACCCCACACGATGGCGATCCAGAAATACGACATCCGAAGACCGGACGCCTTGGGAGGAGGCTTCGAAGAACGTCACTGGAGTCCGGTCAACTCGCCCGTGCTGGACGACGCGGGACAGGTTGCCTACATCATCCATCGGGTCGAAGACGTCACCGATTTGATGCGCCTGAGGACGCTCGAGACCCAACAGAGCGAGACGATACGTGAGCTCTCCGCGCGCTCCGATCAACTGCTGGACACCGCCCCCGACGCCATGGTGGTCGTGGGCAGCAACGGGCGAATCCTGCTCGTGAACCTGCGCACAGAAGCGCTCTTTGGTTACTCGCGCGCGGAGCTGCTGGGACAGAACCTGGAGCTGTTGATTCCCGAGCGCTCGCGCAGCGGGCATGCCCGGCACCTGGCCGCGTTCTTTTCCGACCCTGGCATGCGCCCCATGGGCAGCGGCCTCGAGCTGTTCGGTCGGCGCAAAGACGGCAGCGAGCTGCCGATCGAGGTCAGCCTGAGCCCGCTGCGCACGGGTCTGGGCATCACGGTCTCGGCCGCAATTCGCGACATCAGCGATCGCAAGCGCGCCGAAGCCGCGACCAAGCTGCTAGCAGAGCGCCTCACCAGCGCCGTAGAGAGCATTCAAGACGCCTTCGCCCTGTTCGACCGGGACGAGCGCTTGGTGCTGTGCAACAGCGTTTACCGCAGCCTGGTGGGACAAGCGCTCACGGGACCGTTGGTCGGCAAATCCTACCAGCAGCTGCTCGAAGCTTGGGACAGCGAGATCGCCTTCCGAGACGAAGGCGAGCGGCTGCGCTTTCGCGAAGAAGGCCTCGCCATCCGCAAGCACGAGCAGACGACCAGCTTCGACGTGCGGCTGCGGGACGGACGCAGCTTGCGCGTGATCGACCGCAGGACGGCCGAAGGCGGCATCGTCAAAACCATCTGGGATTTGACCGACGACGAGCGCCGAGCGGAGGAGCTGCGTATTGCGCGCGCCGCCGCCGAAGCCGGCAGCGCGGCGAAGAGCGAGTTTCTGTCGTCGATGAGTCACGAGCTGCGCACGCCCCTGAACGCGATTTTGGGCTTTGGTCAGCTGCTGTTACGAGACAAAAAAGAGCCGTTATCGGCCAGGCATCGGGACCGAACCGAGCAAATCCTCAAGGGCGGCGAGCACCTGCTGCGCCTGATCGACGATATTTTGGACCTGTCCCGCATCGAAGCCGGCGGCGTCTCGATCTCGACCGAGCCGGTGAGCTTGTTGGAGGTGTTGGAGGAAGTGAACACCACGCTCCAGCCCATGGCCGCGGCGCAATCTCTGAGCGTGAAGCTCGAGCTGCCACCCGAATTGCCGATGGTTGCGGTCGACCGCACGCGTTTCAAGCAGATCTTGATGAACTTCGGCTCGAACGCCATCAAGTACAATCGCGCGCAGGGCAACGTCACCTTCGTCGTCACGTTGCTCTCGCCCGAGCGGGTCCGGGTCACGGTCAGGGATACCGGGATGGGCATTCCGCCCGACAAGCAAGACAAGCTTTTTCAGCCGTTTCAGCGCGCGGGGCAAGAAACCGGGCCGATTGAAGGCACCGGCATCGGGCTGGTCATCACCAAGCGTTTGGCGCAGCTGATGGGCGGAGACGTCGGTTTTTGCAGCGTTGCGGGGGAAGGCTCGGAGTTTTGGGTCGATTTGCCGGTGCACCGCGCCGAGGTGCGCACCACTAGCGCCCCTCCTTCCGCGCACCCATCGACGGCGCCTCGATTCGCGGGCGCGGGGCACCGTCTGGTGCTTTACGTCGAGGACAACCCCGCCAACGTCACCTTGATGAAGGACGTGCTCGGCTCGTTCGACAACATCGAGCTCGTCACGGCGGCCACGGCCGAGCTGGGGGTGGTGGTCGCGCGCGCGCGGCACCCGGAGGTCATCATCATGGACATCAACTTGCCCGGCATGAGCGGGTTGGATGCGCTACGGGCGCTGCGCGCGGAGCCCAGCACCCAGAATATTCCGGTGATTGCCCTGACCGCAGCCGCGTCACCGCATGACCGGCAGGTCGACGAGCTACTCACGATCCTGGAGGCGCTCTTCGCCCCGCTCCCGGCTTAGCGGCGGCACCCGCCTCGCTTCAGCGGGTGGTCAACTGCCGAGCAAAGAATTCGGCGGCAAGCTCGGCGGCGCGCGCTTGTTCCTCGCGCCCCACGATGAGCAGCGTGGGAGCCCGGAGCTCGCCCACGGTGCCCTGTGCCAGGTCCGGGCAGCCGCCGCGTGAAACCACCGCTGCGATCTGCGAACAGCGCTCCGCCGCCATCAGGGCGGCAATGGTCTCCGTCGTGCACGCAAACAAACCGATGACCAGATCGCAGGTTTCACGCTGATTTTTCAGCCAATCGACGACGGCCAGCACGCGCGTGAGCAACGTGGCAGCCTGGTCCTCGGGGCGCGAGCTCGTGAAAGACGCCGCTTCCTCGACCGGCGTGAGCAAGTCGATTTGCAGCGTGGCGAAGCCGTCTTGGCCAAAGACCTCGCTGGCAAAACGGCTCTGCACCCCGAACCGACCCACGCTGCTGGCGTGGAGCAGCGCAATCACCGCGCGTGCTCGGAGCGGCACGTTGAGCGTCGCCTTCAGCCACACGTCGTCCGCGGGGATGACTCGCTCTTCGGCGACGGAGTCTTGCGGGCGAGACGACTGAATACGCTGCGGGACGAAGTCCATGGCCCCGCGGACAGCATGATTCGTGCCACCCGCTTCGACGCGGTCGACACCGCGGAAGCACGGCCACGCCCGCGTTTTCCCTTCGCTGCGCTCCGTTACACGCTACGAAAATCCTGCGCCCGGCCGCGCAGGATCCGCGCTGCCCACGCCTGGAGCGGGGCCAGAGTCACCGCTGTCGTCGGCGGTATGGGCCTTGCTTTGGGGTGAGCTCGGTCGGCTACCCCGAAGGCAAATGACAGCATGGCCAGCCACGGCGAGCGCACGATGGACGGAAACGAAGCGGTGGCGTCCGTCGCCTACCGCCTCAACGACGTGATCGGCATTTATCCCATCACGCCCGCGTCGGTGATGGGGGAGCTGTGCGACGAATGGTCGGCCAAGCATCAGCTCAACGTCTGGAACAACGTACCGACGGTGGTCGAGATGCAGTCGGAAGGAGGCGCGGCGGGCGCGATTCACGGCGCGCTCATGGCAGGCTCGCTCGCCACCACGTTTACGGCCTCGCAAGGGCTGCTGCTGATGCTGCCCAACATGTACAAGCTGGCCGGTGAGCTCACGCCGGCCGTGATTCACGTTGCGGCTCGTACCGTCGCCAGCCACGCCCTCAGCATCTTCTGCGACCACTCCGACGTGATGGCGTGTCGGCAGACGGGTTTTGCGCTGTTGGCCTCGGCCACGGTGCAGCAGGCGCACGACTTTGCCTGCATTGCCCAAGCCGCCACGTTGCGCAGCCGCGTCCCTTTCCTGCATTTCTTCGACGGCTTTCGCACGTCGCACGAGCTTGCCAAGATCCGACCGCTCAGCGACGAAGATTTGCGCGCGTTGGTCGACGCAACCTGGCGCGACAGCCGGGTTCGAAGTGCGCTTTCGCCGGACCATCCCACGCTGCGCGGTACGGCGCAGAACCCGGACGCTTTCTTTCAGGCGCGCGAGGCCGTGAACACCTTCTATCGCGACTGCCCGGCCATCGTGGAGGAAGAGATGGCCCGCTTCGCCGCTCGCACTGGGCGGCGCTACCAGCTGTTCGAGTATCACGGCCACCCCGAGCCCCTCACGGTCTTGGTCGCCATGGGCTCGGCAACCTCGACCATCGAAGAGACGGTGGCCGAGCTGGTCGCGCGCGGGCAGCGCGTCGGGGTCGTGCGGGTGGCGCTGTATCGACCGTTCGACGTCGCGCGCTTTCTCGCGGCGCTGCCCGCTTCCGCCACGCGCGTCGGCGTGCTCGACCGCACGAAGGAAGCCGGCGCCGTCGGCGAGCCGTTGTACCTGGACGTGGTAGCGGCGCTCGCGGAGGGCCAGCGCCTGCGCACGTGCGAGGTCTTCGGGGGACGCTACGGGCTCTCGTCCAAAGAGCTCTCGCCAGCCATGATCGCAGCGGTGTTCACGGCTCTGGCCGCGCCCTCCCCGCGACGGCACTTCTCGCTGGGCATCAACGACGACGTGACCCACGAGTCCTTGCCGGTAGACGCGGGCTTCCAGCTACCGGAGCACGAGCTGTACGAGGCCGTGTTCTTCGGCTTGGGCTCGGACGGCACCGTGGGCGCGAGCAAGAACACCATCAAAGTCGTCGGCGACAGTAGCGACTTGAACGTGCAAGGCTATTTCGTCTACGACTCCAAGAAGTCGGGCGCCGTGACCGCGTCGCATTTGCGCTTCGGTCCGCATGCTTTCCAGCGGCCCTACCTGATCGAGCGAGCGCATTTCCTCGGCTGCCACCAGCTGGATCTCCTGGAACAATTGCCGGTGCTCGAGCGAGCTCGCCCGAGCGCGACGCTGCTGCTCAACAGCCCCCATGGTGAAGACACCTGGAGCCATCTCGGGCGCGAGGTACAAGAGCAAATTTCGTCGAAGCAACTGCAGGTCCACGTCATCGACGCGTACGGCATTGCGCTGGAAAGCGGGCTCGGTCGGCACATCAACACCGTCATGCAGACCTGCTTTTTCGCTCTTTCCGGCCTGATTCCGCTCGACCGAGCGCTCCTGGACCTGAAACAGGCCATCGCCAAGACCTACGCCAAGAAAGGACCCGACGTCGTTCAGCGCAACCTCGACGCCGTGGACGCCACGCTCGCGCATCTGCGCCCGCTCACCCGGCCCGACAGCGCCGCAAGCTCGCGCACCTGGCGGCGCCCATTGCCCGACAACGCTCCCGACTTCGTCAAGCGCGTCACCGCTGCGCTGCTGAGCGGCCACGGCGATCTACTACCGGTCAGCGCATTTCCGGTCGACGGAGTCTGGCCCACCGGCACCAGCCGTTGGGAAAAGCGTGGGCTTGCCAGCGAGGTGCCGAAGTGGGACCCGGAGCTGTGCATCCAGTGCAACAAATGCGTGCTGGTCTGCCCGCACGCCGCCATCCGCGCCAAGGTGTACGAGCCGTTGCCCAGCCCGGCGCCCGCCGGCTTTCAATCCGCCACTTGGAAAGACGGCGAGCTCAAAGGCCAGCACTACACGTTGCAGGTCGCCCCCGACGACTGCACCGGTTGCCGGGTTTGTGTGGAGGTCTGCCCCGCCAAGGACAAGCAAAACCCGCGTCACCGCGCGCTCGAGATGACGCCGCTCTTGCCGGTGCGCGAGGCCGAGCGCGAGCGTTTCGACTTCTTCTTGAGCCTACCCGAGGCCGACCGTCGCCACGTGCACGTCGACGTGAAAGGCTCGCAGCTCTACCTGCCCCTGTTCGAGTACTCGGGCGCCTGCGCCGGTTGCGGCGAAACCCCGTACCTCAAGCTGCTCACCCAGCTCTTCGGAGATCGGGCGTTGATCGCCAACGCCACGGGCTGCTCGTCCATCTACGGCGCCAATTTGCCTACTACCCCGTACGCCACCAACGCCGACGGGCGCGGCCCGGCGTGGGCCAACTCGCTGTTCGAGGACAACGCCGAGTTCGGCTACGGCATGCGGTTGTCGGTGGACGCCCACACCGCCGAAGCCAAGCGGCTGCTGCAAAGCGTGGCCTCCGGTTTGCCCCAGTCGCTCGTCTCGGCGCTGCTCGAGACCGACCAAAGCACCGAGGAGGGCATCGCGCAGCAACGTGAGCTCGTCGCCATCCTCAGGCAAAAGCTCGCCGGCTTCGACAATGCGGACGCCCGCCGGCTCGAGCGCCTGGGCGACTACTTGTTGAAAAAGAGCGTGTGGCTGGTGGGTGGCGACGGCTGGGCCTACGACATCGGGTTCGGCGGGCTCGACCACGTGCTCGCCTCCGACCGCGACGTGAACGTGCTGGTGTTGGACACCGAGGTGTACTCGAACACCGGCGGTCAGAAGTCGAAGGCGACTCCGCTCGGCGCCGCCGCCAAATTCGCGGCGTCTGGTAAAGACACACCCAAGAAAGATCTCGCGCTCCACGCCATGAGCTACGGGCACGTCTACGTCGCCAGCGTGGCCTACGGCGCGAAAGACGCTCAAACGGTGCGCGCCTTGGCCGAGGCCGAGAGCTTCCCCGGGCCGTCGCTGGTGATTGCTTACTCGCATTGCATTGCCCACGGCTACGATTTGGCCGAGGGCCCTCATCAGCAAAAGCTGGCGGTGGACTCGGGAGTGTGGCCGCTGTTTCGTTTCGATCCGCGGCGCGTCGAGCAGGGCGAGCCGCCGCTGGTGTTGGACGCGACGCCGGGCAAAGCAAAAGTGTCCGACTACATGGCGGGGGAAGGACGCTTCCGCGCCGTGCAACGCCTGGACGAGGGTCACTATCACGAGCTGTGCGCGCGCGCGGAGCGGGACGTCTTGCACCGCGTCGAGCTGTACGCTCAGCTGTCCCACCTCAGGCTGTCGGCGTCGCGACCCTCGCCTGGAACCGGCGTCAACGCGGCCGAAGAGGCCGAAAACCTTGCGGTACCGGTCCGACTCGGGTGAGCTACGGCATCATGAAGGTCGGGGTACCCAAGGAAACGAAGATTCGTGAGTACCGCGTCGGCATGACACCCGCCGGCGTGCGAGAGCTGACCAAGCAGGGCCACGAAGTGCTGGTCGAGAAGAGCGCCGGCGAGGGCAGCGGCATCAAGGACCACTCGTACGTGGATGCCGGGGCGCGCATCGTGCCCACCGCTGCGGATGCTTGGTCGGCCGAGCTGGTCGTCAAAGTCAAAGAGCCCCAACAGGCGGAATTCGAGTTTCTGCGTGAAGGGCTGATGCTCTACACGTACCTGCACTTGGCCGCCGAGCCGTCGCTCACGCACGAGCTCATCCGCCGTCAAGTGACGTCCATCGCTTACGAAACCATCCAGACCCCCGACGGGCGCTTGCCCTTGTTGCGCCCGATGAGTGAGGTCGCGGGCCGGATGGCGACGCAGGTGGGCGCGGGCTGTCTGGAAAAAGAGCGCGGTGGCAAAGGCGTGCTGCTCGGCGGCGTGCCCGGTACCCGGCGCGGCCGCGTGGTGATTCTCGGCGGAGGAGTCGTGGGTCGCAACGCGGCCACCATCGCCATCGGCATGGGCGCCCAAGTCACGCTCTTCGACGTGCGGGCCAAAACCATGGAATACCTGGAAGACGTCTTCGGCAGCTCGATCGAGACGCTCTATTCCAACTCGCACAATATCGCCGAAGCGGTGCGGCGCGCGGACCTGCTGATCGGCGCAGTGCTGGTCCCGGGCGCGGTGGCCCCCCGTCTCGTGACCGAAGAGCTGGTGCGCACCATGGATCCGGGCAGCGTCATCGTGGACGTGGCCGTCGACCAGGGCGGCTGCATCGAGACCTGCCGACCGACGACGCACGACGACCCCACCTACGAGCTGCACGGCGTCGTGCACTACTGCGTCCCCAACATGCCCGGCGCCGTCGCCCAGACCAGCACCTGGGCGCTCACCAACGTCACCGCCGACTATGCGGTCAAGCTTGCATCGCTGGGTTTGGCTAACGCCGTCCGTCAAGATCCGGCGCTGGCGCTCGGGGTGAACACGCTCGCCGGCAACGTCACTTGCGTGCCAGTGGCGGAAGCCCACGGCCTGGCTCACACCCGTCTGTTCGACTTGCTGTCTTGAGCTTCCACCGCGTCATCGGCCCCGCAGGGTCCGCGCGCGCGCAGTTTTTGCGCTGACGGAGCTTCATCTTGCGCTGCCCTCGTTTTGTGGCGACGTGAGCTGAGATTTTCCGCGCAGTGCCGACCGCCCGGCCCCGGTACGGTCCTTGCTGTACTCGGTGTATGAGCTCCGTTCCCCCATCGAGCGGCAATGGAAGGAGTCTGCACCAGAGCCGGCTCGGCCAGGCCAAACTTCGATTCCCGCGCGCTCTCTTCTCGTCCAACGAGCGGCCACCGTCGACGTCGGAGCTCAAGCTTGCGCGGGAGCGCGGACGCATGCCGCCCTCCGAGGAGCTGATGACGCTCATGCTCGAAGGTCTGGAGCTGGAAGGAAACGAGCGTGTCTTGGAGCTGGGCTCGTCAACGACTTACCCGGCCGCGCTTCTCAGCGCCATGGCCGGCGAGGTATTCACGGTGACGCCGAGTGACGAGCAGGCGCACGAACGGCAACGCGAGCTCGTCGTGCTGGGCTGCCAGAATGCGACGGCCGTTCACGCCGACGCGCTGCGGGGTTGGCCGGCAGCGGCCCCTTACCAGGCCATCATCGTTGCCGCCGGCCTCACCTCCGTACCGCCGGAGCTCCTCGACCAACTGGCCATGGGCGGCCGTCTGGTGGCGCCCATCGGCGAGGCTGGCGCCCAACTGGTCGTGCGTTTTCACAAACGCGTCGCCGCGGTGGACTCCGAGACCCTCGGCGCCTGCCACCTCGCCATGCTGAACGGACCACGTCGGGCAGATACGCCGTTCCCATGGACGAGGCCGGCTTGAAGCAACGCGCGGCCAGCCGCCAAACGCGCTAGGTCGGTAGCGAGCGCATTCGCAGCGCGTGGCAAGGGACTTGCACCGACTGAGGCATGCTCAGCAAGCTGCTCGCCAGTTTCGTCGGACACTTGAAACCAGACCGTGTCGCAGAGCGCTCGACTCGAACCATCGAGCTGCCCCCACCCGAGCGCACCGGCGGCGAGCCCTTGATGAGCGCTCTGGCTCGACGGCGCTCCGAGCGAAGCTTCCAAAAGACACCGCTCCCACCGCAGACGCTGTCGAACCTGCTCTGGGCCGCCTTTGGCATCAATCGCCCGGAAACGGGCGACCGTACGGCCCCTTCGGCCTTGAATGCACAAGAAGTCGACGTGTACGCGGCAATGGCACAAGGCCTCTATATCTACGCGCCGAAGACTCACTCGCTCCGTCTGGTTGCCGAGGTGGATGCGCGCGCCGTCACCGGCTATCAAGACTTCGTCGACGAAGCACCGCTCGATCTGGTTTACGTGGCCGACCGCGGGCACACGCTGGCCGCCGTCGCCGACCACGACCAGCTGTATGCCGCCGTGTGCGCCGGGGCGATCGCAGAAAACGTCTACCTTTACTGCGCCTCTGCCGGGCTTTCGACGGTGGTGAGGGCCCTGTTCGATCGCAAGGCGCTGGGATCGGCGCTGCGGCTCGCCAAGCACGAAGAAGTGCTGCTGACTCAAACCGTCGGCTACCCCAAGTAAGCGACGCGGGGCTGGGGACGAAGACTCGGGAGGCATTTCCGAATGCACCTGCTCGGGCGATGACGGCGGGGAAAAACCTGCGCGCCGCAATCCTGCAGGCGCCGTCACTCGTCGCCGGCGGGAATGGGCACGTCGCGGGTGCTACAGCCGGCGTGCGCGCGCCGCTCGTGCTCGTCGAGCAGTTGCTTGGCAAAGCCGGCGCTAACCGGCGCGAAGTCTTCGTAGCACTGGCCAAGGCTGAAAAATGGCTGCGCTATCGCCGGGCACACCACCTGGTCGGCCTCGCTTGCCAGCGCTTCCAGCGTCGGTTGAGTGGCCATCGGCACCGCCACCACCACCTGGCTCGCGCCATGCGCGCGCAGCGCAGCAATGGCCGTGCGCAACGTGGTACCGGTCGCGACCCCGTCATCGACCACGATCACCAGGCGACCGGCGAGGCCCTTCGCCGGACGCCCTCCGCGTAGCTCTCGTTCATGCTGCTCGAGCACCAGCCGCTCTTTGTCGAGCGCGCGCTCCAGCGCGACGGGCGAGATGCCGAAGCTGCCCATGGCTCGATGATTGATATTGGCCGCTCCGCTGCTGGTCAGCGCGCCGGCGGCAATGTGCGGGTGGCCGGGTACGCCCAACTTGTGCACGAGCATCACGTCCAGCTCGACTCCGAGCACTTGCGCAACGACTGCTGCCACCGGCACTCCGCCGTTCGGAATGGCAATGACGAGAGGACGCTGCTCGGTAAAGGGACCTAACTCGCGCGCCAGAACGATGCCGGCGTGGTGGCGGTCTCGATAGGTGGCTTCGGTAGCGAGCGTGTTTTGGCTGGTGGCTTCCACGGCCTCCATCGAGCATGAAGCATGCCA
Source organism: Myxococcales bacterium (assembly GCA_040348565.1). Classification (GTDB taxonomy): domain Bacteria; phylum Myxococcota_A; class Polyangia; order Polyangiales; family Polyangiaceae; genus PMG-095. Next base: position 4,203 of record JBEQSW010000285.1, on the reverse strand, counting down.
CCGAGGCCGGTGGTATCGAACGCCCTTACCGCGGATCAGGGCGTTGCACCCGCAACCGCTGGTAGGCCAATCCAAGCACGATCACGGGAATCATCAGATAGCCAAGGCCGCCGCTGGCGAGGTATTCACTGAACGCAAAGCGAGGGGGCTGCAGCATGGAGACGACCAGATCGAGCGACACGCAGGTCAATGTCCAGAGCGCGGACGCCGCCAACGCGCGGCCCAAGATGCGCCCACTCAGCCCACGAAGATAAGCGGTGCCGACAGTTGTAGTGGCGCTAGCCAGCACGACCCCGCGCAACGACTCGAACATGAGACGATTGGCCACGGCCCACGGATACAGCGCGGAGCTCCACGAGAACAGCACTCCCCACAACACCAGGCCCAGCCACAGCGCGCGAGCCACGCCGACCAAAGCCGCCTGCGTTGAACCGATGACGTTCGCTTGGCTCATGAGCTACCCAATAAGCATAATCCACGCCAGTTTCCGGCCCGCCTGGGGCGAAGCTGGCGCGAGAGTTGCTTGACTGCCAACGTGATCCAGCCAACTCGCGCAACCTTTGCGCTGGGCCTGCTCGTTTTTGCGCTCGGCGCCAGCGTCGCTTGCTCGCATCAAGAACGGCCGCGCACTCCCACAGAGCCGGGAGCTGCGCAGCAAGCAATCGTGGAGCGCAGCGCCGCCGCGTTCACCCAGCTCCGTCGAGGCAAGTACGCCGAACGCTTGCAGCGGCTGACGCAACACGCGCGCGGCATCATGATCTTTCCGCGACTGGTCAAAGCTTCCCTCATCTTTGGCGGAGAAGGCGGCAACGGCGTGCTCGTCGCCAAGGGTGTCGACGGTAGCTGGTCGAACCCGGCCTTCTACTCGCTCGGGGCACCGAGCGTCGGATTGCAGATCGGCTATCAAGAAGCCACCGTCGTGTTGTTCTTGATGGAAGACTCGGTGCTCGAGCAGGCGCTCTACTCAGACGTCACGCTCGGCGCCAACACCAGCGTAGCCGTGGGCGAAGTCGGACAACTGGACCAAACCGACGGCGAGCTGTTCTCGAAGCCGATCTATCAGCTGGTCGAGGCAGGCGGCGCGTTCGCCGGTGCCTCACTCAGCGGGTACGTGATCAGCGCGCGCAACAAGCACAACCAAGCGTATTACGGGGCGCCCGCCACGCCTCGCAGCATTTTGCTCGAGCGGGCCCAACAGCGCCCCCAAGCGAACGTGTTGCTCCGCGCTCTAGCACCCGACGCCAGCAAGCCCGTAGCCACCAACCCGTGAGAGCCACCGCTCTGGACATGAAACCATGAAGACCATCACCCATATATTGGTACCAACCGATTTCGAACAGCCCTCAGCCGAGGCGCTGGAAATGGCAACGTCGGTGGCTCGAGCGTACGGGGCTCAGCTCACGCTGCTGCACGTGTGGGAGATCCCGGTCTATCCGTACATCGACTTCATGGTCAACGCCGAAGCCATCACGCGCGTGGAAGACGCGGCCGTCAAACACTTGGCCGAAGCGCTGGAGAAGCTGCAAGCAACCTTCCCTGGCGCACGCTCCAAGCTCAAGACGGGCCAACCAGGTCCGGCCATCCTCGACGCCATCGCCGAGCTGAAAGCAGATCTCGTCGTCATCGGTACCCACGGCCGCCATGGGCTAAATCGGGCCGTGCTGGGTAGCGTCGCGGAGAAGCTCGTCCGTCAGAGCCCGGTGCCCGTGCTGACCGTGCACGCTGCCGCACGCTCGTGAGTCACGCACGATTTGCATGCGGCTCGCAGCCGTCGCGCAACGCTCGCGCAAAGCGCGTTCAACGCGCCAGTGTAAGCCCCGCACACGCGACGGTACGCAGCTTGCTTGAGCACTCCTTGCCTCCGCTCGGAGGCAAGCAAGGAGATTTCGAATGTCGAACAACGTGACGATTCAGAAGCAAACTGGCACGAGCTCGCCGACTCTTTCGCGGCCGGCGGCGTGGGATCCATTTCAGTCGATGCGCGAGCTGTTCCGCTGGGACCCATTCCAAATGGGCGCGCTCTTGCCGCTCGCCAACGAGGCGCGCTTTGCCCCCGACTTCGAGGTCAAAGAGACCAAAGAGAGCTTCGTGTTCCGCGCGGACCTGCCGGGCGTTGCCGAGAAAGACCTGCAGGTTCAATTGAACGACAATCGTCTCAGCGTGTCCGGCAAACGCGAGTCCGAAAAGACGGAGCAGCACGAGACGTACTACGCCAGCGAGCGCAGCTACGGCAGCTTCACCCGCTCGTTCACGTTGCCCGAGGGCGTGGACGCGGACAAGGCGCACGCCGAGCTGAAAAACGGCGTGCTCAGCATCGCCATTCCCAAGCGCCCAGAGGCGCAGCCCCGTAAGATCAACGTCATTAGCAAGTGACGCGCGATGCCCTGGAGCGTCGCCCCGCGCGGTGCTCCAGGGCGCGCGCAAAATCCGCGCCGAACGCTGCACGTTTTGCGCTGGAGTGCAGAAATTGCTGCAAATTTGACGGTGGCACGGCGTCTGCACTGGCGCCCTAACCACGGAGGATTGCGATGCATCAACGGCAGATACTGATTGTGGATGACGAAGCGTCGGCTCGTCATTCGCTGGCCACCTTGCTGAGAAACGAGGGCTATAGCGTAGCCGTTGCTGCTGACGCATTCGAGGCGCTGACGCTGTTCGACGAAGCCCCGCCCATCGTGACCATCACCGATTTGACGATGCCCGGAATGCACGGGTTCGATCTACTGTTGCGTATCAAGCAGCGCGACCCTCTAGCCAACGTGATTGTCACGACCGCCGCTAGTGGAGTCGATTCGGCCGTGGCCGCCATGCGGGCCGGCGCCATCGACTACTTGGTCAAGCCGCTCGACCTGGAGAGGCTGTTGGCGGGGGTCGAGAAGGCGCTGAACGCCTACGAGCTGCGGCGCTTGAGCGAGCCGCCACCGCGCCCGACGACTGCAGGTTGCGAAACCATCATCGGCACCTCAGCCGAGATGCAGCAGGTCTTCCGAAGCATTTCGCAAGTGGCGCCCAGCCGGGCCACCGTGCTCATCACTGGCGAATCGGGCACCGGCAAGGAGGTGGTGGCCGCCGCCATTCATCGCGCTTCGCCTCGTGCGACGGGGCCGTTCATTGCTCTGAACTGCGCCGCGCTGTCGGAAAGCCTGCTGGAAAGCGAGCTGTTCGGGCACGAGCGCGGTTCTTTCACCGGTGCCGACAAGCGCAGGCACGGGCGGATCGAGCAAGCGAACGGAGGCACGCTGTTCCTAGACGAGATTGGCGAAATCTCTCCGGCGCTCCAGGTCAAGCTGCTGCGCGTCCTTCAAGAACGCGCCTTCGAACGAGTGGGCGGCAACGAGACGGTCCGAGTCGACGTGCGCATCGTGGCCGCCACCAATCAAGACCTGCGCCGACTGGTCGCCGCCGGCAGCTTCCGCGAAGACTTGTTGTATCGCCTGGACGTCGTTGGCCTGCACTTGCCCCCGCTACGCGACCGGCGCGACGACATACCGGCGCTGGCCCTCCACTTTTTGAAGAAGTACGCCAGCGCCAACGGCAGCCAGGCCAATCGCTTCTCGGACGGCGCGCTTGCCGTGCTCGCGTCCTACGACTGGCCCGGCAACGTGCGGCAGCTCGAGAATGCCGTCGAGCATGCCGTCGTTTTCGCGGCGGGTGAATGCATCGAAGCCTCGCACTTGCCGCCCGAGCTCCACAGCACCGAGCCCGTTCAGCAGCGGCTGCCGGCCATTCCCGGAGCCAACATGCTCGAGCTGGAGCGCTATGCAATTCTGAAGACGATGGAGGCGGTCGGCGGCTCTACGCGCAAAACCGCCCAGCTCCTCGGGCTGAGCATCCGCAAGATTCAGTATCGCTTGCGCCAGTACGGTGCCGCGCCCTTCGGAAAGTCGGCGTAGCTAGCCACCGGCTCAGCGCTGCCATGGTGGCTCGGCCCTGCTTCGTTCGAAAGGAAAGCGCCGTGCTCGTACTGTGCACGACGTGACTGGCCGAGATCGACTGGCTTTGGCATGAAGCGTCTCCTTTCGATTTTTCCGCTAAACATCGCGCCCAGGCCTGTCAAGCCCTCGAGTCGCGCACCGCTACTGGCAACGACCGAGTCGAAGCTCGGCTACAAAGTGGGACGGTCGTGGGGAATAGGCGCGACCGCAGTGATGTTGAGACCACGCCCCGGTCGTGAGCACCGGGCCAGGAGAACCACTCAGCGAG